>DATBWQ010000141.1:0-8673 GCA_036514695.1 Gallionella sp. | reverse complement strand
GCATCTCGCTTTCGTTTTAATTCGCCTCCACCATTAACGCTTTACCCTTATTTCGGTAGACGTGTTTGGGGGATAAATTCAACAAACTGTTAGGCAGAAATTCCACCCCAACCCCTCCCAACCTCCCCTTGTCAGGGGAGGGGCAGACCGGGCACTCCCCCTGACAAGGGGGAGCTGGAGGGGGTTTCGAGGCTAATGGATTATCTGGGTTAAAGGGAAATACTGCACAGTTTTCATGTGAAACACAGGAAACCGGTCTATCCTGTTCAGTCATCCCGCGCAGCACGATAAATGTTTCACGTCTTTGGTAAACGTCTGCGCGCACAGTTTCAATCCCTCGACCATCGTGAGATAGGGAAACAATTGATCGGCCAAATCATGCACGGTCATTCGCGCACGAATCGCGATGGCCGCCGTCTGGATGATCTCGCCCGCTTCCGGTGTCACTGCTTGCACACCCAGCAGGCGCATGCTCCCGGCTTCCGCGACAATCTTGATGAAACCGCGTGTGTCGAAGTTGGCGAGTGCGCGCGGCACATTGTCGAGCGATAAGGTGCGGCTGACGGTCTCGATGCCTTTCTCATGCGCTTCCGCTTCGGACAGACCCACCGTCGCCACCTGCGGATCGGTGAACACCACGGTTGGCATGGCAGTGAGATCGAGGGTGGCCTCGCCGCCGGTCATGTTGATCGCTGCGCGCGTGCCGGCAGCGGCTGCGACGTAGACGAATTGTGGCTGGCCGGTGCAGTCGCCAGCTGCAAATATGTTCGGTACGCTGGTGCGCATCTGGTCGTCGATAACGATATTGCCCTGCGAACCGAGTGTTACACCGATACTATCCAGGCACAGGCTGTGCGTGTTGGGTGTGCGACCCGTGGCAACGAGCAGCCGGTCGGCACGCACCTCGTCTTGGTTGGTGATGAGCACGAACTCGCCGTTCGCGTAGCGGACTTCACTTGCCTGCGTATCGTTCAGCACCGTTATGTTTTCGGCGCGGAATGCCGTTGTGATTGCTGCACCGATTGCCGGGTCTTCGCGGAAGAGCAGGGTATGGCGTGCCAAGATCGTGACTTTGCTGCCCAGCCGAGCAAATGCCTGCGCCAGTTCCAGCGCAACGACCGAAGAGCCGATCACGGCAAGCCGGGGTGGAATGGTGGGGGTAAGCAGCGCTTCGGACGAAGTCCAGTAGGGCGTGTCGCCCAAACCGGGAAGCTGCGGGAGCGCGGCGATGGCACCAGTTGCAACCAGACATCGGTCAAATGACACCTTGCGAAATGACACTTTGTGACTGTCGTCGTTCAGGCGCACGATCAGAGTGTGGCCGTTCAGGAAGCGCGCCTCGCCGCGCATCAATTTGATGTCCGGGGTGCGCTCCAGTATCCCTTCGTATTTGGCATGGCGCAGTTCGTCCACACGTCCTTGTTGTTGTGCAAGCAATGCCAAGCGATCAATGACTGGCATACTTGCAGAGATGCCGCCATCGAACGGGCTGCTCGTGCGCAGGTGGGCGATGTGCGCGGCGCGAATCATGATTTTGGAGGGTACGCAGCCGATGTTGACGCACGTGCCGCCGATGGTGCCGCGCTCGATCAGCGTGACGCGCGCGCCGCGTTCGACCGCCTGCAAGGCGCACGCCATCGCCGCGCCGCCGCTGCCGATAACGGCGATGTGCAGCTTGGCTTCGGCTGCTTTGCCTGCCATAGCATCATCCGAACCCATAACCTCCGCCGTGTAACCACTGGCTTTGACCGCACCCACCAGGATGTCGGTCTTGATCTGACTTTGCGCCGCTACGCTGGCAAGCCCATCGTTATAGGAAACGGAGGCAGAGACGATTCCCGGCAAGTCGGACAAGACGTTCTCTATGGTTCGCGCGCAATGTTCACAAGTCATACCGGTGATGCGCAGGGTAATGTTGTCCATAATTCAAGACCTTTCGATGTTGGGAAACCGGCATTTTCTGCGCAGGAAAAATATCGTCGTAGTGGGATATAAAGTATTAAGCTTCCAGATCAAAGTTAAGAGTATCACCTGATGGTTATCATGTGGTTTTAACCGAGATAATCCATTAGGCGTGAATCTCCCTTGAACTGGTGATTACATCGCTCCTCCCCTGACAAGGGGAGGTCGGGAGGGGTTATGGTTTTAACGCAAAGCAAACCCCCTCTAACTCCCCCTTGTCAGGGGGAGAACTGTGTTGCTGTATCACAAGATTGAATGCCATTTTTCGTCCTAATGGATTATTTGGGTTTAATGGTGTTTCCAAAGGGTAATACCTAATTACAAAATTCCATTCATAAATACCTCGGCTTTCCAATAAATATAGATGAGTAACAGTGCTGGCATGAGATATGCTCCCCTTGTTTAGTGAATGAATAATTAAAGGGGTGGCCATGATTAATGAAAAAGATGAGAAGGTGGATGTTTCCAAACGGATGCTTTTTAAAAGGGCGGTAGCGGCAGTTGGTGTGGTTGCAACAGCCGGTGTTGCAAAGACGTTGACAACCGCGCCGACGGATTCAGACAAAAGCAAAAACAGGGCACGGTATGAAAGTGAAGCTCGGCAGCAGGAGAGGGTCATGCTGCAGAAGCGATATGTGGTTATGACAGACGATGAAAAAAAACAGATGGTCAATGAAATACTGAAAAATCATTACCAAGAACTTGCATAGCGATCTGTTGATTACCACCTTATTGCCGGAGGCATTGATGTCGGACGAAACAAAAGAGAGAGAAACGGGTGATGTGGATGAAGCCCGCCGTGATTTATTAAAGCATATGGGTATTGCAAGCATGGCGGGTGCGGTGGCGCTGACTGCTGGCTCTGCGGATGCTGAAGCGGCCGTATTCCAGGAGTGGTTTCAGAGTCATTACGAACTGATGAGTGAAGAGGAAAAGCAGGAGTGCATCGAGCGTTTGGAAACGAGGTATACCGAGGAGTACGGGAAGAAGACGACAGTCTCGAATGCTCCCGCCCTGAAGGACGTCCTGTTCGGTTACGCCCTCGATATCCAGAAGTGTATAGGCTGCAGGACTTGCGTTCATGCCTGTGTAAAAGAGAACAACCAAACCCGTTATGACCCCGAGATTCAATGGATAAAGGTGTTAAAGATGGAGAAGGGAAATTTCTCCTTCTCTGAAGAAAAATTGGACAAGGGTTATCCAGAAACCGATAGGTTGGGGAATTTTGGCATCCAGGTCGGTGGGAATGCTTACAGCCCTGTCGGTGTTTCCGGTGAGACTGAACGCTATTACGAGCCTGAGAAGGTGCCTGAAAAGGATTCGTTCTATTTCCCTGTTCAGTGCCAGCAGTGTGAAAAACCGCCTTGTGTCAAGGCTTGCCCTGTCAGGGCAACTTTCAGGGAACCGAACGGCGTGGTCGTGATTGATTACAACTGGTGCATAGGTTGCCGCATGTGCCAGCTCGCATGTCCCTATGAGGCAAGGCGCTTTAACTGGGGCGAGCCAAATCTTCCCCCGGAAGATATGAACCCGAAGACCCACTACTATGGCAACAGACCGCGCATGATGGGTGTGATGGAGAAGTGCACATTCTGTTTGCAGAGGACAAGAGAGGGGAGAGCCCCCGCCTGTCTGGAGGCATGCCCAGTAGGCGCAAGAAAATTCGGCAATCTCCTCGACCCTGAAAGCGATGTAAGGAAGATTTTGGCCACGAAGAAGGTGTTCAGGTTCAAGGAGGATCTCAATACCTATCCCAAGTTCTTTTACTTTATGGGTTGAGGATACGACAATGCAAAAGCTGGTGTCTTTCGTGATTGACTTCTGGTCGTATGCCTTCAAAGGCGGGCCAAAGTACTACTCATGGCTTCTTTTTCTGAGCGTGTTCATCCTGGTTGGTCTTTATACGACATACCTGCAGCTCACCGAGGGCCTCATCCTGATCGGTGCCACTGACCAGATAACATGGGAAATGTATATCTCGAACTTTATTTTCACGGCGCACGTTGCTGCGGCTGCCGTGCTGGTGATTATTCCAGCCTATATGTACAAGCGCAAGGACATGAAGGATCTTTCCGTGCTCGGCGAGATAATCGCTCTGGGCTTCGTAACCACCGGTATGGTTCTGGTCGTGTATCACGTGGGCAGACCCGACAGGCTGTGGCACATGATTCCAAGCCTCGGTTACTTCAACTTTCCCAATTCGATGCTCACATTCGATGTCGTCGTACTGACTGTATACATGATCCTTAACCTGATAGCCGCCTACTATCTGTTTTACAAGAGATACGTGGGCGAACCACTCAACAAGATATTCTATACCCCGCTCATCTATGTGGCGGTGGCATGGGGGCCGCTGATTCACATCATCACCGCCGCCGTACTCAGCAGCAATGCGAGGATGCATGCGTGGTCCACTGCGGTTCTGCCGTTCGCGTTCCTGTCCATGGCAGGCGCATCGGGTCCTGCGGTAATCATCATCATCTTTCTCATTATAAGAAAATACACCAAACTTCAGATCGCTGACAGCGTCATTGATCTGCTGTCACAAATCATCCTGTGGAGCCTCGGCATACTGATGCTGGTATTCGCCGCGGAGTTCTTCACCGCGCTATACCCGAGTACCGAGCACGCTGCTTCATTGAAATACAGCATGTTCGGCCATAATGGACTCAACGCGTACGTGCCCTGGTTCTGGTCAATAATGATACTGATTGCCGGCTCCTTTATCGCGCTCCTCAACCCGAAAATCAGGAAAAGCTATGATCGCTTCCTGCCTGCAGTCTGCGCCGTGATCTTTCTGGTGATATTGCTGGAAAAGCCGTACTTTCTGGTATTCCCGGCTTTCAGCCCGTCTCCGCTGGGGGAATATACGGTGTACTACCCAACGTTCGTCGAAGTATCCAACGTGCTATTTTGCTGGGCCTACGGGTTTCTGGTGTTAACGCTTACGTTAAAAGGCGCAATAGGCATACTGACCGGTGAAGTAACGTACACCAACAGGGTGCCGGTTTCAAAAGAGGCTGCATATGCCATATCGCCATAGATACAAGGCGTTTGGGTGTGGTGCTTCCTGGCGGGATAATTTATTGGGGTTATACCCAATAAAGATAAGGGAGTTAAAGAAATGTTTGAAATGAATTTTCGGAGCAAATTTTCAAAAATGGTTTTTTTTGTTCTGTGCTGCTTTCTCATTGGCGGCGTGTTTGCATATAGAAGCGCATATTCCGCGAAAGCAGAACCGGCCAAAACACAGAGTGCTCAGCCTGTGACAAACTGTTTTGAAAGCAGGGTAGGCTACACCTCTGTCGAAAGGGTCGAAAATGCCGTTCCCGAGTATGGGTATCCAAATGTTAAATGCTCGCAAAGAACGGGCAAAGTTGTATGGTGGGGAGACCCTTATGACGGCACTATACCGATGGGCGAGATGCCTGCAATAAATGATGCCACCAAAGGCGATTTTGCACAGGCGGTTGTCAAGCCAAGGGAGCCTCACCTGGCGTATTTCAACATGGATCCTGTTCGGCATTGCGCAGTCTGTCATGACGGCAAGACCGTACCTTTTTCCAAGAATAAAAAACCAAGGACTCTCGCAATGCATCAGGATATTGTGGAAGACTCGCTCCAGTTGAAGCACGGAAGAGGAGCGATCTGGTGCCTCGACTGCCACAGCGCGACAAACCGCAACAAGCTGATTGATCATCAGGGGAATGAGATAAGTTTTAATCAGCCCCAAAAACTATGCGGCGGCTGCCACGGTGCGGTTTACATTGACTGGAGGGCTGGAATACATGGGAAAAGGATAGGGTCATGGGTTACGGGCGGCAAGAAGAGATGGTGGGTATGCACAGAATGTCATAATCCGCACACTGTCCAAACCGCCAGTTACGATCCAATTGTACCCGAACCGGCGCCTGCCTTGCCAAGGGGAATGAAAAACGCTGACCATGAACGAAGCGAACATGTTGCTCATAAAAAATAAATCATGGGTCATGAGTATCATCTTTGTTTAACAACCAAAAAGGAGAAAAAAATGAAATCTGGAATTTTGAGCATGGTCGCAACAGCAAGCCTGATCATTGCGGGCGCCTCACTGGCAGCCGATATGCCCGCAGCCGGAAAAGCAAAGTGCGGCGCATGCCATGCCCTCGACAAAAAAGGCGTTGGCCCGTCATACATGGATATTTCCGCGAAATACAAGGGTGATAAAGACGCAGCCAGTAAACTCGCCGCTGGTATCACCACGGGTGGCTCGTATGGCTGGAAGATGAGCATGATGCCGCCAAAAGGTATTGGTGCGAATGACGCTGAAATCAAGGCTATGTCAGAATATATCGCAGGCTTGGCAAAATAGGATTTCATCTTTATTCACATTTCAGATGTGTCAGGTAACCCCACATGGTTACCTGCCCATCTGCCCTTATGTCACGCTGTGGCTGGTGACAAAGCTGTTACCACCCTGGGTAGAAGGCAAGAAAGCGGTCGCCTGAACATAAATAGTCTTTGGGCCGGTATCGCCTTGCTGTGTGACTTGATGCTATGCTGAACTCGTCGCAGTTATTTAGTGGCGCTGATTTACCATGGGTGCACACCAGAACAGGATACTGATCATCCTGCACGTTATGTTTTCGACCGATAAGTTTTGCGAGCAGTGATGAGCCGTGCAGATTTGATCCATTCCTTGTCCGCGATAGTAGGCAGCGCCGCCGTGCTGACCGGTGAATCGGCTGCGCCGTATTGTGCCGATTGGCGCGGCCGCTATTCGGGCAACGCGCTGGCGGCGGTGTTGCCTTCGGATGCGCAGCAGGTTGCCGGGGTGGTGAAACTGTGTGCGGACAGGCGAATCGCCATCGTTCCGCAGGGCGGCAACACCAGCTTGTGCGGAGGGAGCGTGCCGCTGCCGCAGGGTAATCAGATCGTGCTGAACCTGTCGCATATGAACCGCATCCGTGCGTTTGATGCCACCAATTTCACGATGACCGTCGAGGCGGGCTGCAAGCTGGCCGATGTGCGCGAGGCGGCAGAGAAAAACAATCGCTTGTTCCCGCTGGGGCTGACAGCCACACAAAAGTATTGCGAGATCGGCGGCAATCTTTCCACCAATGCGGGCGGCATCAATGTGCTGCGCTACGGCAATACACGCGATCTGGTGCTGGGTCTGGAAGTGGTGTTGCCGGATGGACGCATCTGGAACGGTCTGCGCAGCCTGCGCAAAGACAACTCCGGCTACGATCTGAAGCATCTGTTCGTCGGCGCGGAAGGCACGCTGGGCATCATCACCGCCGCCGTGCTCAAGCTGTTCCCGCGGCCGCAATCCACCGCAACCGCCTGTGTCGCGATCGCCGACGCGGATGTGGCAGTACGGCTGCTGGCGCATGTGCGTGAAAACTGTGGCGACACGTTGAGCAGTTTCGAGATCATTTCGCGCAGTTGTCTGGACCTGGTGTTCAAGCACATTCCCGGGACCAGCGAACCATTCACCGGGCAGTACGAATATTATCTGCTGATCGAATCGAGCGATGTTTTGCCGGGCTTGCTGGACGACGCGTTGCGTGCAGCGCTGCAGAGTTTCGGGCCGGGTGTATTGGAGCGATCCGTCACCACTGATGCAGATGCCGCGGAAAAGTGGTGGATGCTGCGCAAGAGCATCAGCGAGGCGCAGAAGCGCGAAGGCGTCAGTATCAAGCATGATATATCCGTGCCGGTCAGCCGCGTGGCGGAGTTCATTTCGCGTGCCGATGCCGCATTGTGCAACGCCTTTCCGGGCGTACGCATCGTGTCATTCGGGCACATGGGCGACGGCAATGTCCATTACAACGTCTCGATGCCGGATGCCGGACAGAACAAGACCTTCATCACGCAGCAGGAAGCTGCGGTGAACAAACTGGTGTATGCGGTGGTGCGCGAACTCAATGGCAGCATCAGCGCCGAGCATGGTCTGGGACAGCTCAAGCGCGACACCATCCGCGACTACAAAGACCCGCTGGAACTGGAGCTGATGCGCAACATCAAGCAGGTACTCGACCCGCACGGGCTGATGAATCCCGGCAAGGTTCTGTAGCACATGTTTATTCCGAACTGGAGTTATTCCATTTCTACTTCAAAATGAAACGATTTGTAGGTCGGGCTTTGCCCGACAAAATAATCCGGCGGGCAAAGCCCGCCCTACAAATTGCACGTTTGGAATAAAATTGGAATTAGGCAAGGAAAAACAATAGGAGACACAAATGGCAGCTCAACCCGAGATCACCAACATGGCCTTGTTCTGCGATTTCGAGAACATCGCGCTGGGCGTGCGCGACGCCAAGTACGCGCAGTTCGATATCAAGAAAGTGCTGGAGCGCCTGCTGCTCAAGGGCAGCATCGTGGTCAAGAAGGCCTACTGCGATTGGGAGCGTTATCGGGCGTTCAAGGCGCAGATGCACCAGGCTTCGTTCGAATTGATCGAGATTCCGCACGTGCGGATGTCGGGCAAGAACTCAGCCGATATCCGAATGGTGGTTGACGCTCTGGACCTGTGCTACACCAAGGCCCACGTTGATACCTTCGTGATCATCAGCGGCGATTCCGACTTCTCACCGCTGGTCAGCAAGCTGCGCGAGAACAACAAGACAGTGATCGGCGTCGGGGTCAAGAACTCGACCTCTGACCTGCTGACCGCCAATTGCGACGAATTCATCTTCTACGATGATCTCGTGCGCGAAGAGCCACCAG
>DATBWQ010000140.1:0-4743 GCA_036514695.1 Gallionella sp. | reverse complement strand
CGTGGTTGCGCGGGTTGGGAAAGCATTAAAAATCACGTAAACTGTCAGGTCGCCTCAATCAAGATGGATGGCATGGAACAGATACGCATACGCGGTGCCCGCACCCACAACTTGAAGAACATCAGCCTCGATCTTCCGCGTCACAAGCTGGTGGTGATCACCGGTTTGTCCGGTTCCGGCAAGTCCTCGCTCGCATTCGACACCTTGTATGCCGAGGGGCAGCGCCGTTATGTGGAATCGCTGTCGGCCTACGCGCGGCAGTTCCTGCAATTGATGGAAAAGCCGGATGTGGACATGATCGAAGGCTTGTCCCCGGCCATCGCGATCGAGCAGAAAGCCACTTCGCACAACCCGCGCTCCACGGTCGGCACCGTCACCGAGATACACGATTACCTGCGCCTGTTGTTCGCGCGCGCCGGTGATCCGTATTGTCCGCAGCATGACTTGGTGTTGCAGGCGCAGAGCGTGGGCCAGATGGTGGATCACGTGCTGGAATTGCCGGAGGGCACGCGCATCATGATCCTGTCGCCGCTGGTGATCGAACGCAAGGGCGAGCAGGCTGATCTGTTCGACGAGCTGCGCGCGCAGGGTTTCACGCGGCTGCGCATCAATGGCAAGGTGTATGAGATCGACGCGCTGCCTGCATTGCAAAAGACCAGGAAGCACACTGTCGAAATCGTGGTGGACAGGCTGAAGGTCAATGCGGAATCCAAGCAGCGCCTGGCCGAATCGTTCGAGACTGCGCTGCGTCACGCCGATGGCCGCGCGGCGGCGGTGGAGATGGATACCGGCAAAGAACACATGTTCTCGGCTAAATTTGCCTGCCCGATCTGCAGCTACTCGCTGCCGGAACTGGAACCGCGTTTGTTCTCGTTCAACAATCCGATGGGCGCGTGCCCGAAGTGCGACGGGCTCGGCAACATCAGCTTTTTCGACCCGAAACGCATCGTCGCCTTCCCGCAGCTTTCGTTGAGTTCCGGTGCGATCAAGGGCTGGGACAGACGCAACCAGTTCTATCACCAGTTGCTCGCCGGACTCGCCAGGCACTACAGCTTCGATATCGAGCAATCCTTTGAGAGCCTGCCGGAGAGAATCCAGGACATCATCCTGTACGGCTCTGGCCGCGAAGAGATCGCGTTCCAGTATATGAACGATCGCGGCAAACCGGCGCTGCGCAAGCACGCCTTCGAGGGCATCGTCCACAATCTGGAACGCCGCTACAAGGAGACCGATTCGCCCGCCGTGCGGGAGGAGCTGGCGAAATATCTGAACAACTGCGCCTGCCCGGAATGCAAGGGCACGCGCCTGCGTCTGGAAGCACGCCATGTGCGCGTCGCGGAACGGAATATCTATCAGATTAGCGCGCTGCCATTGAAGCAGGCACTGACTTTCTTCCAGGGACTGACGCTGCAAGGCAGCAAGCAGGCGATCGCGGAACGGATCGTGCATGAGATCTCCAGCCGGCTGATCTTTCTGAACAATGTCGGCCTGGATTATCTGTCGCTGGAACGTTCCGCCGAAACCCTGTCCGGCGGCGAATCACAGCGCATCCGCCTCGCGTCGCAGATCGGCTCCGGCCTGACCGGTGTGATGTATGTGCTGGACGAGCCTTCAATCGGCCTGCATCAGCGCGACAACGATCGCCTGCTTGCCACGCTCAAAAAACTGCGCGACATGGGCAACAGCGTGATCGTCGTGGAACACGACGAAGAGGCGATACGCGCCGCCGATCATGTGGTGGACATGGGGCCGGGCGCGGGCGAACACGGCGGGTTGATCGTGGCGCAGGGCACGCCGGATGAGATCTGCCGGAACAAAGAATCGCTGACAGCCGATTATCTGACCGGCCGCCGCAGCATCGCGATGCCGAAAAAATATCATGCTCCGGATCCGAAACGGATGCTGCAGATCGTCAGTGCAAGCGGCAATAATCTGAAGCAGGTGACGCTGAATCTGCCGGTCGGCCTGATGGTGTGCGTGACCGGCGTATCCGGCTCCGGCAAATCCACGCTGATCAACGACACGCTGTATCCCGCCGTCGCGCAACATCTGTACGGCAGCAGCACCGAGCCGGCGCCGTTCGCCGGGATCAGCGGGCTGGAATTCTTCGACAAGGTGATCAATGTCGATCAAAGCCCGATCGGCCGCACGCCGCGCTCCAATCCGGCGACCTACACCGGCCTGTTCACCCCGGTCCGCGAGTTGTTTGCCGGTGTGCCGCCGGCGCGCGAACGCGGCTACGGCCCGGGGCGCTTCTCGTTCAACGTCAGGGGCGGACGCTGCGAGTCCTGCCAGGGCGATGGCGTGATCAAGGTCGAGATGCACTTCCTGCCGGATGTATATGTGCCTTGCGACGTATGCCACGGCCAGCGCTACAACCGCGAGACGCTGGAGATCCAGTACAAGGGCAGGAACGTCCACCAGATATTGCAGATGACGGTGGAGCAGGCGCACGAGTTCTTCAAGCCGGTGCCTGTCATCGCACGCAAGCTGCAAACCCTGCTGGATGTCGGTCTGGGCTACATCACGCTGGGGCAATCCGCCACCACGCTGTCCGGTGGCGAAGCGCAGCGCGTCAAGCTGTCTCTGGAGCTATCCAAGCGCGACACCGGACGCACGCTGTACATCCTCGATGAACCAACCACCGGCCTGCATTTTCACGACATCGCGCTGCTGCTCAAGGTGATCCACAAGCTGCGCGACCAGGGCAACACCGTGGTGGTGATCGAACACAATCTCGACGTGATCAAGACCGCCGATTGGGTGATCGACCTCGGCCCCGAAGGCGGCGACGGCGGGGGCCGCATCATCGCCGAAGGCTCACCGATGGACATCGCGCAGAACAAGCACAGCGTGACGGGGAAATATTTGAAGTCTATGTTCGGGAAGCCCGCGTAGCGTGCGCTGTGCGCACGACACTCGGCCCCGATGGCAAAACGTTTTTCTGACGAGCGGATTTTTTGTCCGCGTTGTCGAATTTATATTTGAACATTGAAAAGGTCACGCATGGTCAATTCATTCAAGGCTCTGTTCAGGGCGCTCAATCCTGATGCTTCTATGCCTGCAAACACGCAAACAATCCCTTCACAAGTGACCGGTATCCAAACTGCGCAACTCAGATGGCTGTTCCTGGGGCCGGTCATGGTCATCATATTCATCATGATAGGCACATTGATCGCGGCGGTGTATCGCCATGCAAACGACGAGATCAGCCGCGAAGTGCAAATGCTGCACACATCGTCGAATGAAGTTTATCAGGACAATTTGGAGCATTTGACCGGGATGCTCGCCGGAATCACGGGAATGATGGCCCAGAATGCGGAAATGCGCAGTGCGCTGGCGAAAAAAGACCGCGCAAAACTATCGAAATCTGCTGCGCCTATTTTTGCCACGCTGCAAAAAGAATATGAGATCACGCACCTCTACTTTATTGGGGCTGACCGGAGGGTTTTACTGCGTGCGCATAATCCCGCTCATTTCGGCGATGTGACAAATCGCGTTACAACACTTGACGCGCAGCTTACTAAAGCACCCGCGCATGGCGTCGAACTCGGGCCGGAGGGGACGCTGACCTTGCGTTTCGTCAGCCCTTTGTATAATGGAGAAGCGAAACAGCACTTGATCGGGTTCATCGAATTGGGGGTGGATACAAGTCATCTATTGAAGGATATACAAAAATCTCTTGGCGTCCAGATATTCGAATTTCTATCGAAGGAGTTCTTGAAACGTGAGGCGTGGCAGCAAAGCATGCCGGACCCCGCCAGCTTGACTGAATGGGACCGTTTTCCGGATGTAGCTCCCAGCGCTCAATCCCTCAAAGACATGACACCCGAGATGTCCGTGATCATGTCGAACAGGATATTCCCGGCAACAGAGTCCATGATGGAAGTATCGCAGGAAAAATCAGATTTTCGCGCAATATCGTTCCCCATCCTGGATATAGAAGAGCGTAAAGTGGGCAGTATCGTCATGCTTGTCGATGTGACTTCAAAGGTGTTGAATGCGCGGAACACGCTATTTCTGGGGCTGGTTCTGGGGATAACAGGAGGCAGTTTATTGTTCGCCTTTTTCTGGTTATTGACGGGTAAAGTAGGCCAATTGATTGAACAACATCAGCAAGCCATGCACCATCTGGCGACGCGTGATGGTCTCACCGGCCTGTTCAACCATATCACCTTTTACACCATGCTGGAGGATGAGGTCGCTCGGTCGCAACGCTCCAAAGCACCGGTTTCGCTGCTCATGCTCGATCTTGATCATTTCAAGGGTGTCAATGACAAGTTCGGGCACGTCGCAGGTGACATGGCTCTCAGGGAATCCGGAAACATCATCCATCAACAGTCACGCTCTATCGACAAGGTTTGCCGTTATGGCGGCGAGGAATTCGCAGTCATTCTTCCTGAAACAGATACCGCAGGCGCGATGATTATCGGTGAGCGTATGCGCATCGCCATTGAAGGGCATTTATTCAAGCTTAATGAAGGCCATGATCTGTCGATTACCGTCAGTATCGGGGTGGCTAGCGTTCCAGAACACGCAGCTTCGGCACAGGAGCTTGTTGATTCAGCCGACCAGGCTTTGTATGTTGCCAAAGTGCGTGGCCGGAATCAGCTCTATCGAAGCAGATCCTGAAATTACAGCTTGCACAAGAACAATTTCCGCAAGACAAACGCCGCCTTATATTGGAATCGTAACAAGCCAGCGTAGCGTGCGCTGTGCGCACGACACACAATCCAAAAGACG
>DATBWQ010000139.1:0-11508 GCA_036514695.1 Gallionella sp. | reverse complement strand
CAGGACGGGTTGAACCACGCGCGCTGAAGCGAAGACCGAAACCGTTTCAATTGCTCACGAAACCGCGTCAAATATTGCGTGCGCAACTTATGGAGCAGCAACAGCAGCATATTGCAGCATGCTTAAGTTAGTGCCATTGGTATCGGAGTCTATTCCTTTTCATTCAGGGCATCCCCGCTACATGGCGTGTCTCATTCAATATCGCCAACCTGGCCTTCAACTCCGGCAAGATTGCCGCGACGGCCTTTTCTCCCTCAAGTACGGCTATATTGCGGCCACTCAGATCGGTAGCGGGGATGCCGTATGTGACGGGCCGGATGACCACATCCGCCTTGGGAAGCTCATAACGATTGATCGTCTGCCCAAAGATGGTAAAGGTCTGCCACAGTATGTCGACGATCCCTGCTGTTTTTCTGTCCTGGGGGCGGTCTGAAATGTCGACGGCGATGACGAAATCCGCACCAAGTGTGCGAGCCGCGCTTACCGGAACAGGAGCTACCAGTCCGCCATCCACGTAATCCTTGGCGTTGATCATGACGGGCTGGAAAAACACCGGCACGGAAGAGGACGCCCGAACCGCCATGCCGGTATTGCCGGTCTGGAATACCATCATTTCACCGTTGCTCAGGTTGGTTGCCACTGCGGCAAAGGTCTTGCTGAGATTTTCTATCGGGCGGCCTTTGACATTCCTGTTGATAAAATCCTGCAGTGCCTGCCCCTTGATGCAACCCCGCTTGTCCGAGATCACGGTCTCGACAATACATCGGTACATGCCCGAACCGTCGAGAACCTGGTCTTCCTCCATGTTCATGGACAGTTCCTGTATTTGAAAGCCGTTGAGTCCGGACGCATAGAGTGCACCGACGACGGAACCGGCGCTGGTGCCCACGACGATGTCGGGAGAGATGCCCTGCGCCTCCAGCGCCTTGATCACACCAATGTGAGCAAAGCCGCGTGCAGCGCCGCCGCCCAATGCGAGCGCTATCCTTGCCGGGGGCCGCTCTACCACAGGCGGCTCTATTGGCGGCGTTACTTTGGTGCCTGTGCAAGCTGTTACGCTGAGCAGCAAAAGGATTGCGATTGCGGTTTTCTTCATGGCTTCACTTTCAATAGTTATGTCGAGTTCACCGTTTCTTTACCTGTGCGCGTTATGAATATGCGCCAGAATATTCAGGCAACGTAGGGCGGAACGCACAGCGGTTCCGCCGCATGGTTAACTATTGGCGGAACGCCCCTGCCGGGTGCCCGGACAAAAGTTTTTCGTAGGGGCTTCCGCCCTGCATGACTTAATATCCCAGCGCCCTCGCGCCCTGATAGAACACGAAGCTCACCAGCCATGCCAGCCCCAGCGACCAGGCGAGGGACAGCGCGGTGAAACTGGTCTGTTTGGATTCGCTTTGCAGCGTGGCGATGGTGGCCAGACAGGGGGTGTAGAGCAGCGTGAACAGCATGAAGCTGTAGGCTTGCACCCAGTCCAGTTGCTGGCCGATCGCGCCGCCGAGCGCATCGCCGCCCAGGCCATAGATCACCGCGAGCGCGCCGATGACGATCTCCTTGGCGATGAAGCCGAAGATCAGCGCGATCGTGAGTTGTTCGTTGATGCCGAGCGGCGCAAAGAATGGGTGCAGCGCGCTGCCTATCATGCCCGCCCAGGTGTCTGCGCTGGCGGGGGCGGCGGACGGCGGCAGATTGGTGAGCAGCCATACCAACACCACGCCGGCGACGATGAACTTGGTGGCGCGGCGCAGGAAGTGGCGCACTTCCAGCCAGCCGCGCAATACCATCTGGCGCAGGGTGGGGAAGCGGTATGGCGGCAGTTCCAGCACGAACGGCTCGTTGTTCTTGAAGCGGCCCTTGAATATCAGCGCGGTGAGTATCGCGGTGGCGAAGCTGAACAGATAAAGGCTGAACAGCACGACAGGCGCAGCCTGCGCCGAGAACAGCGCGGCGGTGAAGAAGATGAATACCTGCAGGCGCGCAGAGCACAGCGAGAGCGGGATCACCAGCATCGTGAGCAATCGCATCGCGCGCGAGCGCATCACGCGCGTGCCCATCAGCGCGGGCACGTTGCAGCCGAAGCCCATCAGCAGCATCACGAAGCCGCGTCCGTCCAGTCCCAGGCGCGACATCAGCGCATCCATCAGAAACGCGGCACGCGACAGATAGCCGCTGTCTTCCACGATCGCCATGAACAGAAAGAACAGCACGATGATGGGCACGAAAGCCGCGACAGTGGTCACGCCGTTGTAGATGCCGTCCAGCAGCAAGCCTTGCGCGGCCTGCGGCAGGCCGCCCAGCAGCGGGTCGAGCGCGGCTTCGCGGAACCAGCCGAGCAGGTCGCCGACGAGGCCTTGCAATGGTTGTCCGAGAAAGAACACGCCCTGGAACACCAGGTACATCACGGCGAAAAAGATCGGCAGCCCCAGCCACGGATGCAGCATGATGCTGTCCAGTCTTTCAGTGAGCCGGTCCGACAACTGCACCGGGATCTGCACGGTGTTCTTCAGCACGTGCGACATTTCCGCTTCGATCTGTTCGTCCTTTTCCAGTTGGCTGCGCAGCTCTTCCGCCATGCCGGGCGTGGGGTAGCGCAGGGCCTTGACGACGGCTTGCATCGCTTCCGGGTAACCGCTGCCATATTTCGCGCTGAGCAGGAAGACCGGCATCTCCAGCAGCTCGGACATCGTTTCCACATCGACGCTGATGCCGAATTTCTTCGCTTCATCCGCCATGTTGAGCACCACCACGATGTTCATGTCGAGTTGCTTGAGTTGCAGCAGCAGGCTCATCTGGCGCTCGATCTGCGTGGTGTTGAGGATGACCAGCGTGAGGTCGGGCACGTTGTCGCGCAGGAAGTGGCGCACCACCTGTTCGTCGTCCGAGAAGCCGTGCAGGTCGTAGATGCCGGGCAGGTCGATGATCTCCACCATGTCGCTGCCCAACAGGATCTTGCCGCTGAGCAATTCGACGGTGATGCCCGGCCAGTTGCCGACCCGCGCCGCACCACCGGTCATGCGGTTGAACAGCGTGGATTTGCCGGTGTTGGGCATGCCGAGCAAGGCGATGCGCTTCATAATTTTTTCACGGTGATCTTGGTGGCTTCGATGCGCCGCAGCAGGATGTCGGTGGTGCCGATGCGAACTTGCAGCGGGCCGGAGAAGCTTGCTTTGCGTATCATTTCGATCTGCTTGCCGTTGCGGAAGCCCAGCGCGAGCAGGCGCAGATGCAGCGCTTCCTCGGCATGTATCGCGACTATGGTGGCGATGTCGCCGGGATGCAGGGTGGTAAGGGTGATTGAAGACATGATGCCGCCAGGATTCAAGAGTGGCGGCATTATTCCACAGTCGGATGTTTTTTGTCGCGTAGCCCTTTGGTGCGGGTAGGTATTCGGGTAAAATGCGCGCTTTTGACGAGTGCAGAACAAAATGATCACAGGCAGCATGGTAGCAATCGTCACGCCTATGCACCAGGATGGCAGTCTCGACCTGGTCGCGTTCCGGGCGTTGATCGATTTCCATATCGAACAGGGTACGGATGGCATTGTGGTGGTCGGCACGACCGGAGAATCGCCCACCGTGGATGTGGCCGAGCACGAGATGCTGATCCAGGTTGCCGTGGAGCACGCCGCGAAACGCATTCCGATCATCGCCGGTACCGGCGCGAATTCCACAACCGAAGCGATCGAACTGGCCGCGTTTTCGAAAAAGGCCGGCGCGGACGCTTCGCTGACGGTCGTCCCTTATTACAACAAGCCGACCCAGGAAGGTTTGTATCAACACTTCAAGGCCATCGCCGAGGCGGTGGACATGCCGCACATCCTGTATAACGTGCCGGGGCGCACTGTTGCCGATATGAGCAACGACACGGCGTTGCGCCTGGCGCAGATTCCCAATATCGCCGGTATCAAGGACGCGACCGGCGACATCGAGCGCGGCAGCGATCTGCTGCAGCGCGCCCCCAGGGATTTTGCGGTGTATAGCGGCGACGATGCCAGCACGCTGGCGTTGATGCTGCTCGGCGCGCATGGCACGATCTCCGTGACGGCGAACGTCGCGCCCAGGCTGATGCACGAGATGTGTGCTGCCGCGCTAAACGGCGAAGTCGCAAAGGCGCGCGAGATAAATTTCCGCCTGCTCGGCTTGCACCGCAGTTTGTTCGTCGAAGCCAACCCGATTCCGGTGAAGTGGGCAGTGGCGCGCATGGGGAAAATGAAGAACATATTGCGGCTGCCGCTCACACCCTTGTCGCAATCCGCACATGCGGCGGTCGAGGCAGCGATGCGTCAGGCCGGTGTGTTGTAAATGCCCTTGTTCAATCAGTTGTATCGCTGGAGAGAATCAATGAAGGTTTTGCAAATCGCGATTTCCGTTGTGGTGCTGGTTTCGATGGCAAGTTGCAGCACGATCAGTTCGGACAAGCGTATCGATTACCGCGCCGCTGCGATGCAGGTGCCGAAACTCGAAGTGCCGCCCGATCTGACCACGCCCGGAACTGATGAACGCTACAAGGTGCCGCAGGGCGATGGTGCAACCCCGGCACTGAGTACAGTCGAAGGGGTCGCGACCTATTCTGATTACAGCAGGGGCGGCGCTGCCCAGGGTCCTGGCGCGGTATTGCCGGAGGTGCAGGGCGTGCGTCTGGAACGGGACGGCGCGCGGCGCTGGCTGGTGGTGAAGGACAAGCCGGAGAGAGTCTGGACCGTGGTCAAGGCGTTCTGGCAGGAGACCGGGCTGTCCATCATGAGCGAAGAACAGGCGGCAGGCGTGATGGAAACCGATTGGGTGGAAAATCGCGCCAAGGTCCCGAAGAGCGCGATCCGGAACGTGCTCGGCAAGGTGTTCGACAGAGTCTATTCATCCGGCGAGCGCGATCAGTATCTCACGCGTCTGGAGCGCGGCAAGGACGGCGTAAGCACCGAGATTTATATCACCCATCGCGGCAAGGAAGAGGTGTTCTCCGAAGACAAGACCGCCTCCAAATGGCAGACGCGTGCCAACGATCCCGAGATGGAGGCGATCATGTTGCAGCGCCTGATGGTGCGTTTCGGCGTCAGCGAAGCGCAGGCGACCAGCGCGGTGGCGGCGGCCGATGTGATGGCAGCGGGCAGCACGGTGGCTGCATCCGGTGCGGCAACGATCAGCACGACCGAACCGGTGGGGACGGCCAGCCTGCGCGAGATTTCCGGCGGCGGCATCATCATCGTGGTGAACGATCCGTTCGACAGGGTCTGGCGTAAAGCAGGGCTGGCTATCGAGAGTGCCGGTTTGGGGGTGGAGGACAAGGATCGCGAAAAGGGCGTTTATTTCCTGCGTCCGGTTAAAGTCCGGAGCGGTTGGCTGGACAAGTTGAAGTTCTGGAAGGAAAGCGAACAGGCCGGCAAAGGTTATCGTGTGAACGTCAAGGATGGCGGCACTGTTTGCGAAGTCTCAGTCACCGATCAGGACGGAGCAAGCAACAAGGTGACCAGACAGCTGACCGAGGAAATCTATAAGAACATCAATCAGTAAACCTCATACTCCACACATTCTTGCATAGCAAGGATATTTCAATCATGGAGCAGGAGGCTGTAGGGTGGGCAGGCTTTATCTGCCCACCAATCCCCGTGGGCAGATAAGGCCTGCCCACCCTACATTTTTTTGGATCCGGTTCGTCCGGCTCAAGGTAATGGAAACCTCCGATGTCCATGCGGTTCGCTTCACTCGGTAGCGGCAGCGAAGGCAACGCGCTGCTGGCAGCAGCCGGCCGGACGCTGGTGCTGATGGACTGCGGGTTCGGCCTGCAAGACACCATATCGCGGTTGGCGCGGCTGGGTGTGACTCCAGAGCAGTTGAGCGGAATCGTCGTCACCCACGAGCACGGCGATCACATCGGCGGCGTGGCCCGGCTGGCGCGCAAATTCAATCTTCCGGTCTGGCTCACCCACAGCACGCTGTACAGTCAGGCGAAAGTTTTTGCCGGTATCGCGCAGCTCAACGAAGTCGATCCGCACCAGGCATTCGCAATCGGTGACATCGAAGTCACTCCCTATCCGGTCCCCCATGATGCTGCCGAGCCGGTGCAGTTCGTTTTCAGCGACGGCGCGCGGCGGCTGGCCGTATTGACCGATACCGGATGCAGTACGGCGCATATCGAGCAGACGCTGAGCGGTTGCGATGCGCTGGTGCTGGAGTGCAATCACGACAGCGACATGTTGATGAAGGGCGATTATCCGCTTAGCCTGAAGCAGCGCGTGGGCGGGCGCCTCGGCCATCTGAACAATCAGGAAGCTGCCGGTATCCTGGCCAAACTGGATGCGAGCAACTTGCAGCATCTGATCGCCGCGCATCTGAGCCGCAAAAATAATACGCCTGAGCTTGCCGTGCGAGCCCTGAGTGTCGCGGCTGCGTGTGAAGAAAGTTGGGTGGGTGTGGCAACGCAGGAAGACGGGTTCGCCTGGCGCGAAATCGCCTGATGGGGACATCAGGGAATCAAGTATCCATTGTGAGGTCAGAATACCCAGGACCGGATATTGCGCCGTACACGATAAGCTTGTAATGTATACCGTCGAATGCAGCAGGGATATGCGGGTCTGGTTGATTTGTTTGGAGGGGTATCATGAAGATGCGGTTGGCGGATGTTTTTCTGGCGGTTATTGCCATGCTGGGCGTGGCATCTTACAGTTATGCGGGCAGTGACCGTTTGATAATGTCCATGTCGGCAGAGCGTATGGATCAGGAGAATCTTGTTTATGTGCGATTTGTCGGCCCGGACGGCGCTGCACTGGAAAGCGATGCCTTGAAACAAATGGTCATCCGTGAGCAGGATTGCAGTTCTGGGCGTATCTTCAAGATGATCAAGGATTACAAGATGGGGTATGCGCCGAAGAACATGCTGGTGGGCATCTATTTGGAGCCGCATGTATGGAACAATAAAACCCTTTGTTTCAGTGTTCCAAATCTGGGAAAGATCGAGCAGAACTTGAATCCGGCAGCCAACAATGGCCGTTCCTTTCAATTGAAGGTGGTTCCGTAACGGTTTCATAGGATCGGGACGACGGAAATAAAAAAGCCGGCTCGCGCCGGCTTTTTTGTTGCTTGAGGAGGGGCTGGTTTACTTCTTCATCACATCAGCGGCAGCTTCGGGTGCGGCAGTTGAAGATTCAGCAGGCCGGCGGCTTTTTTATAACCCTGTCCTGGTGGAGGAAACGCCCGGATGGGAAGACGCCCACATTTCCATGAAGCGCGATTTCAAGGCACGCGCGTTTTCCGGATCGTGCATTCCGAAGATACCGCGCGGATCGTCGAAGTGGAAGCGGCGCACAAAATGCGCGTCATCCGCGACGGAGAAAGGTTCGGTGATTTGCTGCATATGTTTCGGGGTTTCATGGATGAACATGCTGGTGCCGAATTGGCGCAGCAACATCATCATGCGCGGACACAGCGTGGACAGATAGTGCGTGTCGTGAGCCAGCACGAACAGCCGATGGGTGGAACTGGAGAGTAAAAAGTTCCGCAGCGTCGCATAACGCGCTTCGGAGTTGAAACCCAGACCATCATAATTCTTTTCGAACAGATACAGGTTGTGTTCCGCCAGTTTGCACAGCTTGTCGAGTGCGTTGGCGTAGTCTTCTATGCCGTCCAGCCTGGTGTGTTGTATAGTATATTCACTCATGATCTGCTCCAAATCCCGATTCACAATAGATAACGATGACTGCGCCGGCTTTATCTTCGGCTCATTCCGGCTGACCCGGCACAAGACGCCGGTTATAGCCGTACCGCTTCAGCAACGGCTTTTTTGCCAATAGCCGCGCAGAAATTCATTGAAGGTCAGCCCGCCGGGCAGGGCAAGTCTGTTTTTTCACCGCACGAATTATAGCCTCACCATGTACGGTCCGGCGATGCTGAAAAAATTATTATGACGCGACCGAAATGTGTTTAAAATGCGTGACAGGGGGAAACATCAATGCAGTCTGTACAGCTCACTACCGGGATGGAAGCGCCGCACTTCGAGTTGCCGGATGCCGACATGCAGACTTTCAGTCTCACATCACAGCAAGGCAAAAAAAATGTCGTGCTGTATTTCTATCCCAAGGACGACACACCGGGCTGTACCCTGGAGGCCAATGAGTTCAGCAATCTCGAAGAGGAGTTTGCCAAATTCGACACCGTTGTGATCGGCATCAGCCGCGATGATTGTCTGAGCCATGCGTCGTTCCGCGACAAATACGGCCTGTCGGTGCTGCTGCTTTCCGATCCGGACGCCCGCATCTGCAAACGCTATGGCGTGATGTACGAGAAGGAGGTGGATGGGCAGAAAAAGCTCTCTATCAAGCGCTCCACGTTCGTGATCGATCAGAACGGCGATCTGCGTCATGTCGTTTATGGTGTGCAGGCACACGGACATGCGCAGGAAGTACTGAATTTGATAAAGGAACTGAAATGAAGATCGCCAAAGATACCGTTGTTTCCCTGAACTATGAATTGTTCGATTCAACCGGCGAGCTGCTGGAACAGGTCGAAACCCCGATCAGCTACCTGCATGGCGGCTACGACGGCATCTTCCCGCTGGTCGAAGAAGCCTTGCACGGCAAGAAAGCCGGCGATCAATGCAGCGTCACGATGCAGCCCGATGATGCCTTTGGCGAATACGATCACACCCTGGTGGAAGTCGAAGCGCGCAGTTCCTTCCCGAAGGAGGTCGCAGTCGGCATGCAATTCGAGGGTGGCCCGGAAGATGCAGACGAGGACGACTATCTGCTGTTCACCGTGGTGGATGTGACCGACGACGAAGTAACGGTGGACGGCAATCATCCGCTGGCGGGCAAGACGCTGACTTTTAACTGTACCGTGACAGGCGTGCGTCCGGCCACCGCAGAAGAACTGGAACATGGGCATGTGCATGACGCCGAGAGCGGGCATCTCCACTAAAAAACCTCTGTAAAACTACTGCACTCGCTGATACTGCGTTAAAAAATGGTTCAAAATCCTCATGTGCTAAATGCACATTCCGGTTTCTCACCATTTTTTGCCTTGTCTCAGCTTCGCTCGCTACGTTTTTCAGAGGTTTTTGGGTGGCTTCTGGTGGGTAGGGTGCGTTCTACGCACCAGCTTGAAAATTAAGCCTCTCAGCCAACCAATTCGCTACATGCTCCGCACCTTCTGGATTGACCGATTCAGGTTGTAGCGCTTTCCGGAGTTCCTCCGGCACTTCTGCAACATCTTCCGGTTCCGGCGCATCGCGAGAGATTTCGCGGCCTTCGCCTTGCACGGATAATCCGGCGTTTTGCTGTGCCTTGCGGAATCCAATCGGGGCTTCTTGGCTGCTTTGAGGTTATACTGGAAACGGTTATTCCAACGGCGATCCACACATCACCATGAGCGAAGAAAGATTCCACAACCTGTTCGATCTTGCCCCCGATTGTCTGCTAATCCTTGATCTGGACGGGGTCATCCGGGACATCAACCGCACCGGTCACGAGCGGCTCGGTTATACCAGGGACGAGATGGTCGGGATGCACATCACCCGGCTTGACCCGCCCGAATTTGCCGCCAAGGTTCCGAAGCGGCTCGATGAAATCGAGAAAGGCGGTGCGGTTTTCGAATCGGCACACCTGCGCAGGGATGGTACGGCCATGCCGGTGGAGATCAATTCCAGGATTATCGAACTGGATGGGAAGAAGGTGTTTTTCAGCGTCATCCGGGATATTTCCGGGCGCAGGACGGCAGAGCAGAAGATCGCGCAACTGGCGTATTTCGATGTGCTCACCAATCTGCCCAACCGGACCCTGTTCTATGACCGTCTGGATCAGGCTGTTGCGCGGGCCAGGCGCTACCAGCAGAAGTTTGCCGTTATGTTTCTGGACCTGGATGGTTTCAAGCGGGTCAACGATGAATTCGGCCACCATGCCGGGGATTGCCTGCTTAAAATGGTGGCCGAGCGTCTTACTGTGAGTGCGCGCGACATGGATACCGTGGCACGCGTCGGCGGAGACGAGTTCATCTTCATACTTAACAACGTTGACCATGCGGATAACGCCGTGCTGGTGGCCAACAAGATTCTGGAATCCTTGTCCCGGCCATTCGTGGTCCAGGGAAACACCTGTTCGATCGGCTGCAGTATTGGGATCTCCATTTTTCCGGACGATACCGATCACTCGGAGACCCTGGTCAAAATGGCGGACGATGCGATGTACATGGCCAAAAGGACAGGGAGGAACAATTATCAGTTTTTCAACGCGCAGCCCGGCACTGCGTCATTGATGCGCCAAGGGGTTTTACCGATCAAGTTTCCCGGCTAACCACGCCGCCACCTGCTCCGCACCTTCTGGATCGACCGGCCCGGGGCGTTGTGCGTTCCAGATTTCTTCCAGCAGCCAGCCAACATCCCCCTGGTCCAATGCCTGCCGGGAGACTTCCCGGCAAACACCGTGCAGTTGCAACCACCCGATCAACGCGGGAGATTCCGGCCAGTCAGGCCGATTGACGTACAGGACAGGCGTGCCGCTGCATGCAGCTTCGACGAAGCTGCCATAGCCGGGTTTGCAGATCAGCGTGTCGCTGCTGGCGAGCAGGTCGCTGAAACTTATCGGCAATGTTTCGAGAATGATCGCATCGGGATGTTCGACTTGCCAGCTTTGCTGCACCAGCCAGCGCACGCCGTCTATCCTCGGCCATTTTTCCATGGGCAAGCGGCTGGCTATGCCGCCCAGGCTGACCAGCACCAGCTTCTCTTGTTTCGATATCTTCAGGAGACGGTCGAGCTCATCGCGCCTGTCATTGCCGGCGGAGGCGACGGGTGCGACCGGAACGAGATTGGGCAGATACTCCATCGCCATGCAGGGTGTGGTGCGCAGAAAGGCATCGGCGTTGGCATAGCAGGCATGTATCTGCGCAGCGATGCCGCCGTCACCGCAATAGTGGCGATAGATGTCAAACCAGTTCAGCGAACACAGCGCTGTATTCGCAATGCCCGCGCGCTGCGCGCCGGCCAGCGGCAGGTAAGCGACGTTGGAGAACCCCATGTCTGTCTTGAGTTCACGCAGCAGGCGAGCCTCATCGGCGACGCGCATACCCCAGTCTGCATGCAGTGCGCGATAGGCCGCGCAGCTGTCCTCGACACGAACATCCAGCGCCGAGGACATCAGCATGCCGATGTCGTTATCGCCGGGCAGATGGGTGAACGGCGCATGGATGCGCGAACGCAGATGGGAAAGCGGCACGGCGGAGCGCACCGTGAGGCGCAACTGCGGCATGCGCTGATGCAGCAGATTCAGGATAGGCGCGGTCTGCGCGACATGGCCGAAACCGTGCCCGGAGATGGAGACGACAAGGTGGGGCATGGGGTGTTGAATAGTGAATACCGATGGCCATTATAAATATTCTGAACCTGAGCCCAATGGCACTAACTTAAGCATGCTGCAATATGCTGCTGTTGCTGCTCCATAAGTTGCGCACGCAATATTTGACGCGGTTTCGTGAGCAATTGAAACGGTTTCGGTCTTCGCTTCAGCGCGCGTGGTTCAACCCGTCC
>DATBWQ010000138.1:0-17728 GCA_036514695.1 Gallionella sp. | reverse complement strand
CGGTTTCATCGTTTGCCCACGCGGATATAACCTTCGCTGACCGCGTGGGCACAAAAAGCGTGCCCACCCTACTCCTTGATTGTTAAAACCCCTCCCGGCCTCCCCTTATCAGGGGAGGAGCGGCTCTCCCCCTGACAAGGGGGAGTTGGAGGGGGTTTGGTCGAACAGCCAATGTCGCCCGAGCATCACCAGAGCGGGCAGATAGAGAATGGTGAGCAACGCGGAAAGCAGCATCATCGAGACGATGAAGGCGCCCACCGCGATGTAGGGCGTGAGAGGTGCTGCCAGCATCACCGAGAAGGCCGCAGCGAACAGCAGCGCATTGCGCAAAATACCCTTGCCCGGCCGCGCCGCTGTCCACAACAGCGCCTCCCGCAACGCCCCTTCATTCGTGCCACTGCCCGTCTCGGCCAGGCGCTGGCGGAAGCGGCTGATGAAGTGTATGGAGAAATCCACCGCCATGCCGAGCGACAAAGTGCTCATCACAGATAGCGGCATGTCGAAGTCCTTGCCGGCGAAGCCGACCACGCCGTAGATCAGCAGGATGGTGAACAGCAGCGGCACGTAGGCGACCAGCGCCCACCTGGACGAGCGGAAGTCCAGCGCCAGGATAATGAACACCACCACCAGCGCCAGCATGAGGCCGAGCACCAGGTCGCCCAGCACCTCGTCGTTCCACACCAGATTGAAATAGGCAATGCCGGCCGGTTTCACTGTCGCCGCCAGCGGGTGGGTCTTCTGGTAGGTATCTGCTGCCTGAATCACCTGGCGCATGGCTTCCGCATCCCAACTCTTCAACTGCACCCACAGATTGGCCTTCTGGAACGTGGAATCGACCACGTTATCCAGGTCGGCGGGTTTGGCCGACATGCTGAACAGGAACAGATATTGACCGACCGTGTCCTGAGTTTCCGGAACCGTGTCGAATTTCGGGTCATCGTCATGCAATACCCGGTTGATGCGCTTCACATAATCGGCTACCGAGAAAGTTTTGCCCACCACCGGCATGGTTTCCAGGTGGCGTTGCAGCCCCTCCAGCCAGTGCATGGCCTCGGGCCGCTTCATGAAATCCAGTTCATTGGACTGCACCACCAGATAGCCGAGCGATGTACCTCCGAGCGCCTGGTTCATTGCCGTGTCGGCAATCCGAATTTCACTCGACTGCTTGAACCACGCCACCAGATTGTTGTTGACGTGAATCTTCGTGGTGCCGGCGATGGCCACCGCCACCAGTATCAAGCCCACCAGCGCGGTGGCCAGCGGGCGCATCGCGCCCACTTCGGTAATGCGGCGCAAAAAGCGCGCAGTACGGTCCAGTTCCATGCTCTCGTGCTCGACGGCGCGGGCGATCTTCTCTTCCTTGACGAAGGTGAGGATGGCCGGGATCAGGCTGAAGGAGAACAGCCGCAACACCACTGTGCCGAGGGCGATCAGCCCGCCGAATACCTGCACCGGCACGATGTTCATGAACAGCAGCACGGCGAACCCGGCCGTCGTGGCGAGCGCCGTGTAGCGCACCGGGCGGCTCACCGCCGCCATGGTCTCGCGGATCGCATCGAGCTTGTTGCGCTTTTCACGGTAGCGGAAATAGAACTCGTTGAAGATGTGAATGCTGTCGGTGGCAATCGCCATCAGAAATACCGGCGCCATCGAACTCATGATATGCACCGGATAGCCGGCGCCGATCAGCGATCCCATGCTGATGATAATCGCCGCCATGGCTACGCCCATCATGGTGAACGACAAGGACAGGTTACGGAACATGAGCTGAATGGCGATAAACATGATCATGCCGGCAATCGGCGAGAAAATGCCCATCAGCTTGAACATCTCGGCGCCGAAGGTATCGCGCGCCACCGGGTCGCCAGCGACGTAGTAGCGCTCCGGCCCGCTTTCCTTGCCGACGATTGCACGAATCTTCTCCGCGATTTCGGCGCCGTTGGCGCCCTTCTCCAGCGGCACATAGATGGCCGTGGTTTTGCCGTCCTTCGAGATCACGCGGTCAACCAGCAGCGGGTTGCCAAACAGTGCAGTACGTAATATTTCCACTTCCGCATCTGTCTTTGGCGCGCCCGGCATGAGGGGGCCGACTTTGAGAGTGCCTGCCTCCGCCATGACGTTGGTGATGGTGGTGAAACCGTTCACATCGCGGCTCGCCACGCCTTCCAGGCCCAGTATCGCGCCGGTGATGCGAGCGATACGACCGAGGGTTTCCCGGTTCAGCACGCCCGCATTGTTTTCCACGCCCACGACGATGGTGTCCTCGTACAGCGCAAACGTCTTGTCCACCTCGTCGTTCCACACTCGCACGTCCGAATTCTCCGGCAGCATGTGCTTCGGGTTGGTGTCCGTGGCGATGCGCGGGAACTGGGTGAGGAACAGCAGCACCAGCGCCACCGTCGCCCAGACAATCAGGCGCGGGCGACGGATTGAAAATTCTACAAGTGAAAACTTGGTCATAACCACCCCCCGAGAGTTTTGATGCTGTCTATCTGCACGCAATTACTTAGAATGAATCACCCCGCGCCAAGAGCGCGGGGTATCGGAAAAACTTGAGCAGGCGTAGCCCGGATGGAATGTAATGGAATCCGGGGAAACTTCGGCACGCCCACCAAACCCCGGATTTCGCTGCGCTACATCCGGGCTACATCACTTCCATTTTTTCATTTTAGCCTGCGCTGTCCCCGCAGCAAGACTGCGGGGAATTACAAGTTCAATATTCTAACGATTTTTAGATTGATTGCAACACACATGTAGGCGCAAAAAAGCCGAAAGCGGCTTGCTTTCGGCTTTTTTTTGGCTACCCGTTATCAGAACGCCGTAGCCATTGAGCAGTTACAACCGACTTATTCGAGTTTGATGCTATAGGCAACGCCAATGGCATTCTGGCTCATTTGCAGCGTCTCGGTGCCGCCCTGCCCCAGCAATACTGTTGCCGAAGAGCCGGTGACCGAATTGCTGAAAGCATGCATGTAGGACACCGTCAGCTCCGACTTGTTGTCCAGCATCCAAGTGGTGCCGAGCGTGAGGTGCTGCTCCACCACCCCCGGTGCGAGGATATTGAAGGTCACATCGTCGGTGCTGTCACCGCGCACCGGGGACTTCCCGTAGTTGTAGCCGGCACGCAGCACAAGGCTGTTGCGGTATTCATGCTCGATGCCGAGCTTGAACACCGTTTGGTCACGCCACTTGAATCCAGAGCCATTTGCATCCCCTAAACGGTTGGGCGCAACCGGGGCAGGAAGAGAATTTGCTACGCCGTTGGCGATGGAGTTCACGTCCGCATAATTGATCTGCTGGATGTCGAAAGCCACGGTTGTGCTTGGCGTCGCCTTCATCGCGATGCCGATGTTGTAGTTTTCGGGAATGTCGAAGTCGCCGCCCTCAGCGAACAAACCCTTGTACTTGTCAAAGGCACTCATGCGCATCTTGGTCGAATAGGCTGCGCCCACGCTAACGGTATCGGAGAGCTTGCCGAGCCAGCCGATGCGCACCCCCCAACCGGTCGAGTCATCGTAGCCCTTGTTGGTAAGATCGGTGCCGCTACTGGAGACCCCGGCAAACGCTTGCAGGCCGTCAACCTTGAATCGCTGGTAGCCGAGCAGCGGCGACACACCGATGGAATTATTGGCGTTGATCTTGTAGGAGGCAGTCGGCGCGATGATGAGCTGCATCAAATCCACACCCAGCTTGCCGCAACCGAACAGCAAGTTCTCCGGCTGGCCCGCACAAGTTCCGAACGGATCTCCCGCCAGAGCGCCACCGCTGTAGTCAGTATTCATGCCACCATTGCCGTAAACGGTCACACCCGCCGACATATCAGGATTCAGCATTCTGTTGTAACCAAATTCCGGCACTAGGAATTCGTTGCTGCCGCTTTCTGAACTCCCGTTTCCCGCCGGGCTCCCCTGCCGCGATGCGGACCGCTTCGGCATGAACAAATCAACGCCGATATCGAGCCGGTCGCCTACCCACACCATGCTGGCAGGGTTGTTCGCACCGCCGAACGTATCGATCGCCATTGCGGTCGATGCGCCACCCATGCCCTTGGCTTTCATGCCGTAGCCATGCGAAAAATAACCATTGGTCGCATATGCGAGTGGTGATGCCATCACACCGGCGGCAATCAATGAAACAGCAATTTTATTTATTCTCATGAAAAAACTCCCCAGTTGATTGAAAGAAAAACCCCTACCCTGCTACCGCAAAGTTATTGCAACTTAAACAAACAGCCATCCTAAATAAACAAACAGATGTCGGTGTCTCCGGCAAATCCCAGGAACATCGCCGCACCGCCGTATTCGATGTTGTCAATGAATTCGCTCTTGTCGAATTCGAACAGATCGACCGTCATCTGGCAGGCAATGAATTTCACCTCGGCCTCCAGACACAGGTCGCGCAGCTCTTGCAGCGAGGCCACGCCATGTTTCTTGAGTTTTTGCTTCATCATCATGGTCGCCATGGATTCCATGCCGGGCAGCATCTGCACCATCACCGGCATCGGCACCGGCATCGGCATGGCAGGGTTGGCCAGCGGACTGATCATCACACTCGACAAATCCTTGCGCAGCAACTGCAATCCGTAGAAGGTGAAGAACACCTGCACCTCATAGCCCAAAGCGGCAGCGGTAGAAGCCAGGATGAATGGCGGATACGCCATATCCAGCGTGCCCTTGGTAGCGATGATCGCCATTTTCTTGGTAGTCATTTGTTCCCCTTAAGTATGGTTTTGGTTTGCAGCAGAACTACTTTTTCTTCATATAAAAAGTGTATGCGCCATTTGCTTCCTCGGTGGCAAGCAAGGTGTTGCCGGTTTGATCGGCGAAGGCCTGCATATCCTTGATTGCGCCGCTGTCCGTGGCAATCAGCTTCAGAACCTGCCCGGAAGCCATATCGACGAGCGCTTTTTTGGTCTTCAGGATAGGCAAAGGGCAGGATAAACCGCTGGCGTCAAATTCTTTGTCAAAATTCATGATCTCATCTCCCACAGGTAATTAAGGCCTCCGCCGCAACCTGATTGGTCATCAGACGGAAACAACGATATCGCATGCATTATAGTAATAGCCGGCTTGTCAGCGTCCATACCCACAATGGGGGTCGGGGATAACCCGTTAGAGTTATTTTCGCTCCGGATCAGTTCAAAGATCACCGTTGCTTGCGGCGAGCATCATGTCTTTCATGGCCGCCATGACACGCTGGGCGTTGTTGCGGGTAGCAACCGGCAGTGCGGCTATCATGGCCTCGTCCATCATCATCGAAATCACCCAACGTTTACCCTGTGCATCCTCCACCAGCGCGATACGGCAGGGCATGAAGGCGATCATGAGCGGGTCGGCAACGATCATTTGCTGTGCCGTGAGGCCATCGCAAAAGCTGAAAATCTCCATACGTTTGGCGGGTTTTCCCGTCAGCGCTTCGATCTCTTTGTACAAGGGGCTGGCGCCGACGAACTTGAGATTGTGCTGATTGGCACGCAGCTTGAGCGAATCCACCGCATCGTCAAAACTGACCCCGTCGCGGATCTGGACGCGCGCGATCTGCACCTTCATTTCCGTGTAGGAGAGTGTCGGCGCAGGCGGCGCCGCCAGTGCCGGAGACAAGCTGAATAAATACAGCAGGGCAAGACAGAATGGTACTTTGAGCATATTCAATTCCTGTTACGTGATACCCAATCATGCGGGAGTCACCGGGCCATGCTCCCGGACCCGGCGCCCCCTTCCTGATATACCTTGTTACAGCAACACGTCAGCCAGGATGTTCTTGAGCCAGTAATTGGCCAGCGAGCCCTCGGCTTCAGAACGGCTGGCTGAAACACCGCCGCCGTCCGCCGCGACCATCTCTTTCTTTTCCGCATTGAAGCGGTACACATGGGCCACATGCACCGCTTCATTGTTGCTCACCATGCTATAGCAAGTATTGGCAATAGCAGGGCTAGTATCCGGCTGCCGGCCTTGCATCAGTTCGATAATGGCGGCGGCGCAGACTTTCGCTTGGGAAGTGGCCAAATGACCGGATTTTGGCAGGGCGGCGGCAACCGAATCGCCGATGACATGAATGTTCTTCTGCACTTTGGATTCATAACTCAGGAAATCCACCGCACACCAGCGGTTGTCCGCTCCCACGACACCTGCCATATTGGCAACCATACCGGCCTTCATCGGCGGGATGATGTTCAGCACGTCGGTTTTCACATCCTCGAACTCGGTCTTGGCGATCTTTCCTGCCACGTCCACTTTCATCACGGCAGCGTTGGGGCGATACTCCACCATGCCCGGATAAAGTTCTTTCCAGGCTGCGGTGAACAGGCCCTTCTTCGAGGTGATGTCTGGGTTGGCATCCAATATGAGCACCTTGGATTTCGGCTTGTTATTCTTGAGATAGAAAGCCACCTGACAGGCGCGCTCATACGGCCCCGGCGGGCAACGGTAGGGAGCCTTGGGAATGGAAATCGCGAAAACTCCGCCATCCGGCATGGCTTCGAGCTGTTTTCTTAACATCACCGTTTGCGGGCCGGCCTTCCATGCATGAGGGATGCTCTCCCCTGCCACTTTGGCGCTGAGTCCCTCGATTTGATCAAACATGAAATCGACACCCGGCGCGACGATCAGCCGGTCATAGCTGAGATAGCCATCCGCCAGCATGACGGTTTGCTTTTGCGGATCAATGGCCGTCACCTCACCTTGCACCAGCTTGACGCCATACTTCTTCTTCAGGGTATCGTAGTTCTGCGTGAGGTCATCAATGGTCCGGCTGCCGCCCAGCACCGTGTTGCTCATCGGGCAGGAAACGAACAGCGCGTTGCGCTCGATCAGCACCACCTCGATCTTTTCCTCACCCCACATGCGGATATATTTGGCTGCCGTTGCGCCGCCAAAGCCACCACCCACAATGACTACGCGTTGTCCGCTTTTCTTGACGATTTCACTGCCGGAAGTTGCGCAGCCCGGAAACACGCCTACCATAATCCCTGCTGCACTAAGCTTCAAAAAATCGCGACGATCTAATGACATGATTTGCTCCCTATGATTTTTGATTTCAGGTTATTCCGGATGCTTCGCTGATTTGCCTAACGTTTCTGGGCCGCGTAGAACCCGGCCATTTTTTCGAATTCCTCGTCGCTATAACCCTTGGCATGATGATGCATCACCGTGGCTGGCCGCGCGCCGGATTTGAAATCCTTCATCTGGTTGACAAAAAATGTCTTGTCCATCCCGGCCAGAACGGGCGCGCCCCCGACACTGTGGCCGTTGGTACCGTGGCAGGCAGCGCAGGACGCGGTAAGGTTGCGAGAATGCGCATCGACCTCCGCATGGGCGGCTACCGAAGATAACGACCACCCGACGGCGCAGGCAATGGTGAGTGTTTGGAACCGGTTCATTTTCATAACTCCTCCCTGTTGTATTAAGACGATTACGCTACATAACACCAGCCGCTCTTTGGGCGGCGTGCAAAACCCGAACTTCAAATATCACAATGCTGCCGAACCTTCCGCCAGGTGCGGTTACTGGACGATTTCAGCCTCGTCGAGACGGCTGTCACCCTTGTTGTCGGCCCATTTTACCGAGACCTTTTCCCCAGGAATTCCGCCCTTGAAACGAAATACCAGGTAAGGGTTTTTCGAAACCGCCGTGCCAAACTGGCCCTCCAGCACGACGCGATCCTTGTGCCGCACCGTGACCCCGGTGATGTACCAGGCCGGCACCAGATTACCCGCGTCATCCTTGCGCCGTCCGGTTTCCATTTCGTGCTGCATGAGGATCCTGACTTCGGTGACACCTTCCTTGGCGGTGGCGCGTATTTTCATCGGGTTAGCCATGCTCTTGTTGTCCTTGTCGTTGAAACAATGTCGAAGTAAGCATCATCTAGCCGCAACCGCCTATCGTGACCCTGACTTCTCTGGAGGCTCGATAGAACTTCCCATCGGCCTTCACCAGCGCAATGACCGTGTCGGTCTGGCCCATTTTGATGCGCGTGGTGATGAATCCTTCCGTTCCTTCAGGCAGGACAAAGTTGGCCGCAAGCGTGTTCGGATTTTTTTCTACCAGGATGGAAATTTGTTCGGTATGGGAAAGATTGCTGGTAACCGTGATTGGAACGAACGCGCCGTTTTCGGCGATCTCGGGTGCGGTGAGCAGGATGGAAACACTGTTCTCGGGAATGACCACCCCCAACGCATCAAGGGCTTCGCCCAGGCTTTTGGCTTCGAAAGCCGAAGCCTTCCTCTCAGCCCAGGCGATACCGGAATGAACCAGACCGGCCGTTGCAAAAATCCCCAGCAGCCCGAGGCTGCCGCCTGTCTTGAGTGCCTTGCGGCGTTCCAAATCTATCAAGTTACACCCCTTCGAGGTATGAAGAATCCAGGTTGGCTGGTTCAATCAAATATATTTAAACGGCGCCAGCTTATCCCCTGATAGCAGTAACAGGAATAACCCGTTAGGGTTATTTTTTCAAACATTACTTATGCTGGTACAACCAATACCGGTTGGTCAGCCATCCCCATTACCTTCTGCATGGTGCTGCCCAGCAATATACGCGCCACGGCATTGCTTCCGCCGCGCCGTCCCAATACGATCAGGTCTGCGCCTACAGACTTGCTGGCTGCGAGAATCTGCTCGTGCGGATGACCTGTCAGAACGAGTTGACGGACAACAACATCAAGTCCGGCAACTGTTCCGGTATAGCGAGATGCGACCACCTCTGCCTTTTCGTGCAACGCTGTAGTTTCGGCTACGCTCAGAATGGTTAGCGGCAAGGCACATTCCCTGGCAATTGAAGCCGCCGTGGAAGTAATTTTCAGGGAATGTTCGGAATCGTCTACTGCTGCGAGCACACCATTTGACCACATGGTGCCGTTGCGCGGCACCAGCAACACGCTGCATGGCGCGTGCCCTGCAACCTTGCTGACCATTTCACCAACCAATAATTTTGCCAGGAAACTGCGCTTGCCACGCCGACGCGTGATAATCAAATCGACCTGCTTTTCCTTGGCCTCATTCACAATTTCACGGTACGGCTCCTCGCCATGCCGAACATGGATTTCGAACTGAACGCCGAGTTGCATGGCGGTATTGCGCAGGGCATCAACTTTGCTGGCGGCTTCACGGTCATTCCGCGCGGCGAGTTGTGGAGCTGCAATCTCGAATTCCGAGTTGCTCACCACTGGCAGCACCGCCATCAACGGCAATCCGCAGCGACGTACCATCTCGAAGGCCAACCGTTCCGCGCCGATGTCGAACTCGGTGTGCTCTGTTGCAAGCAAAATGCGTTTAAAGGGGTAATCGCTCATGGCTGCCGAACCTCAGTGTCCGCCGGTTCTCAGCATACCCGATGCAGCAAGCAACTGCACGGCCAAAGCGAACACGCAAAGCATTACAAAAATCTTGTCTTTGCGACGCGCATAGATTGGAATAATAGCCAACAGACAAATCAGTGAACAACCGGATAACCAGGCGATGCCAACCAGACTGGCGAAATCTCCTTGATCTATCATGGTCAGCCAGTTCCAGCCAGTCGGGGTGTCAGTTTGTTTTAGATAATCGCCCACAGGCAGATTCCACAAATTGGGTAGCTGCTCCAAGGGCACATGTACGGGCATCAAGCCGAACACGTAAGCAAGAAAGCTGACCACCAGCAAAGCCAGGCCGGAGCGCGAACCCCAGCTCAACAAGGTGGCATAGCGTTGCTGTTCGACGGAAATATTATTGTCGTCCATGATTATTCCATTTCGCAATAAAAAGCGAAATATCGTAGGGTGCGTCCCACGCACCATCGTTGTACCAAAGGCGGTGCGTGGGACGCACCCTACAAAACCATCGTTAGGTTTTTAATGCAAATTTGAATTACATCCAGATGCCCAAGCCCTTGAGCAGCGCCCGCAAACCCGCGAACAGCAACAGCGAGATGACCAGCTTGCGCACCACTGATGCACTAAGCACATGCAACAGCCGTGCGCCGATAAATGCTCCCAGCATCATGCCGATGACCGAAGGGACGGCGATCATCGCAAGTACGGCACCCTTGTTGAGATATATCCATGCGGCTGATGAATCCACCAGCGTCAGGATAAAACTGGAAGTTCCCGCAGAAACCTTGAGCGGTGCGCCCATCAGCAGATTGAGCACTGGCACATTGGCCCAGCCCGCACCCATGCCGAACAATCCTGCAAGGAAGCCGATACCAACAAAGAGCAAAAGTCCGAGCGGAGTACGATGAACCTTCCAGGAAATGTCTTTCCCCTGTGATGCATCATGGAATATCCCATGCATGGATAGTGAGGCAGAAAGTTTGTCGGCTCTTGCCACATCCGGAAACTCGGATTTTTTGGCAGTCGCCATCAGCACGACGATGCCAAGTATGGTAATACCCAGAGCGATCTGCACCAGAGCAGCGGGAAGCGCAAGCCCTATCATGGCTCCGGCTATCGAGCTGGCCGATGCCAGTACCGCCAACGGTAGCGCCAAACGCAAATCGGCGAGCCCGACACGCAGCAACGATGGCCCGGCGGCAAGCGCGCTGGCCAAGGCGACCAGCAATCCTGCGCCGCGCACGAAATCAAGATGAAAAGGGAAAAAGCCGCCCACGATAGGGACGAACAACACACCACCGCCCACACCGGATGGCACAGCGACGATGCCAAGAAAGAAACAGGTAATGAACAGCACCAAGGGCCAGCCCCACCATGGCATCGCAGAGGTTGCCGGAGCAGCTTCGACGGCATAGGCAGTGCCGGCGAAAATAGTCATGGCCAGCAATATCAGCAAAGAGTTTGCCTTGAGCAGACTTCCCGTTTTTCTAATCGCCGACAGTGCTCCTCCAAACATCAAGACACCCCCTGATAATAGAGGTTCTGCGGGTGGTTGGCCTGGGCGAAGAAGAACCAGCGCTCCGCCAGCAAGCCGATATATTGAAGTATAAACGCAATCCCGACTAACAGATTGGATGGATGAGTCAGGTTAACGGCCAACAACAGCAACGGCGCGACGAATGCCAACAGCAGAAAAGTCACTTTTACCGTGCTGAAAAACGAAGCGCTCTTGCGATGGAAGAACTCCCGCGTATTGAATGATCCACCCATCGCGCCTTGCGCTGTCTGAACGATGCGCGGATGCTTGATGCCGATCGCTGACTGCACTGTCGATTTCGGCTTGAGGCGCGCATTGCGCCACAACGACGCGCCTCGTCCGGCAAAGCCCAGCAAGGTGATGATGATCGCCCAGCCGCCGAAGAATCCGGTCTGCGACGGCGAAAACACAGCGGCATACAGCGTTGCCAACGTGAAGCCGGATGCACTGCCGAGCAGGATGAAGTTGATCACGGTCAGCGGGGAATGCCATTCCTGCAAGAAACGCAAACAGGCATAGATCATGCCGGTACTCACGAACAGCGCAAAGGCCAGTATCGTACCTGCACCTCCCAATGCGATCGTGGCATTGATGCTCAGTCCGCCGGGCAGTATCAGCAGCACCGGATCGAATCCGCTCAAATGGGATGCGCCGTAGAGAAACAATATCCCCATGAACGCAGGCAGGACGATGACTTCGCGGGAAAGCCACGAGGTGCGCCACTGAGTCGCCGAGCGCCAGGCGCGCTCCGGACGGCCCAGATGAAAGAACGAGGCGATCAATCCCGCCATCGTGAAGACCAGCGCCAGCAGGCTGCCCCATCCATAAAAGCGCGCGTCCTGATGCGGCAGCAGATCAAACAGCGCGTAAGACTGCTGGGTGAACAGCGCCAGAAACAGCCCCTGGCCGACGCCGATCAAGGTGGTTAAAAAAATTACTGAGAAGGCCGGATTCATAATGTTTTCTGAAGTGATTACCAGGACGTGACGTCGTCCAGCGCTGGATCGGACTTGTTCGGCTTGGGCAGCTTACCGTCAACCTTGAGCGGGTTATCGACACGTTCGAGTTCGTCTTCGTGTATCTTGAGTCTGGTCTTGCGCAGGGGCAGATAATGGTTGGCCGGATGGGTGCCCCATTCCGGCATCAGCGCATAACCGGCGTTTTCGCGGATCGCCTTCGACATCACCGATTCGGCATCATGCACATCCCCGAACAACCTCGCGCTGGTCGGACAGGCCATCACGCACGCCGGCTTGCGGTCAGCTTCCGGCAGCTTGGTGTCGTAGATGCGATCCACGCACAGCGTGCATTTCTTCATCACCTGCTGCTTTTCATCTATCTCGCGCGCACCGTAAGGACAGGCCCAGGTGCAATACTTGCAGCCTATGCATTTGTCGTAATCCACCAGCACGATGCCATCCTGCTTGCGCTTGTAGGAAGCGCCGGTCGGACAGACCGGCACACAGGGCGGATCCTCGCAATGCAGACAGGACTTGGGGAAATGCACGGTTTCGGTATTGGGATATTGCCCGACCTCGAAAGTCTGCACCCGGTTGAAGAACGTGCCGGTCGGATCGGCCCCATAAGGATTCTCGTCGCACAACGGCCCGGCTGTCCCGGAAGTGTTCCATTCCTTGCAGCTGGTCACGCAGGCATGACAGCCGACACAAACGTTGAGGTCGATGACGAGCGCGAGTTGGGTCATTTACGCATCCTTGCGCCGCATAACATGTAGGGTGGATAAAGACGCATAGCGGCGTATCCACCGATTAAATGGTGGATACGTGCTTCGCACTTTATCCACCCTACGACTCTTCCCCCTTTGACTGCGGAAGGGTCGCTGCGTAGCAGCGGGGTACCCACCGGCGTACCCTTTACGGGTGAAAAGGGGGACTGAGGGGGATTTGTTTTGGCGGTGGATGGTGGAAAGTTTGAAATCCCCCCTAGCCCCCCTTTTGCAAAGGGGGGAATGGACAGATGCCGGTTCGTGTGTTGGAGATTATTCGCGGGCATGTCAGTTTTTTTTCTTACCGCTAAAGTAAGCCAACCATGCGGGACGTTCAGCCATACCCGGCACGGCCTCCATAGGCTTGAACTGCGGCGAGGTCTGTTGCGGTTCATCGGCTCCTGCCGGATAGATGCGCACCCGCACGTCATACCAGGCAGCCTGTCCGGTGATCGGGTCGGAGTTGGAATAGCGCGAGCCGTCAGGATTGGCCGGCAGTTCTTCGGAGATCAGGTGATTGAGCAGAAAACCCTTCTGCGACTCGTTCGCGTCGGGTGACAAATTCCATGCGCCCGCCGCCTTGCCGATCGCGTTCCAGGTCCAAACCGTACCCGGCTCCACCGCCTCGGAATATCTCGCCATGCAGCGCACCTTGCCCCATTGCGATTCCACCCACATCCAGCCGCCGTCCGCGATACCTGCGTCCTGCGCGGCGAGCGGATTCACGTACAGATAATTGTGCGCATGGATCTGGCGCAACCAGGCATTCTGCGAATCCCAGGAATGGTACATCGCCATCGGCCGCTGGGTCACTGCCGCAAGCGGATACTTGTGCTTGTCGCCGGACTGGGATTCCAGCGGCTCATAGAAGAATGGCAGCGGATCAAAATAGGTCTCGATGCGCTTGGCCAGATGGGCTGGTGGTTTGCGCGTGATGCCACGGCCTTGGGCGGCGAGGCGGAATTTCTGCAACACCTCGGAATACAGGTGGATCAGGATGGGTTCGCCATAGCGCGTGATGCGGTTGCGCTGCGACCATTCCAGGTAGCCCTTGTTCCAGTTGCGCATGTACTGGTAGGAACGCGGCAATTCGTAATGGAACACGCAGTTATTCTTTTCGTACATCTCCCACTGATTCGGATTGGGTTCGCCGAGCAATGATTTCTCACCATCCTTGCCGCGCCAGCCTGCCAGAAAGCCGATGCCGGAGCCGGGTTCGGTCTCATAGTTCACGATGAAATCGGGATAGTCGCGATACTTGCGCTTGCCCTCCCTGGTGGCAAAGGCGGGCAGCTTCAGGCGTGAACCCAGTTCGATCAGCACCTCCTGAAATGGTTTGCATTCGCCTGTCGGCGGCAGCACCGGGATGCGCACCGAATCCACCGGGCCGTCGAATTCCGAGATCGGCCGGTCCAGCATCGACATCACATCATGACGCTCCAGATAAGTCGTGTCAGGCAGGATCAGATCCGCAAAGGCCGTCGTCTCGGAATGAAATGCATCGCAGACCACGATGAACGGGATCTTGTACTCGCCGTTCTGTTCCTTGTCGTTGAGCATCTTTCTGACTTCGACGGTGTTCATCGTCGAGTTCCAGCCCATGTTGGCCATGAAGATCAGCAGCGTGTCTATCTTGTACGGGTCGCCGCGCCAGGCATTGGTGATGACGTTATGCATCATGCCGTGCACCGACAGCGGATATTCCCACGAGAAAGCCTTGTCGATGCGCACCGGCGTACCATCCTCGTGGATGAACAGATCGTCGGGATCGGACGGCCAACCCAGCGCCATACCATCCAGAGGCGTGTCGGGTTTCACTGCCAGCGGCGTATTCGGTGTGCGTGCGCAGGGCGGGATGGGACGCGGGAACGGCGTCTTGTGGCGGAAGCCGCCGGGACGGTCTATGGTACCGAGCAGCGTCATCAGAATCGCCAGTGAGCGTATCGTCTGGAAGCCGTTGGAATGCGCCGCCAAACCGCGCATCGCATGGAACGCCACCGGGTTGCCGGTGATGCTGTCGTGTTCCTTGCCCCATGAGTCCGTCCAGGCGATCGGCAATTCGATAGTCTCGTCACGCGCGGTGATGCCCATCTCGTAAGCCAGGCGGCGTATCGTCTCGACCGGAATGCCGGTGACCTGGCTCGCCCATTCCGGCGTGTAATCCTTTACCCGTTCCTGCAACAACTGGAAGGCGGGTTTGACCGGCGTGCCGTCGGACAACTTGAATTCGCCGAATAGAAATGGATCGGCTCCCTCAGTATGCGTGACTACCGGCTTGTTGCTGTTGCGATCCCACCACAACTTGTTTTGCGGGTCGTAACAGCCCTCTTCTTCCGGCACCTCGGTGCGCACGAACATGCCGAACTCGTCATGCTTGTCGTCGAGATTCACCAATTGACCGGAGTTGGTATAGCGAACCAGAAAATCGCGGTCGTACAAACCGAGCGCGATGATCTCGTGGATCAGCGCGAGCAACAGCGCGCCATCGGTACCGGGACGTATGCCCACCCATTCGTCGGCGATCGCCGAGTAGCCGGTGCGTATCGGGTTGATGGAAATGAAGCGGCCGCCCTCGCGTTTGAATTTCGAGATCGCGATCTTCATCGGATTGGAGTGATGATCCTCGGCTGTGCCGATCATGATGAACAGCTTGGCACGCTCCAAGTCCGGGCCGCCAAATTCCCAGAACGAACCGCCTATGGTGTAGATCATTCCGGCGGCCATGTTCACCGAACAGAACCCGCCGTGCGCCGCGTAGTTGGGCGTGCCAAACTGGCGCGCAAACAATCCGGTCAGCGCCTGCATCTGGTCGCGTCCGGTGAACAGTGCAAACTTCTTCGGATCGGTGGCGCGTATCTTTCCCAGCCGCTCGGCGAGGATGCTGAAAGTCTCTTCCCAACCGATCTCTTCGAACTCCCCCGCCCCGCGCTCTGATCCCGGCTTGCGCCGCAGCGGCTTGGTCAGCCGCGCGGGAGAATACTGTTTCATGATGCCGGAACTGCCTTTGGCGCAGATCACGCCGTTGTTCAGTGGATGATCCGGGTTGCCGTCTATGTAGCGCACCTCGCCATCGCGCAGATGGACACGTATCCCGCAGCGGCACGCGCACATATAGCAGGTCGTGTTGCGCACTTCGTTCTTCGCATCCGGCGCAGGCGATGCCAGCGGATCATGCAGCGGGGTTATCGTGCTCTGTGAGTCGCCAAAATTATGGGTTGTCATCAATATTTGCTGGTAGATTTCGTTATCAGTCGCGACAGTTCCGGACAGAACCAGAGCCATTTTTCAAGGTGCGCTAGTATGCGTAAATGACTGTCATGCTATCCATAGCCGTGATGAGCTATTGAACTATAACCCATAAGGGGTATCCCCTCAGACGATTCCATATTGGAGGATACGCCCTCCTCCGCAATTGTTGACTGCTTGGATAGCAACCGTGAACTGCTGTAAATAATGGCCGGCGTGGTATGGTTGTTCCCTTATTCCAATTCCAGATTAAGCGTGCATTTTTGTAGGGCGGGCTTCGCCCGCCGGATCAAGCTGTCGGGCACAGCCCGACCTACGAATTGTTTTATTTTTAAAATGAAAATAATTACTTGTGGGTCGGCTTGAATTAAAGAAATCACATTGGCATCTACAGCGATTGCGCCTTACGCGCGTTGTTCTATAGGGCACCTCTAAAAATTCAAAATCCTAAGCCAGGCAAGGCGCGAAAAAAATTTTAGCGCGCCGCATATGTTTGATATGTAAGCGTTAAAATTTTTTGAGCAACGCAGCATCGCGACGGAGTTTGGACTTTTAGAGGTGCCCTATAATGGCCCCACGCCAAGCACGCCATACCAACGTACAGGAGACATGACCATGGCAAGAATCCAGATTGACTTACCCGATGCGACCGCGCAGGCGGCGCGCGATGCGGGGCTGTTAACGCCAGAAGCTTTATTGAGGCTGTTAAGTGACGCACTACGCCGCAGGCAAGCGGCGGATGCGCTGCTGTCAGTCGCCGACCGCGTGGCCGCAGCAGGCATCACACCGATGACAATGGAAGAAATCAACGCGGAAGTAAAAGCCGCACGGGCGGAACGGCACAAGCGTGCGGGCGGTCATTGATACAAATGTACTGTTGTCCGGACTCTTGTGGCGCGGCGCGCCGCATGAATTGCTGGAGCAGGTACGCAACGGAGAACTTATTCCATTTCTAATTTGAAACAGCATGAATTTCTTCTGTGGGAGCGGCCTCCCGGCCGCGATAAGCTTGATCGCGGCCGGGAGGCCGCTCCCACCAAAGCGCCACTTTTAAACTGAAAATGGAATTACGCTCATCAGCAACCCGGCGCTCTTGTCCGAATTGGCTGATGTAATCAGCCGCCCGAAGTTCGATGCCATCCTCGTGCGCTCAAATACATCGCGCAGCCATACACTCGATGAGTTGCACCGGCTGGTGGAGGTGATCGAACCGCCACCCTTGCCGCAGCCCGTGTGCCGCGACGCGGATGATGATGAGGTGCTGGCAACGGCCATCGCGGGACAGGCCGACCTCATCGTCTCGGGGGATGATGACCTGCTCTCCCTCAAAATCCACCAAGACATTCCTATCGTTACCCCGGCAGAAGCGGTGCAAAGGATCAAGGCAAGCTGAAAAAGCATGTTGCAGCACGTAACCTGCCCCGCACCTCGAATGCAATATTTATTCTGGCCTCGAATCTTGGTGCGGGCGAAGTGGATTTCCGCACTGCGGCCTCTGACGAACTGCGGCCTCTGACGAACTGCGCACGATGACAGCCCCACCATCCATAGCCGTAACGAGCTATTGAACTATAACCCATAAGAGTTATCGTGGTTTGGCGGCAAAAGTCTTAGCATAACCCTACAGTCAATCTAGGGAAACGCTGAATAAGTCCAAACTATGGTTCGATACATTTCCCGTTCGTCCTGAGTGCCGCGCGTAGCGCGGTGTATCGAAGGAGCAAACGGGAAACACTCACCACGAACGGACTTATTCAGCGTTTCCCTAGGTAAATTGACCTGCACCCCGTAGACCGTACCAGCTAGAAGTTAGTAAAGTCCGCTTTTGAAGAGAGGCGGAAATGAAGAAGAGTCGATTCAGCGAAGAACAGATTATTGGTTTCATCAAGGAAGCAGAAGCCGGAATGCCGGTTGC
>DATBWQ010000137.1:0-20031 GCA_036514695.1 Gallionella sp. | reverse complement strand
CGCGCAATCCGGCCAGGCCGTAAGCCTTGGAGAAAGTGCGCGAGACGATCAGATTGGGGAATTCCTTCAGCCAGCTCACGCTGTCGTAGCGGCATTCCACCGGCAGGTACTCGTTATATGCCTCGTCCAGCACCACCAGGATATTCGCTGGCAGCGCGCGCAGGAAATCCAGCAAGGCAGCCGCACTCAGGAATGTGCCGGTCGGGTTGTTCGGGTTGGCGACGAACACCAGCTTGGCCTGCTGCGCCACGGCGGCCTTAAGCATCGCTTTCAAATCGTGTCCATATTTGATCGCAGGCACGGAAATACCCGTCGCGCCCACCGCCTGGGTCGCCAGCGGATACACCGCAAAGGCATGATCCGAATACACCGCCTTGTCGCCCACCGTGAGGAATGCCCGCGCAGCCAGTTCCAGCATGTCGTTGGAGCCGTTGCCCAGCACGATGCGCGCATGTTCGACACCGTAGCGCCTGGACAGCGCATCCTTCAGTTCGAAGCCGTTGCCGTCCGGGTACAGCGCGATGGTCTTGAGCGCTTCCTGCATCGCCGCCATGGCCAGCGGGCTGCAACCCAGCGGATTCTCGTTCGAGGCCAGTTTCACGATACCCGTGATGCCCAGTTCGCGCTCCAGTTCGGAGATCGGCTTGCCGGGCTGATAGGGGGCAATGGCGCGGATGTAGGAAGGAGCTAGTTCACTGTAGTTCATTTTGAAACCTTGATTAACTCTTTCTCGTCATTCCCGCGAAAGCGGGAATCCAGTGGTTCTATACGAAAAGCAATTTGAATTACCGGATTCCCGCTTTCGCGGGAATGACGAAATCTTTGTGGTATTTCGGTTTTTCAAACAATGTCGCTAAACAGCGACCGGATACGAGCCCAGCACCTTGACGAAAGAAGCAACCTGCCTGAGTTCGGCCAAAGCCGCAGCCACTTTGGCCTCGTCCTGATGACCTTCGATGTCCACATAAAACACATACTCCCACATGCCGGAACGTGCCGGGCGCGATTCCAGTCTGGTCATGCTGACACCATTCCTGGCCAGCGGAACCAGCAGATCGTGCACCGCACCCGGACGATTCGCGGCAGACATCACCAGCGAAGTCTTGTCGCTGCCGGAAGGCGCGACTTTCTGGTTGCCCAGCACCAGAAAGCGCGTGGTGTTGTTGGCTTCGTCTTCGATATTTTCCACACACAAGCTCAGGCCAAACCGTGCCGCAGCCTGGCTGCCTGCTATCGCCGCGCTATACGGACTTTCCGAGGCCAGCCGAGCCGCCTCGGCATTGCTGGCGACAGGTATGCGTGCCGCGTGCGGCAGATTGGTGTTCAACCAACCCTGGCATTGGCCCAGCGATTGCGGATGCGAATAGACAGTTTTGATCGAGCTCGATTCGCAATGTTGCGCCAGCAGGCATTGATGGATAGGCAGCATCACTTCGCCGCACACCTGCAACGTGCTTTGCAGCAACAGATCCAGCGAACGGCCTATCGCGCCCTCGCTTGAATTTTCCACCGGCACCATGCCGTAATGGGCTGCGCCGCTTTCCACCGCGCGAAACACCTCGTCGATGGTCGCGCAGGGCTGCCCATGCACAGCACTGCCAAAGCGCTTCAGCGTGGCCAACTCGCTGAACGTCCCCTCCGGCCCGAGATAGGCGACCGTCAAAGGCGCCTCCAACGCGCGGCATTGCGACATCACTTCGGTGAACAACTGTGCCACGGCGGCAGCGCCCAACGGCCCGCTGTTGCTGCCCTGCAGACGTTTGAGCACCTGCGCCTCGCGTTCCGGGCGCAATACCTTGCCATCTTCTTTGAGATGGCCGATCTGCTGCGCGAGTCCGGCGCGCTGATTCAGCAGCCTCAGCAGCTCATCATCCAGCTGGTCTATCTGCTTGCGGAGTTGATTCAGTTTTTCGCTCATCGCGCTTTGGCTTTCAGCTGGTTCAAAGCTCTTTCGGCAAAGGCAGATCGCGCACCATCAATACGCCGGGAATGGCGGTGATCTGTGCGATCAGCTTGGCGGGAATCGCGCTGTCGGTATCCACCAAAGTGTAAGCCATTTCACCGCGCGACTTGTTCATCATGTTATGGATGTTGATGCCCGCCTTGGCCAGTGTGGTGGAGATCTGCCCCAGCATGTTAGGCACATTGCTGTTGGCGATCGCCAGGCGGAACTCCGATTCGCGCGGCATCGAGACATTGGGGAAATTCACCGTGTTGACCACATTGCCGTGTTCCAGATAATCGCGCACCTGTTCCACCACCATCACCGCGCAATTGTCCTCCGCCTCCTGCGTCGAAGCGCCCAGGTGCGGCAGCGCGATCACGCCGGGATTGCCTTGCGACTTGTGGGTGGGAAAATCGCACACGTAGCAGCGGACATGCTTGCTCGCCAGCCCGGCCAGTATCGCATCCTCGTTGACGATTGCATCACGCGAGAAATTCAGCAGCACGCTGCCTGCCTTCATTGCCTTCACGCGCTTCTCGTCGATCAGGTTGCGCGTGGCGTCCAGCAGTGGCACATGCAGGCTGACATAATCGCTGTGCTTGAGCAGGTCTTCCACGCTGTGCGCCTTCTTCACCTGCGAGGGTAAACTCCATGCCGCATCCACGGTGATCTCCGGGTCGAAACCGATCACGTTCATGCCCAGGCCGATGGCGGCATCAGCCACCAGGCGGCCGATTGCGCCCAGACCGATGACGCCCAGCGTGCGCCCGCGCAGCTCGGTGCCCGCGAAATGCTTCTTGCCGTCCTCGACCAGCTTGTGCAGCGTCGCATCGTCACCCTTCAGACTCGCGGTGAAATGCAGCGCCGGAACGATGTTGCGCGAGGCCAGCAGCATGCCGGTAATGACCAGCTCCTTCACTGCATTGGCGTTCGCTCCCGGAGCATTGAATACCGGCACGCCGCGCTCGCTCATCTTCTTCACCGGCACGTTGTTGGTACCCGCACCGGCGCGCCCAATTGCAAGCACCGTCTTGGGGATGTGCATCTCCAGCATGTTGTGCGAGCGCACCAGGATCGCATCCGGCTCGGCGATCTCGGTGCCGGTGACATAACGCGCGGCGGGAAAACGGTTCAACCCTTGGGCGGAAATCTTGTTGAGGGTGAGAATGCTGTATGGAGTTGCCATTTTCTGTTCTTCCAGTCGTAGCGTGCGCTATGCGCACGACATGATGCAAAAAACGTGCGCGCAGCGCACGCTACATTACTGCGTAGCGACCCTCTCGGTCGCTGCGCGCCATGCGCCTTGCGCTGCATCCCGAGAGCGTGAATTTCTAAAGGCTTCCATTATCATCCCTTGCTCTTGGCAAACTCGTGCATGAAATTGACCAGCGCCTGAACCCCCGCCAGAGGCATCGCGTTGTAAATCGACGCGCGCATCCCGCCTACCGACCTGTGCCCCTTCAGCTGCAGCAAGCCGCGCGCATCGGCCTGTTTGAGGAAGTCGCCATCCAGGTTCGCATCCTTCAGCGTGAACGGCACGTTCATGCGCGAACGATCCGCCTTGTTCACCGGGCAATTGTAGAAACCGCCGCTGGCATCGATGGCGTCATACAACAACTTCGCCTTGGCGATATTGTTCCTTTCCATCGCAGCGATACCGCCATTCTTCTTCAACCACTGCAATACCAGTCCGGCCATGTAGATGCCATAGGTCGGTGGCGTGTTGTACATCGAATCATTCTCGGCATGGGTCTTGTAATCCAGCATGGTCGGCAAACCGGAGGGAGCGTGCCCCACCAGATCCTCGCGCACGATGACCAGCGTCAAGCCTGCCGGACCGATGTTCTTTTGCGCGCCCGCATAGATCAGGCCGAATCTGGGCACATCAATCACGCGCGACAGGATGTTGGACGACATATCCGCCACCAGCGGCACATCGCCGGTATCCGGCACCCAGTTGAACTCGACGCCGCCGATGGTCTCGTTCGGTGTGTAATGAACATAGGCCGCATCCTTGTCCAGCTTCCAGGTATCGAACGCGGGCACATAGGTGCAGTTTTTATCGGCGTTGTTCGCCGCCACATTCACATAGCTGAATTTCTTCGCCTCGCCGATCGCTTTCTTCGACCACTCACCGGTGTTGACGTAGTCCGCAGAGAGTTTACCGCGCAACAGGTTCAACGGGATCATCGAGAATTGCAGATGCGCACCACCCTGCAGGAACAGCACCTTGTAATTGGCCGGGATGCCCATCAGCTCGCGCAGATCGGCCTCGGCCTGCGCATGTATGCCCATGTATTCCTTGCCGCGATGCGACATCTCCATCACCGACATGCCGCTGCCGTGCCAGTCGAGCAATTCCGCCTGCGCCTGCTGCAACACCTCTTTCGGCAACACTGCCGGACCCGCGCTGAAGTTGTAAATCGTCATTTCATTCTCTCCTTGATAAAATCTCGTGAAGGGTACAAGGGAGAAGGGTGAAGGGAAAAACCGGCACGGAGCGCCGCACCTGCATTTACCCTTCTCCCTTCCCTCTTCCCCCTTCCCTAATTACTGCTCCTCTTCCTCAGGCTCCGCAATCCGGCTCAGACCGGCCAGCTTCTCGCCCTTTTCCACATTCATCAATGTCACACCCTGAGCGGTGCGCCCCATCTCGCGAATTTCCTTGACGCGGGTGCGGATCAACACGCCGCTGGTGCCGATCAGCATGATCTCGTCTTCGACATTCACCAGCGTCGCGGCGACCACCTTGCCGTTGCGCGCCGATGTCTTGATCGCGATCATACCTTGTGTGCCGCGCCCGTGGCGGGTGTACTCGACGATAGGGCTGCGTTTTCCAAAACCGTTCTCGGTCGCGGTCAACACGCTTTGCTGCTCATTCTCGGCCACCAGCAGGGAAATGACCTGCTGTTTGGCACCCAGCTTCATGCCGCGTACGCCGCGCGATGCGCGTCCGGTCGGGCGCACGTCGTTCTCATCGAAACGCACGGCCTTGCCGCCGTTCGAAAACAGCATCACGTCATGCTTGCCGTCGGTGACGGCGACCCCGATCAGCCTGTCGTCTTCGTCCAGATTGATCGCGATGATGCCGCGCTTCATCGGGCGCGAGAAATCGGTCAATGGGGTCTTCTTCACCGTGCCGTTGGCGGTGGCAAAGAACACATATTTATCCTCGACGAACTCGCTGACCGGCAAAATCGCATTGATCTTCTCGCCCTCTTCCAGCGGCAACAGATTCACGATCGGCTTGCCGCGCGAGATACGGCTGCCCTGCGGCACCTCGTAGACCTTGAGCCAATAGACGCTGCCGCGATTCGAGAAGCACAGGATGTAATTGTGGGTGTTGGCGATGAACAGGTTGTCGATGAAATCGTCTTCCTTGGTCGCCGTGGCCTGCTTGCCGCGCCCACCGCGCTTCTGCGCGCGGTATTCATCGAGACGCTGCGCCTTCATGTAGCCGCCGTGCGACAGCGTGACCACCACGTCTTCCGGGGCGATCAGGTCTTCCATGCTCATTTCCTGGGTGTGCGTGATGATCTCGCTGCGGCGTTTGTCGCCGAACTGCGCCTTCACTGCGGCCAACTCATCGCCGATGATCTGGGTCACGCGTTCCGGCCTGGCCAGGATGTCGAGCAGGTCGGTGATCTTGTCCATCACTTCACGGTATTCGCCGACGATCTTGTCCTGCTCCAGGCCGGTCAGGCGTTGCAGCCTCAATTCCAGAATGGCTTGCGCTTGAGCATCGGAGAGGAAATAACCGCGCGTCTTGCCCTTCCCGACCAAACCATACTGTGGCAACAAGCCTTCCGGCCGCGATGCATCGCTGACGCGGCTGAGCATGTCCTCGACCAGCGACGAACGCCACGTCCGTGCCATCAGTTCGCGCTTGGCGTCGGCGGGCGTCGCCGCAGCCTTGATCAGCGCGATGATCTCGTCCACGTTGGACAATGCCACCGCCAGACCTTCCAGTATATGGCCGCGTTCGCGCGCCTTGCGCAATTCGAAGATGTTGCGGCGCGTGACGACCTCGCGGCGATGGCGCAGGAACGCGTCTATCATCTGCTTCAGATTGAGCAGCTTGGGCTGGCCGTCGATGATGGCGACCATGTTGATGCCGAAGCTGTCCTGCAACTGGGTGTCCTTGTAAAGCTTGTTCAGGATCACGTCGGCATTCTCACCGCGCTTCAACTCGATCACCGCGCGCATCCCGGACTTGTCCGATTCGTCGCGGATCTCGGAGATGCCCTCCAGGCGTTTTTCGCGCACCATCTCGCCGATCTTGATCAGCAGATTGGCCTTGTTCACCTGATAGGGCAGCTCGTCGATGACGATGGCCTGACGGCTACCCTTGTCCATATCCTCGATGTGGCAGCGCGCGCGCATGATCACGCGCCCGCGTCCGGTGCGATAACCTTCCTTCACGCCGGCCAGGCCATAGATGAACCCGGCGGTCGGAAAATCCGGCGCAGGCACGTATTCGATCAGTTTCTCGATATCCAGATCGGGGTTCTTCAGCAGCGCAAGGCAGGCGCTCACCACTTCGCCCAGATTGTGCGGCGGGATGTTGGTCGCCATGCCCACCGCGATGCCGGACGAGCCGTTGATCAGCAGATTGGGGATGCGCGCCGGGAACACCAGCGGTTCCTGCTCGGAGCCGTCGTAGTTGGGTCCGAAATCCACCGTTTCCTTGTCCAGATCGGCGAGCAATTCATGCGCGATCTTCGCCATGCGGATCTCGGTATAACGCATCGCCGCCGCGTTATCGCCGTCCACCGAACCGAAGTTACCCTGCCCGTCAACCAGCGTGTAGCGCAGCGAAAAATCCTGCGCCATGCGCACGATGGTGTCATACACCGCCGTATCGCCGTGCGGATGGTACTTACCGATCACGTCGCCGACGATACGCGCCGACTTCTTGTATGCCTTGTTCCAGTCGTTGGACAGCTCGTGCATCGCGAACAGCACGCGGCGGTGCACCGGCTTCAGCCCGTCGCGCACATCAGGCAACGCGCGCCCGATGATCACACTCATCGCATAGTCCAGATAGGACTTGCGCATTTCTTCTTCGAGGCTGACTGGGAGTGTTTCCTTGGCGAATTGTTGTTCCATGAATGACCCTGATAGCTAGCTGCTTGCGCAATAAATCAAAGCGCGCATTTTAGCACAGCGACGCTGCCCTGAGCCACCCGCCTGACAGACCTGACTATTTGGCTAAAGCATTGAGTTTTGTTAAAGTCAGCCACCTAACCTATGGAAGAAGACTCAGTTGTAGGTCGGGCTATGCCCGACAACCTGAACCGGCGGGCGCAGCCCGCCCTACATAAATACACGCTTACATCCAGAATCGGAATTAGCATCCAACTACCCACCATGACCAACGCCGACCCCATCGAACTGGAAAAATTCTCGCAACTGGCGCACAAGTGGTGGGACCCGCACAGCGAATTCAAGCCGCTGCACGACATTAACCCGCTGCGCCTGGACTATATCGACCGCCACGCCGGCCTGGCCGGCAAGACCGTGCTGGATGTCGGCTGCGGAGGTGGCATCCTGTCGGAAAGCATGGCCGGCCTGAACGCGAATGTTTGCGGCATCGACCTGTCCGACAAGGCCCTGCAAGTCGCCAAGCTGCATCTGCTGGAAAGCGGCAAGCAGGTTGATTACCGCAAGGTCGCCGTGGAAGATCTGGCAACCGAACAGCCCGGACACTACGATGTGGTCACCTGTCTGGAGATGCTCGAACACGTGCCCGATCCGCGCAGCGTGATCGCGGCCTGCGCGAAGCTGGTCAAGCCGGGCGGCTGGGTGTTCTTCTCCACGCTCAACCGCAACCCGAAATCCTATTTGTTAGCCGTGATCGGCGCGGAATATGTGCTGAACCTGCTGCCGCGCGGCACGCATGACTACGCCAAATTCATCAAGCCGTCAGAACTCGCGCAGTCCTGCCGCGATGCCGGGCTGAACATGGAGAACATCACCGGCATGAGCTACAACCCGTTCAGCAAGGAATATTCATTGGGCAGTGATACGGACGTGAACTACATGATCGCCTGCCGTCGTGATTGACGGATTATTGAAGCACGTAGGGGCGTATGGCAATACGCCCTTTTGATCAACAGGGAAGTCTGTTCCACAAGGGCGTATTGCCATACGCCCCTACGCAATGCGCCATAACCATTCATGATTAAAGCCGTCCTTTTCGACCTCGACGGCACCTTTGCCGACACCGCGCCCGACCTTGCCGCAGCGCTCAATCACGCGCGCGGCGCGCGCAACCAACCGCCGCTGTCCGTCGAGATGATTCGCCCGCAAGCCTCGCACGGCTCGCGCGGCCTGCTCAAGACCGGTTTTGGCATCGAGCCGGAACATCCCGACTACGACTCGCTGCGCGACATCTTCCTCGACTATTACGCGCGCCACATCTGCGTGCATACGCGGCTGTTCGGCGGCATGGCAGAGCTGGTCGCCGAACTGGAACGGCGCAATGTCCGATGGGGCATCGTCACCAACAAACCGCATCGTTTCACCGTTCCGCTGATGCAAGCCCTGGGCTATGCCGACCGCGCCGCCTGCCTGATCAGCGGCGACACCTGCACTCATGCCAAACCGCATCCCGAACCGATGCTCAAAGCCAGCCAGATCATCGGCATCGCCCCAGCACAGTGCCTGTATCTCGGCGACGACCTGCGCGACATGCAAGCCGCCAACGCCGCCGGGATGCGCGGCATCATTGCGCGCTACGGCTACATCAGCTCCCCCGAAGAAATATCTGGCTGGCCTGCGCATGGCACCATTGACACACCATCCCAGCTATTGCAATATCTGGCGGGCTGAAAGATATATTGAATCATCGGCTCCGTTCAGGCTGAGTCTGGTGCTACTGCCTATCTGGCCGTATCAATAAGATGCGAAGTGAAGTTGGTCAAGCAGCAATAATGCGGACCTATTCCAGCAGGTCTCACGATAAGGAAGGAGCCACAATGAATACCCGCAAGTTCTATCGCACCGTCAAACCCCTAATTGCGGCCGCTTCTGTTATTGCTACTTCCGGCATACTCGTTTTCACCATCTACTTCACCGAACTTGGTTTTCATTGGGTCACATTTCTGACCGGAATTCTGATCGCCTCGATACTTGCTGTGGTAACCCGCGCATCCCATACGGAATATATGGTTACGCGCCGCACGGCGCAATTGGCAGCCGTCAAGAGCAAGCTCGAAGATGAAATACAACTGCGCAAAAATGCCGAGAAACAGATGGCAGCCGAAAAATCACGCATTGCGTTAATCGACGAAGACTTGCCCAATATCGTCGCACTGGTAGATACCAACCTGTGTTTTGAATATCACAACCGCGCATTTCGTGACTGGGTGTCTTTAAGGGCAGAACAGATCAACGGTCAAACCATGCGGGCAATATTGGGATCCATGACATATGGTGAGATGGAGAATGCCGTCCGGCAATCATTAAATGGAAAGTCTGCACGCTATACCCTGATGCAAAAAATGCCCAAAGGCAAAACCCACCCCCTTTCCGTTGAACACTTCCCGCAATTTGCGCAGAATGGCAGAGTTTCCGGATTCTACATCTCGGCCAGTGACGTTGCTAACCGCGCCGAGCCCATCCGGGATGCCGTTACCCCGGTAATCGCCGAGAATGGGGAATCCGAACAGGATATGTTCATTCATTCCTTCACCGAAAAGGTGGGCGGACAGAAGGATGCGATCAACCGGATTATGGCGGCAATCGAAAAGGACGAATTCCATCTGTTTTGCCAGCTGATAGCCCCCCTTTCCGCTGGCGCTGGTAATGCCAGGCATTATGAAATTCTGGTTCGGCTTCAGGGAGAGGAAGATAGCATGATGCCGCCAGGCGCGTTTTTTCCATTGGCAGAAAAACATGGCCTCATGCCGCATCTGGATCGCTGGGTCGTGCAACATGTTGCAGAATGGATTTCCAATAAGAAGTTACAGGGTGTGAAACACACGGGTTCGATATTTTTCATCAACATAGCGAATGATACGATCAGCGATACTGAATTCCCGGTATTCCTGCAGCAACAGTTGCTGAAATATGACATCCCGGGCGCTGCTCTATGCTTCGAAATAGCAGGCACAACCGCCATAGCGGATATAGGCGTTGCCAAGTTTGCACAAGAGGTTAGACAGTGTGGCTGCCAAATCGCACTCAGTGGCTTTGGTCAGGAAGGGGTTCTATTTGAATTGCTCCAGAGCATCAAAGTGGACTTTTTGAAAATTGATGGCAGTATCATTCTCCATATCCTGCGTGACCCGATATATCTCGCCAAGGTATCGGCCATAAGCCAGGTGGCAAAGAAAATCGGAGTCAAAACCGTTGCCGAGCTCGTAGAAAGCGAAGAAATCATTAAAAAACTCAGGGAGCTCGGAATTGATTCCGCCCAGGGTTTTGGAATCTCGCCACCGCGCCCCATCACAGAAATAGAATGATGCAATCAGGAAGCTGGTGTGTATTGCGATGCAAACAGCCATCCTATTTCAGGATAATGACGGAACTTCTCCGGTACGGGACACTCAGAAACTGCTACAATCTGCACCGCTTGTATCAAATCGAACCGGGGACGACTTGGCTTCGACGTGGGTTACAAAGCAGCGTAGGGCATACCGAGGACCCGCCACCTCGTAAATCAGCTGGAAAAAACTAGTCGCAAACGACGAAACGTACGCTTTAGCAGCTTAGTCTGCTAGACCTCACACCTTGCTGTCTGTGGAGGGGCTCAAAGCCGCAAGGCTGAGATGAGTGAGGTAAATTACACAGAATCGTGCCGGTCAGGGTCACTTTGTCCGGAGCTAAAACCAAGGTGACTCGTCCTTTACCAGCCCGCCGGTTGGCGTGTACGGGATCAAATTAAACAGCCAGGCTAAGTATGTAGAACTATCTGTAGAGGACTTGCGGACGCGGGTTCAATTCCCGCCGTCTCCACCAACAAAACAAAAAGCTCACCCCTTGCGGGTGGGCTTTTTGTTTTGTTAGCGTCACGTCGGAAATTGAATGCGCGTCCGGTACGGGTGCGGGGGCGGAGGGCGTCAAACAAACAGCACCTGCGTGCTGTTTGTAGCCCGGAGCGGCATTCGCTTGCCAGCGAATGTGCGGCCTGCAAGGCAGCAGGGAATTCGAGCAGCACCGCTGCGAGCCCGCGAATGACAACGCGCATGCAGGCGCGTTGGCTGGCCAGGATGGTCACCAGCGAGCACTGCTCGCGCAGGACGCCGAAGGCGGTCCCGAAGGGACGAGGTTGTCGCGGATGTAACGCGACGACCGAGCAATTCCCCCCTTCGAAGACACCCTTGCGGTGTCGTTTCTATTTGTTGCGTTATGATTGCACGGGAATTGAATCTGCGTCCAGTACAGGCGCGGAGGAATTCGAGCAGCACTACTGCACCATGGCATACAGGGGGCAGCCTTGAGGCGGCTTGACACAAAACTTGACTTATACTTGACTCTAGATTAGCCTTTTCACATGGCCTACGTTCCGCAATTCACCATCACCCCAACCCTGCTTGCTGAAGTCGAGCAGGTGGCGGCGTTGCGCGAGCGGATACTAAGCGCCGTGGTAGATCTTGCCTGGATTCCCGCCCTGCAGAAAGATACCCGCACGCGCAACGGCCATGCCTCGACGGCCATCGAGGGGAACCCGCTGACCCTTGAGCAGGTGCGCGCCCTGGAAGAAGGGCGCGAGCTTTCTGCGTCAGGCACGCGGCCAAAGCGCGAGGTTCTCAATTATTTCGCCGGGCTGCGCTACGTGGAAAAAAACGTGGGGAAAAAAACCATCCGCCATGCGGACATTCTGGGGCTGCACCAGATTCTTGCCGGGGAGGTGATGGATCAGGGCGAGGCCGGAAAGTACCGGATGATCACTGTTCGCGTCGGGCAATATCGTCCGCCTCCACCGGAGGCCGTTTCGGGGTTGATGATGGAGTTGCTGGAGTGGTGGAACACGGCTGCAAAAAAACTCTCGCCGGTACTCAGCTCGGCCATTCTGCATTACCGCTTCGAGGCCATCCATCCGTTCGCGGACGGCAATGGCCGCACAGGCCGGGCGCTTGCTTTGTGGGAACTCTACCGGCGCGGCTTCGATACGCATCACATTTTTTCGGTGGATGAATATTATTGGGAAGATCGGCCAAAATACTACGCCGCGCTGCAAGGCGTGCGCGAAGCCGGGGAGGATATGAGCGCATGGCTGGAATACTGTGCGGCAGGATTGCGGCAAACTCTGGAACGGGCGTGGTTGCGGATTAAAACCTTGCAGGTGAAGTCTGCGGACAAGCTGGTTTTGCGCCCGAGGCAGGAGCAACTTCTGCATCTGCTCCGCGATCATGGCAGTATGGCTCCCGCTGAAATATGGGAGGCACTGGGGGTATCCAGACAGGGGGCGATGGATTTGCTGCGCCCGCTGCTGGATGCAGGAGTGGTCGAGAAGGTCGGCGGAAACAAGACTGGTCGGTATGCTTTGAAAAACTCATGAATGAAGCCAAAACCCGCGCCGAACACATCGCCCCCGCCATGAAAGCGTCGGGCTGGGGCGTGATAAAAGGCAGTCGCATCCTGCGCAAGTCAGACACGATCGGCCACATCAAAGGCCACGGCAAGCGCGGCAAGGCGCTGACTGTCGATTATGCTGGAGTACCGCAACACCAAACTGGTCGTGGCCGAGGCCTAGGCATGGAATGAAAAACTGCCTGCTGTTTGTAGCCCGGAGCGGCATACGCTTGCAAGCGAATGTGCGCCCTCAGCGAGCACTGCTCGCGCAGGACGCCGGAAGCAAAGCGCACGGCGGTCCCGAAGGGACGAGGTTGTCGCGGATGCAACGCGACGACCGAGCAATTCCCACTACGACGGCACCCTTGCGATGTCGTTTTTATTTGTTGGGTTGTAATTGCACGGGAATTGAATCCGCGTCCGGTACGGACGCGAGGCAAGGGAATTTACCCACCATGGCGCACCAAAATATCCTGTATCTGCGCAGGTTGGTAAGCAACATCCCAGCACCATCCGCCAAACCCACCCTTACTATTCACTGCTTGCACCCAAACATCCAGCGAAGCACGTTTAGCGCGGTTCTGCTCTGAATCTTCGCCTTTGATTTCCAGTATCAAGATTTTGCCATTGGCAAGGCGTACCAGGAAATCAGGCACAAATCGGCGGCGCACGCCATTCCAAAGATAGTGAATCTGAAAACCCAGATGATCGTTCTTGGCATACGACTGCACCAATTTGCTCTTCTCCAGTAAATTGGCCGTATACATCTCCCAACTGCTGTCCACCACAACATGACTGATTTGCGATTTGCGTGTCGGCTGACATGGCTTGGTGGTGTACCAGGTGCGCATGTAGCGAGTTGAACCTATCGGCGATTCTTCGTCGAATACCGGCTCAATCTTCTCTGTATTCTGCTCATGGATAAACCGCAGTAGATGCTGGACGACGAGATCAATGTTCAGCGCCAGCAGTATTCTTTTTCGCAATGGCACCTGATGAAACAGCGAAGGTATGTCTAACTTGTCAGACTCAAAAAACTGCTCCACCAGTTTGATCAATTGAAACACCAAATAGTCTTTATTCCCGGTGAATCGCCCTGCGATTTCCTCATACGCTTTACGTGCCGCCTGAAATGTCAGACGTTGCAACCGAAATTCCTCTGGCAGTTTTTCCAGATCAATCTCATGCACTTTACTCATGTCGGTTGCGCCACCCACGGCTGGCGCAATCTCTACGCTAATGGGTGTCCGTGCTGGGTCTAGTGTCAGCACACCAACCTTTTCCCAGTCAACCACCAGCAAGGGCCGAACCACCGTATCAACGCGCAACACATTCGGCCAGCGTATTTCAAGATCGTTACGCTCGATCAACGATTCAATCTGCACACTCGGCTTAGGCGGAGGCGGAGGCTCACCACCCTCACCGGCATCTTGAAAAATCGAAAGCGGCACACCAAACACATTCACATATTCAGGCAGGAACAAACCATTCTCGTCGGTCTCATAAGAAACCCGACGCAAACCGCGGCCAATCACCTGTTCGCACAACAACTGACTGGTGAAGGCACGCAGACCCATGATGTGCGTGACATTCTTGGCATCCCATCCTTCCGAGAGCATCGCCACCGAAATCACGTTTTGCAAATCTTGCCCTGCACCACCGCGCTTACCGACGTTATCAACAATCTCGCGCAACAATTCTTCTTTCTTCATCTTGCGCCAAGATTGCTTTCTGGTTTCCGGTAAATTGACGGCATCAATAATTGCGTGCAGCCGCGCTTCGTAATCCTTGTCCGCCGATGTCGTTTCGCCCAACTCGGCTTTTTCCAACACCCTGGAATCCACGCGCAAGGTTTCCGTTGGCGCGTTCATTTCCGGCCAATGTGCATCGCCTTGCCGGAAAAAATGCTCAATGCGTGCGGCAGTCTCAGTGCGGTTGCACACGGTCAGCATCACCGGCGGTGAAGTATGACCAGCCGCTTGCCAATCCTGTAGGGTCTTACGCCAATCAGCACCCAGCAGCGCATATGCATCCTTCACCAGCTTCGGCAATGCCTCGTGAGGTTCGGCCTTGCGGTTCAAATCCTCAGCTACCTCATCGTCACGATAGATGTGGTACAGCTTGGAGCGATAGGTTTGCGTGTCCGGCAAGGCATCATCACGAATAACCACACGCGGTGTCTTGACCAGTCCCGCTTCAATAGCATCGTTCAAGCCAAAATCCGAAACGATCCAGTCAAACAGTCCGGCCTCGGTGCTGGCCTTGCCGGTCGGCGCAAACGGCGTGGCAGATAAATCAAAGCAGCGTTGAATTCGCCGCGTCTTGTGAATACGATCCAATCCCTCCACCCAACGCGTCGCCTCTTCAAGGTCAAGCCCCTGCTCGGCGGCTTGTTTCTTGCTGATTTTCAACTCAGCCGGTATGCGGTAAGCGTGGTGCGCCTCATCGTTAATGATGACCAAGTCTCGATAACCGGCCAGCTTGCCCAACACCCGCTTGGTATAGGCTTCATCACTTTCCGCACCCTTCTTCACCACCGAACGGTCTGCTTCCTTGAGCGGCATCAGGGTGTGCCAGTTTTCCACCCGCAACACCATCTGATTCAACTTCTGGCGCAAAGATTCGGAAGGGCACAAGCCGAAAGTATCGTAATCATTATCCGGCTCGCCGGGATACAGCACCCGCAGCCGCTCCTTCACGGTCAGCCCCGGTGCCACGATAAAAATGGCACGGGAATAATCCTTGTTGCGTTTCGGATATGTGAGCGCATTCAGCACCTGCCAGGTGATAATCATCGCCATCACTGCCGTCTTGCCGCTGCCCGTCGCCATCTTGTTGCACAGACGTTCCCACGCGCCGCCATCGCCCGGCACAGCTATCCCCTGCTTGAATTCAGCTGCAGCCTCTGTCCACCAGATCAGCGTTTCAATCGCCTCCAGTTGGCAAAAGTAGAAAGGGTATTGCCGCGCATTCTGGTCATGCCAATGCTGAAGCAATGAGCGAGTGATCGAAGTAATGCCGGGGTAATCCTGCGCACGCCACGCATCCACGCGCTGGCGAATTTCATTAACCCGATCCAGTCGTTCCGTGCGGCGAGTATTGTTGCGCACATCGAAAATTTCATACCCGGCAGGACGCCGTTCCGCAACCAGCTTGAGCGTGCCATCGCGCGCCTGCTCCCAATGCTGCTGCGGGCAGATGTAAGGGGTGTTGATGATGAGGGATTTAGCCGACATTGGACGTTTCTTTTCATCTCTCGGGTGCCCGGCCAAAAGTTCTTCGGCTGCGACACACGTAATATTCAAATCTGGCTTGGCATTTCATCCCACGTTTTTCCGGCAAAAAGACGGCCATTGTTTTTCTTCGGTCGTTTTTTTTCATCCGCACCCCATCCGCCCCACTGTTTGAAAAAGAATGCAACGCCATCTTGCTCGCATTGATCCTTAATTGACTCCACCCATTCGGCTTTCATCGGCCTGGCTTTAGGCCCGGATTCTCCGCCAACAATCACCCAATGGATGTCGGTGAAATCGATTTCGCCAATATCTTCCAACAATGGCTCGACAGATAAAAATCGGATGCTCGCTTTAATTTTTCTCAGGTCATCAATTCTCGATAGCCCATATTTCCGATTTTCCACAGAAACGCCCAACCAGACATTGTCAGGCACAACACGTCCACGCGACGTGAAATACTTAAGCATCCTGGGTGATCGCTTGGTCAATATCTGATAAATATGTTGTGGCGTACGTTCGATCACATCGAACACCTGATCCAGAAACTCGAAAGGAATGTCGTTATGGAACAGATCACTCATCGAGTTCACGAAATACGTCGTCGGCTTGCGTCTGTTCAACGGTTCGACCAGTCGCTCAGGAAGGATGCTGAGTTTGAACCCGTTGTCATAGCCCTTCACACCCATGGCCTGTAGCCGTCTCGCCATGGTCTCTGCATAGCAGTGCTTGCAGCCGGGCGAAATCTTTGTACAGCCAGTGGTCGGATTCCACGTCTGCTCCGTCCATTCAATCGTAGTTGCGGTTGTCATGCCACCTTCTTCAGCAGCTTCCTACGAAAATCGTTCTCAGCATTAAGCGAGGCAATCATCTCACCGCCCACATTAGAAAGCCTGGCAAGATCGGGGCGCGGGATTTCCTGCTGATTCTCGAACACCAGCAAGGAATCATACTTGACGCCTTGTTGGTTTAAATATTGCAGAAAGATCGTCGTCAGCCTCGCCTTGTCGCGATTCGGTACCCCATACAGAAACAAGGGCGCGTTTTTCGTCTCGATACAGAAATCCACAGGATAATTTTCCGCATCCGGCACCCCCTCAACAATATAATCTCGCGTGATGCGGTCTTCCTGGACGATAGCTTTAATTTGCTCCTGCAAATCATCGTAGAAAGTCGATGCCACATGTGACCGATTAAGAAACGTAAGGTCGTAGATTCGAGTCAACGCCTGCCCCAATCGGAAAACACCATCCGCCAAATGCTCCAAGCTGGTGTCAACATAGAACTCGCCGCGGTCAACGCTGTACGCGACTTGTTCATGCGCGAGCACCTGCTCCATCAACATTTGACGAGTGCCTTCAAAAAATTTATCAATATCGTTCTCGTAGCTGAGATGCATCAGCGTATGCCCGCGATCACTCAAGCGAATGCCACCGGTTCCTGTTTCATCAAGATAGATCGGGTAATGATCGCCATCCGGAAAACGGAATGGCGTATCCAACATCATTACTTGATCTGGTCGGGTAACAACAGATACGTTTGCGCACAGCTGCGCACATAACAGCTTTTCATCAATTCTCATCATGGAAGCCTCCTAATTCTAGTCAAACATGTCTGCCTCATCGGGCTGCAAATCACGCAGCCCCGATATGGCGCAATCATTAACAAGGCAGAACAAAGCGCCGTCAAGAGTTCTATAGCGATCTGTTTCGTCAGCGTGATCTTCTGCTTTGCGGCCTTCTCGCATCGCGGCTTCCGTTGCTTTGTGTATATGGCAGCGAAATCTAATCTCCCGATGCGTATGACTGCCGCCATTGTAACGGCACAATGTCAACCGCAGCCCATCAGGCTTAATGACCGCAAGGCCACACGAAAAATCCTTTGCATCATTGATATTCTGGCGCTGATATAGCTCGAACTGATATTTTTCGTTTTCAAGCATATAGTTTCTCTGACGATGCCCCGGTTTTTCCTTCCAGCGCGCATGTATGTTGGTGACGAGTTTCTTCATCAACCTAAGCTCGTCCAATTCCGCGTCCGTCAATTCATCAAAGTTCATTCTGTTGTCACTCCAAAGAAATAATCCTCAACGACTCGATCCCGCGATCATCCACGATCTTCACCGCCACCTTGCGATTTTCCCCTGCCTCGAACGGCAGTGAAACCGTGCCGTGAAAAGCTTTCATCCTTTCCTCGTCCAACTCTGCGCGAATGTTCTTCTTGAGTTTGAACCAGCCATCATCTTTGCCCGCCAGCGGAAAGAACACCTGACGCGGAAACAGCGAACGGTCATCGTAATCGGTATCCAGCATCCACACGGCAATCTTGTTTTTACCGCCCGATACCAGCTCGCCCTTGGCCGTATCGAAGTAATCGAAGCCATGCACCTCGACTTCGTAGTTCCCATCCTTGCGTTTACGCAGCTCCACATCCGGCTGACCCATCAGCCAAAACGACTGATTACTGGAACGGCCTTTCTTCAGGTCATCTGTGAGCAGGTCAGTATTCATCTGCGCTTTGAGCGCGGTGATGCCCTTGAGGTGGTCAATATCCTTGGCCGCTTCCGGGTCAAAAGTGAAAGCGCAGAACACGATCACCTTGGGACGTGGGAACAATTCCGCCGCCTCATCCAGTGCCAACGCCACCTGCCGCTGCTCCAGTGCAGCGTGTTCCGGGCCGAAGCTCACTACCGCGCGCTCGCCGGTATCTGCCAAGGTGCCGCTGGCATGAAGGTAGCGTGTCCCGGGTAGCGTTTCCAGTTCTGCAAATTTCAGCATCTGCCCTCCTTTGCCGCGTATGCCGGTCTTCAGCAATTCGTCGCGCCACTGGTGTTGGCGAGATGATTCACCCGAACGCGCAATCGCTACATCCGCCTCGCGTGGCTGTTCTGCTTCTTCCAGCGCATAAACCGTCGGGAACGGCACCGCCTCCACCGTGAACGGGCCAGTGATGCGCAACTTGTTCTTCGCTGGCTGCGGCTGGTCGAAGAGCGTTTCCTGATCGGCGTGTGCGGCGATGGACGCATCCATCTGCTTTTGCATGGACTGACGCGCTGCATGAAAAGCATCGAAGGATTTGCGCGCTGGTTCGGGCCAATCGGCGGAGAAGTCAAAGGGTACTTCCCATTCCTTAAGCTTCTGCTTCGCTGCCTTGTTCAAATCCGCCAACGCAGCCTCGATGGCCGGATGCATCCGCTCGTATATATCGTCGATGTCTGTGTTGTTTGCAATAGATTTTAGAGTCACATGCGGCACGGTCTTGTAGATGAAGCCGCTCTTCAAACCCTCGTGCGGATACTTGAGTTCGTAGTAATCGTAGCTCGCCGTCATCAGCCGCTGCTTGGCCAGCGTCACCGCCACGCGCGAGGTGTCGCAGGTGATCCAGCGTCGTCCCCATTTTTCGGCGACAAATGCGCTGGTGCCGGAACCACAGGTCGGGTCGAGCACCAGGTCGCCGGGGTCCGTGGTCATAAGGAGGCAGCGTTCAATGACCCTTTCGTTTGTTTGAACAACGTAGATCAAACCGCTAGCGCCCATTAAGTCTGTCCAGATATTAGCGATTGGTGTAACAGGAAAGTCATTCAAGTACTTCTTAAACCGCAGCTTCGATGGATTAAACAAGACCCGCCCTGCCTTTGCAACACGATAAATGCCTTCTTCTGTCGTACTCCAATGACGTGTTGAGGCCGGCCTATATTCCCCACCATAAAGACTAATAGGAAAATGAAAAGTCTCGGCATAACCGTTGGATTCTATAGAAACTGATTGGTAGCTGCCTTCATCATCAACCAACCGATACTGCTCTGCTGCTGCCTCACTCTCGGCTTTATCCGTGAACATCTGGCGATACTTCATTGCTGGCTTCGACTGCGCATACCAAACGATAAAATCACCAATCGTCGCTAGCGAATTTAGACGCGCATCTGGGCTGCTAACTGCTCCTGTCTTTCGCACAGTGATCACGCTAACGAAATTTTCTACTCCCAAAACCTCGTCCATGATTTCCCGTACATGATGCAGATTCTCATCCGAAATCTGTACAAACACGCTGCCCGACTCGTGCAGCAGCTCCTTCGCCAGCAACAGCCGGTCGCGCAGGTAAGTCAGGTAGGAATGGATGCCCAGCTCCCATGTGTCGCGGAACGCCTTGATCATCTCCGGCTCTTGCGTCAGGTCTTCATCCTTGCGGTCTTTTACGTCGCGTTTGTTGGTGAAAGGCTGGAAGTTGGAGCCGTATTTGATGCCATATGGCGGGTCGATATAGATCATCTGCACCTGCCCGGCCATGCTCTCTTTTTGCAGCAGCGAGTTCATCACCAGCAGGCTGTCGCCC
>DATBWQ010000136.1:0-2588 GCA_036514695.1 Gallionella sp. | reverse complement strand
CTTCAACCGGATCGTGCGCGCAGCGCACGCTACTCTTGCCACAAGGAGCACTGACATGGACGAACCCATCAGCATCGCCGAACGCCATCCGGCCAGATACTGGCACAAGCTGGATGACGGGCGCATCCAGTGCGACCTGTGCCCGCGCGACTGCAAGCTCCACGATGGACAGCGCGGCGCATGCTACGTGCGCGGGCGCGTCGGCGAGACCATGGTGCTCACCACCTACGGCCGTTCCTCTGGTTTCTGCGTCGATCCGATCGAGAAAAAACCGCTCAACCACTTTTATCCGGGCAGCAGCGTGTTGTCGTTCGGCACCGCGGGTTGCAACCTCGCCTGTAAATTCTGCCAGAACTGGGACATCTCCAAATCACGCAGCTTCGACAAACTTGCCGACCAGGCCACGCCGGAAGCCATCGCGAGCACCGCAGAAAAGCTTGGCTGCAAGAGTGTCGCCTTCACCTACAACGACCCGGTGATCTTCGCCGAATATGCGATGGACGTGGCCGATGCCTGTCACGAGCGCGGCATCCAGACCGTGGCAGTCACGGCGGGTTACATGCACGACCAGCCGCGCCGCGAGTTCTATGCGAAGATGGACGCTGCGAATGTAGACCTCAAGGCGTTCACCGACGAGTTCTATGTCAAGCAGACCGGCTCGCATCTGCAACCGGTGCTGGACACGCTGAAATATCTGAAACATGAAACTCAGGTATGGTTCGAGATCACCACCCTGCTGATCCCCGGGCTCAACGACAGCGCGGACGAGATCGGCAAGATGTGCGAGTGGATCGCCAGGGAACTCGGCGTGGACGTGCCGCTGCATTTTTCCGCCTTTCATCCGGACTACAAGATGACCGGCATCCCCGCCACGCCGCCCGCGACTTTGGTGCAGGCGCGTAATATCGCCAAGGCTGCCGGGCTGCAGTATGTCTATACCGGCAACGTGCACATCCGCGAGGGGGATACCACGAACTGCCCGTCATGCAACAGCGCCCTGATCGTGCGCGACTGGTACGAGATCGAACAATACCGCCTCACGCCCGACGGCCATTGCCCGGATTGCCATGCCAAAATCGCCGGACGCTTCGAAAGATTCAGCAAGGCATTCGGGGCGCGACGCATTCCCGTAGTAATGAATGGGTGATGATGAAAGGATCAATATGAGCACCGTACACATCCCGGCCGGCCCGGTTGAACTCGATGGCGAGCTGATCCTGCCGCCTTCCGCAAAAGGAGTGGTGCTGTTCGCCCACGGCAGCGGCAGCAGCCGCTTCAGCCCGCGCAACACCTATGTCGCCGAAGTGCTGCAGCAACGCGGCATCGGCACGCTGCTGTTCGATCTGTTGACGCGCGAAGAAGACCAGACTTATGAGACACGCTTCGACATCGCGCTGCTCACGCAACGCCTGCTCGCAGCCACCGCATGGCTACAGAGCAACCCCAAGACGCAAGCCCTGAGCCTGGGCTATTTCGGCGCCAGCACCGGCGCGGCGGCAGCGTTACAGGCGGCGGCAAAAATGGGCGACAAGATCGCGGCAGTGGTGTCGCGCGGCGGACGCCCGGACCTCGCCGGTGCAGCCGCACTGGGCCGCGTGACCGCGCCGACCCTGCTGATCGTCGGCGGCGCGGACTACGGCGTGATCGAGTTGAACCAGCAGGCGGATGCGCTGATGAATTGCGAGAAGAGACTCATACTGATACCCGGTGCCACCCATTTGTTCGAAGAGCCCGGCACACTGCAACAGGCGGCGCGCAGCGCGGCCGATTGGTTCGCGCAGCACCTGTAGCTCCACAATGCAAGGCTATGTCGCGAAGTACTTTTGACGAATCTCCTCCAGCAATCCCTGCGCTGCGTCTTCCACCATATCCAGCACACGCTCGAATCCATCCGCGCCGCCGAAGTAGGGATCCGGCACTTCACGTTCCGCATGGTGACGCGCATATTCAAGGAACAACTTTGCCTGTATTGCGCTGTCCGGCGGTGCAAGGCGTTGCAATATCGAAAGATTGGCCTTGTCCATCGCCAGCACATAATCGAAACGGCGGAAGTCTCCCTCCTCCACCTGACGCCCGCGCAAGGCTTTCATGTCATAGCCGCGCTGCTGCGCCGCGCGTTGTGCGCGCAGATCGGGCGGATCACCGATGTGGTAATCATGCGTTCCCGCCGAATCGATCAAAATGTGCCCGGACAAACCGGCGCTCTCGACATAGTAGCGGAACACCGCCTCCGCCGTGGGAGAGCGGCAGATATTGCCCATGCAGACAAACACCACAGAAACCTTATTCTTCATCTCGCTCGACCATTATCACGTAACATGACTTCGCCTACCCGGAACAATTTCACCGTCTTTCTCATGAGCACACCTTCAGTGCATGCAGGGTAAATTTGTTCTCAGCGAAAATGTGGGTGGATGCGCTGCGCATCCACCATGCCGGCTCAAAAAGGTGGATGCGCTGCGCTTATCCACCCTACAACTCGACCATTATCACGAAACATGACTTCGCCTACCCGGAACAATTTCACCGTCTTTCTCATGAGCACACCTTCAGTGCATGCAGGGTAAATTTGTTCTCAGCGAAAATGT
>DATBWQ010000135.1:0-6970 GCA_036514695.1 Gallionella sp. | reverse complement strand
GTGGAACGCGCCCTTGATTATTGTTGAATAGCGGGCAGGTGCCCATGCACTTCATTTTTGTGCATTTCAGCTCTTGCCATCCACCAGACGGTGCGCGATCGCATAATGCACCGCCTCGGCATTGTTCTTGAAGCTCATCTTTTCCAGCATGCGTGCGCGGTATACGCTCACGGTCTTGGGGCTGAGCATCATGATCTCGGAAATCTCGGTCAGGGATTTTCCCGAGGACATCAGGCACAGTGTCTGATATTCGCGGTTGGACAGGCTTTGGTGCAACAAGTCCTGCGATTCGCCGATCAGGTTGCTCAACAGTTGTTCGGCCAGGGTTTCGCTGATGTATTTTTTGCCGCTGATGACCTGTTGGATCGCGCCGATCAGTTTTTCACTCGCGCTCTGCTTGTTGATATAGCCAGCCGCTCCCGCTTTCAGTGCGCGCACGCCGTACTGGTCTTCCGGATACATGCTGAGTACGATGACCTTGATGCCGGGCTGCTCCGATTTGAGTTGTTTGAGCACGTCCATGCCATGCTTGTCCGGCAGGGAGATATCCAGCAATACCAGGTCGTAATGTTGATCGCGCAACATCCTGACGGCCTGTATGCCGGTTTCCGCCTCTCCCTTGATTCGAAAATCGGGGCTTTCTTCGAGCAGCATCTTCAATCCTTTGCGGATCAGTGCATGATCATCCACCACGAGTATGTCTATCATGTCTATATGCCGTCAAAAAGTGCTTGTTGCGGGGGTTGTCGAGGAGGTGTCATCTGCTTCGAGCGGGACGAATATCGCGATCTGCGTTCCGCTGTCTATCGAACTGGCTATTCTAACCGTCCCGCCAAGATATGCGACGCGCTCATGGATGCCGCGCAGGCCGAATGAGCGGGGTTTGTTGCGCGCCGCATCGCCAAATCCCACGCCATCATCCGAAACGATCAATTCCAGATGGTCAGCCCCTTTTACGACTTCGACCCGGGCGCTTTTTGCCTGGGCGTGTTTGAGGATGTTGTTCAGGGTTTCCTGAAAGATCCGGAACAGGGTGATGGAGTGGGTGGCAGGCAACTCGATGTCTTCCTGCGATGTGATGATGGTGCAGGAAATGCCGCTGCGTTTGCTGAATTCCTGCACTTCGATCTCGATCGCTGCGATAAAACCGAAATGATCCAGAACGATGGGCCGCAGGCTGTGAGCCAGATTGTTGGCGGATGCGATTACCTTGTTCACCAGCTCTTCTATGGTTGTTGCCTTGTCTGTCAGTAGCCGGTCGTTTTTGGGGAGACGCTGGATCAGCCAGGACAGATCGATCTTGATCGCGGTAAGCAGGCTGCCGATCTCGTCGTGAACCTCGCGAGCGATATGCAGGCGTTCCTGCTCTTTGGCATCCTGGATATGCGAGGAAAGTTCCCGCAGTTGCTGCTGGGTGCGCCTGATCTCGAGTTCGCCCAGCTTGCTTTGAGTGATATCGAGCATTATGCCTTCCCAGCGCGGGGATCCGCTCCGGCTGGTGTGAGGCGTTGCACCAAGCCTGACCCACTTGATTCTATTGCCGGGCAATATGATGCGCCCCTCCCAATTCCAGAAGCACAGGGTTCGTGCCGACAGTTTCTGCGTATCCAGAAAGGATGCAATGTCCTCGGGGTGGATGAGACTCAGGAAATATGACGGATCGCCCAGCAGATCACCGGCTGATACTTCGAGCAGCGTCGAGCAACCCTCGCTGACGTAGGGAAAGGTGATGGAGCCACCTTCCTGCAGTTCGATCTGGCAGGCCATCCCGGGCAAGCTGGCGATGAATCCCTGCAGTTTGTCCGGGGAAGGGCTGGATAACAGGCCAGGAGAACTTTTTGACATCGGATTCGGCAAGTCGGTTGGGATTTCCAGATATTGAACAAGATTACTATATCACCATTATTGCCAGCAACCACAGGGCAAGCGGTATGTGATAAGCTCGGCGCCGTTGTTATTACGCATTGTTCCGTTGCATGTCTTCCATTCCGGCTTCGGCATCTTCTCTCGCGGGCGCGCTGTTGCGCCAGGAAGTCCTTGATCTGCACGCTTATCATGTGCCTGACAGCGGCGGCTATATCAAGCTCGATGCGATGGAAAACCCCTATCCCATTCCTCAGGCGTTGCGCGAGGAGATCTCCGCGACCGTGGCGAACGCCGCCATCAACCGCTATCCCGACCCGAATCCCGCCGTCCTGAAGGAAAAGATCCGCAGCATGCTCGGTTTGCCGCAAGGGATGGAGGTGCTGCTCGGCAATGGCTCGGATGAACTGATCCAGTTGCTGGCGATGGCACTTAATAAGCCGGGCGCAACGCTGTTAAGCGTGGAGCCGTCGTTCGTGATGTACCGGATGATCGCGATCTTCACCGGGATGCGTTATGTGGGCGTGCCCTTGTTAACCAATTCCGGGACAGCCAATTCCGGATTGGCAAATTCCGGGGCAGCGGACTTTTCCCTGGATATGCCCGCGACCCTGGCTGCGATCGAGCGCGAACAGCCGGCGCTGGTATTTCTGGCCTATCCGAACAACCCCACCGGCAATCTTTTTTCCGCGCTGGATGTGAAACAGATCATCGAAGCATCGCCGGGACTGGTGGTGGTGGACGAGGCCTATTATGCCTTTGCCAGTGACAGCTTCATTCCGCACCTGGCGCGCTATCCCAATCTGCTGGTGATGCGCACCTTTTCCAAGCTCGGCATGGCGGGATTGCGCCTGGGTTTTCTGGCAGGCAGCACGGCATGGCTGGGACAGTTGGAAAAGCTGCGCTTGCCGTATAATGTCGGCGTGCTGACGCAGTTGGTCGCGGGGAAGTTGCTGGATCATCACGAGGTACTGTTGCAGCAGGCGGAACAAATCAAGCAGGATCGCACCAGGCTGCATCGACAGTTGAGTGAAATTCCCGCTTTGCGGGTTTACCCCAGCGAGGCGAATTTCCTGTTGTTCCGTGTGGCGAAAGCCACGGAGGTGTTCTCCGGTTTGAAGCAGCGCGGCGTGCTGATCAAGAATCTGGACGGAGGGCATCCGATGTTGAAGGACTGCTTGCGCGTGACGGTCGGCACTCCCGAAGAGAACCAGAAATTTATCGCTGCATTACAAGAATCCATTATCCAATCCGCATAGGGCTAAATCATGCGTAGCGCGAAGGTTACCCGCAACACCCTCGAAACCAAAATCAGCGTCGAACTGAATCTGGACGGCAGCGGCAAGACCAGGTTCGACACCGGGCTGCCATTTCTCGATCACATGCTCGATCAGATCGCACGCCATGGTCTGGTGGATATCGACATTCATGCCAAGGGTGATTTGCACATAGATGCGCATCACACCGTGGAAGACATCGGCATCACGCTGGGGCAGGCGTTCAACCAGGCAGTCGGAGACAAAAAAGGCTTGCGCCGTTACGGTCATGCGTATGTGCCGCTGGACGAATCCCTGTCGCGCGTGGTGCTGGATATTTCGGGCCGTCCCGGTCTGGTGTTCAATTGCGAATTCGTGCGCGACACCGTCGGTGATTTCGATGTGGACCTGATCAATGAGTTCTTCCAGGGTTTCGTCAATCACGCTTTGGTGACGCTGCATGTCGACAATCTGGCGGGCAATAATGCACACCATCAGGCTGAGACCATTTTCAAGGCATTCGGCCGTGCGCTGCGCATGGCGCTGGAGCTTGATCCGCGCATGGCTGGCACAATGCCTTCCACCAAGGGGTCGCTGTAAATTCAAATGGTTGATGTTGCTGTCGTGGATTACGGTATGGGCAACCTGCGCTCGGTCGAACAGGCCTTGCGCAAAGTCGCACCGGCTGCTGAAATCGTCGTGAGCGACGCTGCCGGGGTGATCTCGAGTGCAAAGCGGGTGGTATTCCCCGGGCAGGGCGCGATGCCGGACTGCATGCGCGAACTCGATGCGCGCGGGCTGCGTGATGCGGTACTGGAGGCAGCGCGCCATAAACCATTTCTTGGGATCTGCATCGGCCTGCAGATGCTGTTCGATCACAGTGACGAAGGCAACGTGGCGGGGTTGGGCATCTTGCGCGGCAAGGTGGTGCGCTTTGCCAGCGACATGCATGACGCACAGGGAGATAGACTGAAGGTGCCGCACATGGGGTGGAATCAGGTAAGGCATGGCAATCATGCATTATGGGATGGCATCGCCCAGGACGACCGCTTCTATTTCGTGCATAGCTATTATGTTCAACCGCAGGATGCATCCTTGGTGCAGGGCACCAGCGACTATCCGCAGCCTTTTGTCTGTGCGGTGGCGAAAGATAATCTGTTTGCGGTGCAATTTCATCCGGAAAAAAGCTCTACAGCAGGGCTAAAGCTGCTGCAAAACTTTATGCAATGGACCCCCTGATCACATAACATATTGCCATGCTAATTATTCCTGCGATTGATTTGAAAGATGGTCATTGTGTGCGCCTCAAGCAAGGCGTGATGGAAGATGCCACGGTGTTTTCCGAAGATCCCGCTGCGATGGCGCTGCATTGGCTCGAACAAGGCGCGCGCCGCCTGCATCTGGTGGACCTGAACGGCGCGTTCGCCGGCAAGCCGAAGAACGAGGCTGCCGTGCGGGGCATTATCGAAGCGATGGGCGGCAGCGATGTACCGGTACAGTTGGGTGGCGGAATACGCGACCTGGAAACCATCGAACGCTATCTCGACATCGGCGTGACCTACATCATCATCGGCACCGCAGCGGTGAAAGTGCCCGGCTTCCTGCATGAGGCTTGCGATGCTTTTCCCGGCCACATCATGGTGGGACTGGATGCCAAGGGCGGCAAAGTGGCGGTGGATGGCTGGTCGAAGCTGACCGGACACGATGTGGCAGATCTGGCGCAGCGCTTCGAAGGCTACGGTGTGGAAGCTGTCATCTACACCGACATCGGCCGCGACGGCATGCTGACCGGCGTGAACATCCCGGCGACGGTAGAGCTGGCCAAGCCTTTGCATGTGCCGGTGATCGCCAGCGGCGGCATCACCAATCTGGATGATGTGCGCGCGCTGTGCGCGGTGCAGGCCGAGGGTATCACCGGCGCGATCACCGGCCGCGCGATCTACGAGGGCACGCTGGATTTCCGTGCCGCCCAGGCGCTGGCCGATGAATTGACCGTGGCAAAGCAGTAACGGTCATGGGGATACTGATGACACTTCAATTCGTAGGGTGCAATAAGCCTGTCCTGAGCGCAGTCGAAGGGCGTAGCGCATTGCACCGGATGGTCATGAACACATTCGGCGCAATGCCCGTTGGTTATTGCGCCCTACCGGCCTAACCGATGCTGGCAAAGCGCATCATTCCTTGTCTCGATGTCACGGCGGGGCGCGTCGTCAAAGGGGTCAGTTTTGTCGAGTTGCGCGACGCGGGCGATCCGGTGGAGGTCGCGCGCCGCTATGACGAGCAGGGTGCGGATGAACTGACTTTTCTGGACATCACGGCCAGTTCCGACGACAGGGGCATCATCTTTCGCATCATCGAGCAGGTCGCCTCGCAGGTATTCATCCCGCTGACCGTGGGCGGCGGGGTGCGTGCAGTGGGTGACGTGCGGAATCTGTTGAATGCCGGAGCCGACAAGGTCAGCATCAACACTTCCGCCGTGCTGGATCCGCAACTGGTGGCGGATGCTGCCGGACGTTATGGTTCGCAGTGCATCGTGGTCGCGATCGATGCCAAACAGGCGGGGGTTGGGCGCTGGGAAGTGTACACTCACGGCGGACGCAAGGCGACTGGTCTGGATGCGGTAGAGTGGGCGAAAAGAATGCAGCGCCTGGGCGCCGGTGAGATACTGCTGACCAGCATGGACAGAGATGGGCAGAAGACCGGCTTCGATCTGGCGCTGACTCGTGCGGTGACGGATGCGCTGGAGATCCCGGTGATCGCCAGCGGCGGCGTGGGCAACCTGCAACATCTCGCCGATGGCGTGAAAAAGGGCGGCGCGGATGCGGTGCTGGCGGCGAGCATATTCCACTTTGGCGAATATACCGTGCAGCAGGCCAAGCAGTTCATGGCGCAGCAGGGAATCGAGGTAAGATTATGAAAACCCTCCTTGCAACTACTGCGCTTGGCGATACGTTGTCGAAACCCGGCTCGAAATCCTCATGTATTTACACATACACTCCGGTTTCTCGCCGAGTTTTTTCTAGTCTCGCCTGCGCTCATAACGTTGCAAGGAGGGTTTTATGAGCGAAAATTGGTTGAGCAAGGTTAATTGGTCGGAAGACGGCCTGGTTCCGGCCATCGCACAGGATGCCGCAACCGGGCGGGTGCTGATGGTGGCCTGGATGGACCGCGACGCGCTAAAACTCACCCTACAAAAAGGCGAGGCGGTATATTGGTCGCGTTCGCGCAAGAAGCTGTGGCACAAGGGCGAAGAGTCCGGACACTTCCAAAAGGTGAAAGAGATACGTCTCGATTGCGACGGCGATGTGATTCTGCTGAAAGTTGAACAACTGGGCGGCATTGCCTGTCATACCGGGCGCGAGAGCTGCTTTTACAGCCGTTTGGAGAACGGACAGTGGGTCGAAGTGGATGCGGTGCTGAAATCTCCCGGGGAGATTTATAAAAAATGAACCAGGAAAAAACGAATCCGGACATATTGCAGCGGCTGGCTGAAACGCTGGAGGCGCGCAAACAGGCATCTCCGGAAAGCTCGTATGTCGCCAAGCTTTTCAGCCGGGGCGAAGACGCCATCCTTAAAAAGATCGGCGAGGAGGCGACGGAGCTCATTCTGGCGAGCAAGGCTGGTGATAAATCCCATTTGGTGTATGAGACTGCCGACCTGTGGTTCCATTGCATGGTGCTGTTGGCGCAGCATGGCGTGAGCGCGGCGGATGTGCTGAACGAACTGGCGCGCCGCGAGGGTTTGTCGGGCATCGCCGAAAAGGAAAGCAGAAAAGAATAACTTCAAACCCCTCCCACAGCCCCTCGCTACGCTCTCCCCTTGTCAGGGGAGGTGTCAACTCCTCCCCTGA
>DATBWQ010000134.1:0-9161 GCA_036514695.1 Gallionella sp. | reverse complement strand
GTCTTCACGGTCTTGAAAGAACCGCAAAAAACACACTTGCGACCGTTCAAAAAGTTGGTCGCACAACTAAATACTGTTTGAACCCCAGTAACCATAAGTATCTCCAAGGATACACTGGTTACGAAACGCCCTAATTACCTATATCTATTTATCCCGGATTATCCATTAGGTGGTATGTGCCCTAAACCCCCTCTAACTCCCCCTTGTCAGGGGGAGAACCGAACCCGCTCCTCCCCACCCGCTCCTCCCCTGATAAGGGGAGGTTGGGAGGGGTTTGTGGTTAATGGAAAATCCGGGCTTATTCGTCATTCTTTTTCGCTGGCGAATTCACCACGATTTGCCGCTGAAATCCTTTGGCTCAGCATTTCGATGTAGTAGCGATCAGCTGCAAGATATCCTGTAAGGGCTTCGTGGATAATTTCAGACTCTGACCGGTGCGTTTCCTCAGCCAGTTGGTGAAACTGCCGCTGCAATTCCTGTTCAATAATCAAGGTTTCCATTGCGAATTACCTTCTGCTTTAGATTTGCTCATATTGTATCTTGCACGCAGCAAACGAACATGCTCATCAAGTCAATAAGACAGCTTCAGTGCTCCAAGGGCAAACTTGATTCTGTAGTTGTTCCGGAACGACGGATATTCAGCAGTGCGAGCATAGCCTCATCTTCAGAGGGCAGCACGAAAAATTCCGGGTTGTGCAGATCCGCCTTGTTGTAGCGCAGCTCCTGCCCGGCACTGTCGCACACGGTGCCGCCCGCTTCGTTCACGATCGCATGTGCGGCGGCAGTGTCCCATTCCATGGTCGGGCCGAGGCGCGGATAGACGTGCGCCTCGCCTTCTGCCACCAGGCAGAACTTCAGCGAGCTGCCCATGCTGATGGATTCGTGATTGCCGAGCCGTTCTAACATCGCTTCGGTGCGCGCATCGCTGTGCGAGCGGCTGGCGACCACCTTGATGGTTTTGCCTGCCACATGAGGTTTGACCCTGATGGGCCGTGCGCCACTTTTGCCGCGCTGCACGAAGGCTCCCGCCCCGTGCGCGGCGTAGTAGCAAACATCCAGTACCGGCGCATACACCACGCCGGCGACCGGCTTGCCATTTTCGATCAGCGCGATGTTGACGGTGAATTCGCCGTTGTGCTTGATGAATTCCTTGGTGCCATCGAGCGGGTCCACCAGCCAGTAGCGGGTCCAGAGTCTGCGCTCGGCATAGGGGATGTCGGCGGCCTCTTCGGAGAGGATGGGCAGATCCGGAGTGAGTTCCTTCAGGCCTGCGACGATAGTCCGATGCGAGGCCAGGTCTGCCAGGGTCAACGGGGAGTCATCCGCTTTGCGGGTCGCGCCTGCGTCGCCGCTGCGATAGACCGCCATGATCGCCTCGCCTGCCTCGTGTGCCAGCGTTGCGATACCTTGCAACAGTTCTTCGCGCCGGCTGGCGGTCAGATGCAGCGGTGGATGACTGTCGTCATCGGCATGCATGGCAGCTTGGGATCGCGTATCACTCATTAACGTTCTCCAGCAGACCCTTTTGTTCCGCTTCGCGTTTCAGCTCTTTGATCTCCGCGCGCAACTGCTCGTACTCCTGCATTTTGTATTTGAGGAAACGGATAGTGATGCGCGCTTTCTCTTCGACTCCATGCGGCGTGAGCATATAGGCATACGCCAGTTTGTTGTCGCTGTTGCGGAAATTGTTGACTTTCAGGCAGCCTTTTCCGACCAGCGCGTTCAGGCAGAAATTGACCTTGCCGAGGCTGATGCCCAGGCGTTTCGCCATATCCCGTTGCGACAGGCCGGGATTGTCTTCCAGTGTCTTGAGCAAACCGTAGCTGGTGTTGTCGTCGAACATGGGGGTGCGTTCAGTTGATGAACGCGCATTACAGCAGGCTTGGCCGGGGGGTGTCAAGAGAGACGGCAAATCAGGGTAAATTTGTTCTCAGGGAAGAATGCAGGGTGGATAAGCGCAGCGCATCCACCTTTTTGAGCTGGCATGGTGGATGCGCTGCGCTTATCCACCCTACTACTTTTTGATTGCACAAGGTTCAAAAAATCAGCTTGCGAGGGGGCGGAGGGGATTTTCATATCCGCGTGGTTCAAATCCCCCCTCGCCCCCCTTTTGCAAAGGGGGGAATGCTTCGTTATATCCCAACTCAGTTCTAATGAACGATTCGGGATAAAACCATTCGGGGAAAAATGTAGGGTGGATAAGCGCAGCGCATCCACCTTTTTGAGCTGGCAGGGTGGATGCGCTGCGCTTATCCACCCTACTACCAAGAGGTTTTTGGGTCAGTGGGGAACTGTTGGCTCTGCGCTTGAGCCTTGCGTCCGTTTCTTCGGCCCCTTTACCGAAGCGCCTGATTGGTTTTCGTCAGATCCTCTTCGCCCAGTACGCCCACTGCCGCTTTCAGGCGCAGTTGGCTGATCAGGTAGTTGTACTGGGACTGGTACAGGTCGCGGCGGGTCGCAAAGAGTTGTTGCTGGGCGTTCAGCACGTCGAGGTTGGTGCGCACGCCGACTTCCTGCCCCAGTTTGCTGGCTTCCAGAACGTTTTCGCTGGAGGCGAGGGCTTGCTGCAATGCCTGCACCTGGGCGATGCCGCTGGCCACGCCGAGATAAGCCTGGCGGGTTTGCGTCGCGGCGCTGCGGCGGGCATTTTCAAGTTCCTGCTTGCCGCGCTCGCGATTCGCTTCCGCTTCGCGCCATCTGGAATTCACCGCGCCGCCCTGGAACAGCGGCATGTTCAGTTGCACGCCCACGCTCTTGCCGGTGGTGTCGGTCGCGCCGAAGGTGCCGCCATTGGCATAGCTCTTCGAGTAGTTCGCGACCAGGTCCAGCGTCGGATAATGCCCGCCGCGATTGCGCGCCACTTCTTTTTCAGCCAGCTCGGCAGCCGCCCTGGCGGCCGCGATTTGCGGATTGTTCAATTGCGCATCGTCCACCCATTTTTCCATGTCGGCGGGTTGCGGCGCTTCCAGTTTGAATTCCTTGCCCAGGGGCTTGAGGTCCTGCGGCATCGCGTTGATCAGTTGCTGCAGGGCGCGTCGCTTGATCTCCAGATCGTTCTGCACCGCGATCTGCTGCGCGCCGGTCAGGTCGAAGCGCGCTTGAGCCTCGAGGGTGTCGGTGATTGTCGCGCTGCCTACGTCGAAGTTGCGTCTGGCTTGTTCCAGTTGTTCGGAGATGGCGGTCTTTTGCGCCGCTGCAAGCTGCACGCTGTCCTGCGCGATCAGCACGTCGAAATAGGCTTGCGCGACGCGCAGCACCAGATCCTGTTCGGCGATCCTGAATTGCGCCTCGGCTTGCACCACCTGCAATTCGGACTCGGTATACGCCAGCCAGTTTTGCTGGCGGAACAACGGCTGCACCAGGTTCACGCCATAGCCGTGACTGTTGTAGCGGCGATTGCCGCTCGCGCCCGGAAAAGGCGGTGTCGGATACAGCGTGGTTTGATCGTTGAGTGTGCTGTTCGCGCTGAGATTGACGGAGGGCATCAATGCGGAACGGCCTTGCGGCAGCTTTTCCAGCCCGGCCTGACGTGCGGCCCGCGCGGCAGAGAATATCGGATCGTTGGCCTGCGCGGCGCGGAAAGTTTCCAGCAGGTCGGCGGCCTGCGCCCAGTTGCTCGCACCGAGCAGAGTCACCAGCAGCAGTCTTGACGGATTTATTTTCATCGGTTTTTGCGCAATTCGTATATTAGATTTTGCTAATACTACAGATTACCGTCCTGTTGCGCAATCCCGAGCTATCTCTGTAAGTGTTCATCGCGGCTAAAGCCGCTCCTACAAAGGCTGCGTGCGGCTCCATGAAACATTCGGGCTATAAGTTCAGAACACGAAACGATCGGGCTGTTGCGCATTCTGCAGCGGCGCGACACAGGTTTCCATGATGTTGACGGTCTCATAGGTGCCGGGAGCGACGCGGGTGATCAGCCTGGCTTCCATCACCGGCGCATCGCCGACGATAGCGAACAGGCGTCCGCCTGCTTTCAGGCTGTTCTGGAACGCTGCCGGCAACACCGGCGTTGATCCGGTCAGCACGATGACATCGTAACTCGCACCGTTGCCCCAGCCGTGCGACCCGTCGCCTGTCTCAAGGGTGATGTTGTCGCGGCGCGCGGCGGCCAGATTCTGTTTCGCTGCGGCGCTCAACTGCGGCACGATCTCGACCGAGGTGACGTGTCCAGCCAGCGCTGAAAGCAGCGCGGACAGATAGCCGCTGCCGGTGCCCACTTCCAGCACCTGGTCGTTGCGGGTGAGATGCAATTCCTGCACGGCGCGCGCTTCCAGCTTGGGCTGCCACATGGATGCCCCGTATCCCAGCGGGATCTCCATATCCGCAAAAGCCAATTCCCTCATGCCCTTCGGCACATAGTTTTCGCGGCGCACATGCTTGAGCAATTCCAGGATACGGCCTTCCAGCACATCGCACGGACGTATTTGTTGTTCTATCATGTTGAAGCGCGCCTGTTCGATGTTGTGCATCTCTTTCTCCCGAATCGCTGCAATAGTTAGATCATGCCTTCTGCTGGCAGTATAGCAACACACACCCTGCACGCTCAACACGCCCCTGACATACAGGATACTCCCACGCCGGACGTGCCGGGGCCAAATCGGAGCCTGTCGTTTGTTATTGAGATCACTTAGCCAGCGGGCGTAGCCCGGATGGAATGCAATGGAATCCGGGGGAACTTCAGCCACGCCTACCAAACCCCGGATTTCGCTGCGCTGCATCCGGGCTACGTCACTAAGCCGGACGAGCCGGAACCAAACTGGAATGAGATCATTTGGCCGGCAAGAGACTAAAAAGCCGATCGCAACGCCGCACGTCTCCCGCGCCTGACGTTCACTCCCACCAGGATCGCCAACCCGACGAGAAAATAACTGCCGGTGATCAATATCGCCAGGCGGTGGTCACCCTGCGATATCCAGCTTACCAGGCCGTAGGTCAGCGGCCCCAATATCGACGAAAGCTTGACCGACAGTCCCCATAGCCCGAAGAACTCGGCGCGCCGCGCGGCCGGACTCAACAGCCCGACCAGCGCGCGCCCTGCGGATTGGCTGGCGCCCATGCAGATGCCCGCGAGATTGGCGGCGACCCAAAACATATCAGGGCCTTGCGCGGCCCATGCCAGGACGACCATGATGATCCAGCCGACCAAGGTCAATGCGATGGTGGGGATATGGCCGATGCGATCCTGCACATGGCCGAACAGAAAAGCGCCAATCGCGGCGGTGATGTTGACGACGAATATCATCATGATGGTTTGCTGGGTGGTGAAGTGCATCGCCTGCTGCGCGTAGATGGCCGCGAGCGTGATCACTGTCTGGATGCCGGCCTGGTAGAACACCGTGCAGATGAAGAAACGCCGCAGGTCGCGGTAATGCTGCGCGTGAGTCAGTGTTTGCCGGAGCCTTGCGAAAGATTCCTGGATCAGGTTCAGTCCCTGCCGGTGCGGTTGCGGCACGGCGCGTTCCTTCAGGAACAGGAAGATGGGCAGGCTGGAGATCGCGAATAACGCGGCGGTGATCAGCATGGTCACCGGCACGAACTGTGCAGCCTGCCGGCCCTGTCCCTGTGCCCAGGTCACATATGCGAGGCTGGCGCCCAGGCTGACCAAGCCACCGACATACCCCAGGCTCCATCCCCAGCCGGAGATTTTGCCTAGCGAGCGTCCGCGCGCCAGTTCCGGCAGGAATGCCGCCGCCAGATTCTCGCCGCTGCCGTAAAAGAAATTGGACAGCACGATCAGCGGGATGGCCAGCCACAGGCTGCCCGGTCCGGCAAACGCAAGCAGCGCGGTAAACGCCACGCAGCCGATGGTGGTCAGCGCCAGCAGTTTTTTCTTGGCGGCATACGCATCCGCATAGGCACCGAGGATAGGCGCGGTGAGCATGATCGCAGCATAGGAAACCGCCAGCGCTGCCGTCCATGCAAAGGTCGCCCACGGCTGGTTGTCCGCCACTACCGAGACGAAATAGGCATTGAAGATGGCGGTGATGACCACCGTGGTGTAGCCGGAGTTGGCGAAGTCGTACATGGCCCAGGACCAGACTTCGCGAGGTGTGACGGTATCGGCAAGGGAATGGCGCATCTTCAAATGGGCACCTCAAAAATCCACATTTCATCCCAACTGCTGCGTTGCGGAAAAAATTTCTTGCTTACATATAACACATATGCGGCGCTGCGAAATTCTTTCCGCGCCTTGCATTTGGGCGAACTCTGAATTTTTAGAGGCACCCAAATGTAATTCCATTTTCAATTTGAAAGTGACACTTTGGTAGGAGCGGCCTCCTGGCCGCTCATGAAGCTCTCCTTGAGAAAAAATCCCGGGTGTGGAAGATGTTGACCGGCAACCGCTGTGTGCCGGCCCGCAAATTGCGTTTGAGCACGAAATCGAACAGCAGCGGATTATAGTTCTGTATCTCGTCCAGCACCGGCACGATCGCGCTGTCGAGCAGGCCCGCCTTGGCAAGCAGGCGCGGAGATATCAGCGGCAGCACGCCGGGCAGCGGGTAGTCCGAGCCATTGAGCAGGCGGTGATGCCAATCCTGATGTTCGATGATCGCACGCAAGGCTTCCAGGGAATGATTGCGCTGGGTGACCGCCGAGATGTCCGCGTACAGGTGCTGCCGGTAACGCGCTTCCGCCATCATACGGGAGAACAGGTCGAAGCTCGGCACACGCGGGCCATTCGCGCCCTTGTCCAGATCGGTGTCGTCGCCTATCGAGGCGCAATGGGCGATGACCACGCGCACGCCGGCATCCAGTGCGCGCCGCAATTTGAGCGGATTGTTTGCATTCTTGTCGGCTGCCCCATGCACGGCCACTTCCTCGCCGGCATGACAGATCAATGGCACATCCAGCCGTGCGAGGGCGCGATAAAAGGCGTCGCACTTCGGCGACGCCGGGTCTATGCCCATCGCGGAAGGCAGCCATTTGACTGCGCGCGCCCCTTCGGAAACCGCGGATTCCAGTGCGTCTATCGCATCCGTCCGGCATGGGTGGATCGAACACACCCATTCGAAGTGACGCGGATATCGGCGCGCAACATCGCGGGCATAGTCATTGGGCACATGGAACGCCGTGTGCTCCGGCATCGCCCGGCCTGCCTGGTCATGCGCCTGCTCAAATGCGAACAGCAGCAACTTGACACCGGGTTTGAATTCGCCAACGAGGTGATGCAAACGCTCGACATAGCTCCGGTCCACCGCCCCTTTTCGGGTGCAGGCGGCATTCAGGTAGAACTTGTGCTGTATGTACTGCATGGGATGCCACAAACTTTCCATGTCGGGCGTAGTGAATATGCCGCTGCCGGAATCGCCGGTGCCGGCGAGATGCGCATGACAGTCCCAGCATCGCTCCGGGTCTATGCCTGACCAGGCAGCAGCCACGATAGCATGCTCCGCCAGATGTGGCGGGAGAGGCGCTCCGCAAGGATTGACCAGGCTGCCCTCCAGGAGCGCGCCTCTGGCGGCGGGCGATACGGCAAGCGCAGCACCGCCTGCGAGAAGTTTTTGCAGCAGGCCACGACGGGACAGGTCTATCTCTGGCATCTGTTTGGCTCGGGCATCTGTTTGGCTGTATCTGTAACACTATTCATTAACGGGCAGTCCGAACAGGACTGATGCGCATTGTATGCAATAAGCCGCGCAGAATGTCGGGCGGAAAGGTGAAGCGGGCGTAGCCCGGATGGAATGCAATGGAATCCGGGGGAGCTTCGGACACGCCCGCCAAACCCCGGATTTCGCTGCGCTATATCCGGGCTACGCCGCTGGCAAGGTGGATGCGCTGCGCTTATCCACCCTACATTTTTTGCCGGGAACAAGTTTACCCTGGGAATCGCACCCATTGCCCTTGCTTTTACCGCACCTTTCCAGTAATTTGCTCAACTCGCTAGGGGTCTTCGCGCGCGTTGCGCACGGAGTGAGAAAGTCCCTTTGAACCTGTGCGGATAATGCCGCAAAGGGAAGCATCCGCACGATGCTTCCCCATCATTAGGAGCATCACATGAACACTCCCTTCCTTAGTACCAGATTCCTCGCCGAAGATGCGCATGTCGATGCGGCGGCGATCAAGCCGTTGCCGAACTCGCGCAAGGTTTATGTCGAGGGTTCGCGCCCCGATATCCGGGTGCCGATGCGCGAGATCTCGCAGGCCGACACACCCACCGGGATGGGCGCGGAAAAAAATCCGCCGATCTACGTGTACGACTGCTCCGGCCCCTATACCGACCCGGCGGTGAAGATCGACATCCGCTCCGGCCTGCCTGCGTTGCGCGAAGGCTGGATCGCCGAACGCGGCGATACCGAAACGCTGGGCAAACTCAGTTCCGAATATGGGCAACAACGCCTGAACGATCCCGGGCTTGCGGAGATGCGCTTCGACCTGAAGCGCGCGCCGCGCCGCGCCAAGCCCGGCATGAACGTCACGCAGATGCACTACGCCCGCAAGGGCATCATCACACCGGAGATGGAATACATCGCGATACGCGAGAACCAAAAGCGAGAAGGATTATCCGAGATGCTGCTGAAACAGCATCCCGGCGAGAATTTTGGCGCGCAGATGCCCAACAGGCAAGCTGGTTCCCTTCACCCCGTACGGGCGATTCATGAATCGCCCCTACAACCTCCGGGCGAAAGGGACGCAGTCTCGCCCCTACGCCCCACGTTCAACCAGATCACGCCGGAATTCGTGCGCAGCGAGGTGGCCGCAGGCCGCGCCATCATCCCCGCCAACATCAACCACCCCGAAGCCGAGCCGATGATCATCGGCCGCAATTTTCTGGTGAAGATCAACGCGAACATCGGCAACTCCGCGCTGGGTTCGAGCATCCAGGAAGAAGTGGAAAAGATGACCTGGGCGATCCGCTGGGGCGGCGACACGGTGATGGATCTGTCTACCGGCAAGCACATCCACGAGACGCGCGAATGGATCATCCGCAACTCGCCGGTGCCCATCGGCACCGTGCCGATCTATCAGGCGCTGGAAAAGGTGAACGGCAAGGCCGAAGACCTGACCTGGGAGATTTTCCGCGACACGCTGATCGAGCAGGCCGAGCAGGGCGTGGACTATTTCACGATCCATTCCGGCGTGCTGCTGCGCTACGTGCCGCTGACCGCGAAGCGCATGACCGGCATCGTGTCGCGCGGCGGCTCGATCATGGCGAA
>DATBWQ010000133.1:0-6552 GCA_036514695.1 Gallionella sp. | reverse complement strand
CTCCCAGAACACCCCGGCCTCAGTACCGCCATCTCCAACTACGCATACGGCGATTGCCTTTGAGCCGTCCATCTTCAATGCGTAGGCTGTGCCAGTAGCCACGCCAACGAGTCCACCAACGATAGCGGAAGCGTGGAAGTTGATACTGGAATCGCTGATTCCCTGCGATCCCGAGAAACCTGCGTTCACGCCACTCTCCAGACCCATAATCTCGTCCCATAGCTTTTGCTCGGAACCTCCCTTTGCAAAATAGTCGGCGTGGTTGCGGTGCGTGGAGAACAGGAAATCCTCCTTGCGAATGTACTCATGGATGTCAGCCGCGACCCATTCCTGCCCGAGTGACAGATGCACTGGCACGAAGATGTCCTTCATGTTCGCCAGCAGTCGGTGCTCGAACTGACGCACACGCTGGATGAAGCCTAGGCGGCTTTGCGTTGCATCCAGCGCAGGTTGTGCCATTGGTCCTCGTCTTTCAATTTGCCAGCAGCGTGCTTGGCAACGATTTCGTCTATCGCGTTCGCTACCGTTTTCCTGGGCCTGAATCCCGTAGCCAGTAATTTACTGGAGTTCAGCCTGTACGAACGCTTGTCTTGCGAACCCTCCGCCTCGGTGATACCAACGCCGAGCCGCGCAGCAACCAACTGGGCCACTTGCCTGATGGTGTAGTTCTCGAACCCTGCGTTGTAGATTCCGGTGAGGTTAGGTCTGTCGAGGAACCACAAGTAGGCATCGGTGATGTCCTCAATATGGATGTTTGGTCTGAAAAGATCGGGACTGAGTAGGTGAAGTTTCCCATCTGTCAACGCCCTCATGGTTAGCATGTTCACCAGCACGTCCGCCCTGAACCTGGGAGAGTACCCGCATACGGTTGCTGGGCGCAGGATCTGAACGGCCATCTTGTCTGAGTAACTTAGCAGTACGCGCTCCGCACACATCTTTGTCTTGTTGTAGTCGGATAGCGGGTGAAGGTAATCCGTTTCAACGGCTTCGCCAAAATCCTGCGCGCCGTAGACGCTGGCACTGGATGCGTAAATGAATTGTCTCACTCCGCCTCGTGAGTAAACCTCTGCCATCTTCGCCGTTGCAAGTACATTTGTTTCCCACGCCAGCTTAGGGTCCAGCTCTCCGCACGGATCGTTTGCCACCGCAGCTAAGTGGATGACTGTATCCGTGTCTATGAAGTATTTGCCACAATCCCCCTGTGACACTACCAAGTGTTCATGCGGTTCCAACCAACGCCCGAACCAACAGGTATCGATCACTCTGACGTGATGACCTGCTGCAAGCAACTTTGGCACCAGCACTGACCCTTTGTAGCCGCAGCCTCCAGTTACGCAAATTCGCATTGCCTGATCCTTTCGATGATGTCGCTGGTGTGCAACTTGTTCTCCCGCGTATGGCGAATCTCTATACCGTTCGCGGCGCAATACCTGATCTCAGACTCTAGCAGTCCCGTTTTCTGCCTGTCGAATCCCTTACAGAAGATAGTGGGCTTCCAATGCTCAAGCGCCTCCAGAGAATCCTTGCATAGCGTCACGGCAGACACGCAGCGCAGTGACTCCAGCATTTCCTTGCGCTCCATTTCCTGAATGACCGGGCGACCTTCTTTGCCAACGTACTTGTCCATCGTGAGGCTGACTACGAGGTAGTCGCCCATGCAGCGCGCCTCCTCAAGATGACTGATGTGGGCTATGTGGAGGAGGTCGAATACTCCGTTAGCGAGCACTAGGCGCATTTGTGCGCTCCTGGTCGTTTAATGAGTACGGAGGAAATCAATCAGCGCCTCTTTGGTTACGCTTGCCCGATGTCCGACGATCCCGGTCTTGATTGCTCCTGCGGCATTTCCGATCATCAGCAAATCATCCATGTGCCCTGTCATCGCCATAGGCGCTGTAACGGCGAAGAACGCATCGCCAGCGCCCATCGTGTCGCGCACCAGATCGGTCAATCCTTTCTGGTGGAAAAAATTACCATTCTGGTATCCAGTTGCACCGCGATTGCCCTGAGTCACAACGAACTTCTCGCAGCGCCCATGTGCGAGCTTATGAATCACGTCCTCGATGTGCCCATGTTGGTCGGCGGCGGCAAGCCGAGCTTCAGGCTCGTCGATCACGATGTAGTCTGCTGACGGATACTTGGTGATGAGGTTATAGCCGCGATTGGCCGCATTGGTCTGTGCGCTTACGGCCAGGAACTTGGCCCCATCAAGGTTCGATGCGGCACGGATCTCGCCATGCCCAAAATCTGCTGCGATCACACAGTCATAGATTGATAGAGCAGGCCATTTGCGCCCGCCCATGCCATCCTGGTAGTGAATCTCGAATAGCTTGCGCAGGTAGTTCTCATCAACAAACCTGACCTTGCGCGTTGCCGGGCCTGCGCTTGCAACGTCAACGTGATTGCAGAAAGAGCGCAGGTGGGCAGCTGCCGCATCCACGCCTCCAGCGAAGTGCTCTTTGTTGCGGTATTTGACCGGGATGAGATTTTCTTTCGCGGATTGCGAAAGCGGCATGACGTAGTGATATTCGTCGATGATGGTGTCACCGACTAGGAGCACCTTGCAGTCCTTGACGGACTCGATAAGAGCCAGCGCGCTTTCAATGCTCATGCAACAGCCGCCGCCATCAGTAGCAGCAGGATCATTTCGTCCTCCTCGGTTCGTATTTTTTTCCGCAGGATCATCCCTATTTCAGCGTCGATCTCGGCAACCGACATTTCCAGTGTTTGCGCTGCTTCAAGAACGGCATTTCCAGCCGCGAAGTCCTTGGCAAGCCTTCCGGCAATCTCCGCTTGTATCTCACGCGATTCTTCAATGCGTTCTACAACGTCCTTGCGACCCTCCTTCTTTGGAAGATGCAGCAGGCCAGTTGGTTTGATGATCCTGCGGCGCTTATTGCCTTCGCCTGGATCAATACCTCCGGTGCCTGTCTTTACTGCGCTGTCCGTGAAATAAACGCCACTGTAGAACACCGCGGAATTAAATACGGCCATCAGGCGGCCTTGACTTCATCAAAGATAATCGCCTTGTAACCGCGCACCATGCTCGCTTTTGGGGTTCCTGCAAGGGCGACGTTATCCAGATCATATTCTTCGTCGATCAGTGCTTGCTGAAGTCCAGAGCCGTGAAAGACGCCAAAGATAGGAAATAACTTGAAAGTGTTGATGACTTCTGCGCAGGCATTGGACATGATCTGGCTGGTTTGATATTTCACATGGCCTGCGTTCCATGTGATGCCGCCTTGAGGATGTCCGTAGTGCGGCCCAGCGTGCCGCTTGCCATCGCGGATCGAGCCGTCCATGCCGTGAATCTCGAAGTGCCGGTAGCCCAGCATCCCGCCGACGTGCACCGCCGATAGCCCAACCGTGGAACCCGGATGTATGAGTCCGGCCCCTGGATCGTTTTCAGCGAGCCATCCTGAAGTCTGGTCTGACATATAAAAGTGGACAAGGCTTACCTTCTGTCCTTCCAGCGCGTCCCATGTCGAGGGGTGGCAACACGAACCCATGATGTAATGGACGTTCGGGACGATAGGCTGAAGATGCTTGATCTTGTGCGGGCGCGGGTCGCAATCTACATGATAGTCAGGAACGATACCGCGTTCGGCAAGGAAATGAAGCGCCCCTGAAACGCTGATAATCGGGTGCGTGATGTCGCGCCAGGTATCTTCAAGGGATGGGCCATAGCAAGCAATTGAGATTGACTGTCCTTCGACGATGGGAACGGGTTGCAATCTCGGATAGTTGCGTTTCACGGCCTCGGCCATTTGCGCGTGTCTATATTGCGTCTTGACCGCAGCAATCAGTTTGTAGGGAACCTGCATCTGAAACTATTGCATGGCCCAGATTATCCCGCAGCCCCCAGCCATCAATCTAATCCCTGATGACGCTGTTGCAACCTCTGCGCCGTAGATGACTTGAAGGGTTCCTGCGGCGGTGAAAGTAATCGCCCCGTCAATGTGCGCGTAGTTCATCAAAAGACTTGGCGCAGAACCGAAAATCACAACCCCTGAAGAACCTGAAATCCAGCCTTGCTGTTCTGACGCCACGCCAGAGGCCGCGACAGGTGCCCTGACAGCAACATTTGTCGATGAAAACGCCGGGAAAATAAGTCCCAATTTAAGGCCCACGGTGCCAGAGGCAGAATTCCACGGTATGCGGAACTGGAACATGTGCGTTCCGGTCGTGACCGTGAAAAACAGCGATGGATGCGTGAGCATAGTTACGGCTGTCGCGGTGCCTGTGTTGATGCCCGCGAGAACGGTTCTTGCGCTCGGGCCCCCGCCCGCTGCCCCTGTGGCCCCTTGCTCTCCGGTTGGGCCAGCAGGACCGCTCGGGCCTGAAGGACCAGAGGGGCCTATAGCGCCCGTAGCGCCTGCGGCACCAGTAAGCCCTACGCCAGTAGGCCCTGCGGGCCCGGAAGGCCCCGTTGGACCCGCTACCGTGGAATTCGCGCCCGTAGCGCCTTGCGGGCCTGTGAGACCTACTCCGGTCGGGCCAATGGCTCCTGTCTGACCTTGCGCGCCAGTGGTCCCCGCGCCGCTTGGTCCGGTTGGACCGGAAGGCCCTATTGCGCCTGTCGGGCCTTGGGCACCCGTAAGTCCAAGTCCCGTAGGCCCTGTTAGGCCGATAGGGCCTTGAGGACCGGAAGGCCCCGATGGGCCAGAAGGTCCGGTAAGCCCTATGCCTGTGGGGCCTTGGGGTCCGGTAAGTCCTACCCCGGTTGGGCCGATTGCGCCGGTTGACCCTGCTGGACCGGATGCACCAGAAGGCCCAGTGGGGCCTATTACACCTTGCGCGCCTTGCGCTCCCTGCCCGATTCGCGGCCTCAAGTCCGAGATTGAATAATATCCGCTGGCAGATTTCTGGAACGTGATCCTTACAACGCTGACCGCGTGCTCGTCGAACCCCCACTCAACCGGCACAGTTGAGGGGGACGATTCCAGTTCCGCATCGCTGGAATTGGCGTATTCGGCTTGCCCGTAGAGGACACCAACCTGTCCGGTGAAAGTGATGTAGACCCAACGATTCGAGTAAAACCCCGCAGACATGGTAGCGAGGGTGCCTGAATTATTGTCCCACTTTGTATTTTCCCAATTGGTCTGAGCTGTCTCGCTCGTCCAGTTAGCGCCGTTGCGGTAGTAATTTGTGAAAGTCCCCGCCACGCTGCTGTCGAATGCCGGGATGGTGATCGAATCGAAGTCCGTTCCCCATGTGGTTCCTGTCGAAATGGCTATTTTTCTGGAAGGCGAAGTGGGATCTGAAAATTCGGCCCCTGACTCGACCAGAACCCCAACCGCGCCGTGCATCCAGTTGTAAAGCCGTCCGACGGAATCCCCGGCGGGGCGGCGGATGCTGTGTATCGCAAGGACGCCGCTGATGTTATGCGCTTCGTACAGGAGAACATTGGTATTTACATCGGTTGGCTCAGAAGTCCCGATGGTGACTAAAGGCACTCCCGCGTTATAGGCGACATAGATATAGCGTTCGGTATTGTTCGGGATTGCCTGTCCTGCAACCGCGCCCCATTCCTCGTAGCGTAAATCAGCAGAAGGGGAATCAGAGACACGGAAAAGCCCCTCACCTGCCGCGATGTTGACATTCCCGCCCCCCGCATCGGTGACCAAACCGCCGCTGATCCACCCTGCGGAAACAACGTCGCTTGTGACGTGATGATCTGTTTCGGACGCGGTATTGGATGGGAACACGACATCCTCGGTCGTGATCGCAAGCGCGGTCTTGAGTGCGGCTGCGTCTATCGTGTGATCTGCATTCCAAGCGGCCTGGCCGCGCAGGGTGCCGGATTCACCGCCCGTCGCGGTCGTGGAATGTTTTACCTCGCCCGCCACGTCAGTTCACCGTGGCGGTTGCTTCGCGGCCATCCGGCATTTTGATCGTGATGACCTTGGACTTGGCTTTCGATGATTCCACCACCTTTTCGAGCGTGGCAAGGATCTTCGGATTCAGGTCGGTCGCGGCCTTCTCGTTCTGCTTGCCGGTTTCTGCCTTCGCTTTGTCAGCATCGGCTTTTTGCACTTGCTCGCGGTCGAACGCCATGCGCTTATCTTCCTGCTCAAGCGTCACGGCGGTTTTCTGCGCATCCATCCCAAGGCGCATCTGCTCAAGTTCAATATCGGCTTCAGCAATGGCGCGCTTGAGGGCAATGTCTGCTTCGGCCTTCTCGCGCGCCAACTGAATCTCTGCCGCAGCCTTTTCGCGTTGAAGTTGCAACTCGAACGCGGCAACTTCTTTCTTGTGCGCCAACTCCTGCATGTCAGCCTGCTGCTTCACTTGCAGTTTTGCCATCTCGGTCTGCTGATCCTGTTTTAGCGCCTGGTTCTCCTGCGTGAGTTTCTGCACTTCCTCGCCCGCCTTTTGCATTCCCTCCTGCATCTGCTCCATCTGCTTTTGGTGCTGCGGAGAAACCTGCGGTTGCTCCTTCATCATCTTCAGTATCTTGTCCTTGTTAGAAAGAGGCGATGCCATGATGACGGCCTCGGGCGGAATCGGGAATCCGGACTTCACCATCTCCGCCATCGCCTGAAAATCCTCGAC
>DATBWQ010000132.1:0-6969 GCA_036514695.1 Gallionella sp. | reverse complement strand
GAACTGTGAAATTACCCCCATGAACGCGCGCCGAGCCCGGTTCAAGATCCCGATGCAGTTGCCAAAGATGATGGGCTAGGCCTGCGCTAGCCCCTGTAAAATTGACTGGACAAAGTTCGCGCTTTGGTCTATACCAAGCGCATGAAAACCAATCAAACGATTCAGGAGCATTTGGCGAGCCCGCAAGTTGTAAGCAGGATAAGAGATTGGCTGGGGAGAAACAAGGATAAGGGACGCTTTGCGTTGGCGCGGCATTTGTGCGCAGAGCTGGCGCTGAAAGACCCTTGTGGCAAGCCGCGGGTGGCGGGCGTGCAAAAAGCGTTGCGGGTTCTGGAGGCCAAGGGCTATTGGCAGCTTCCGCAGCGTCGCGGGGTATATGGAGAGAGCTGGCAACCGCGGCGAGTGGAGGGTTCGGTTTCGGAGCCGCACGGGGTGCCAGCGCGCGTGGAGCAAGTGAAGGGGTTGGAGTTGGTCGAAGTGGGCAGTGAGGATGACGAGCTTTTTCGACTATGGAACGAGCTGATGTTGAGTGAACACCCTTTGCACGACTGTCGGCTGGTGGGCCGGCAGTTGCGTTACTTGATCGGCTCGGAGCACGGTTGGCTGGGAGGGATGGGTTTTGGTTCGTGTGCGCTTCGCTTGCGGGCGCGAGATGAATGGATTGGATGGGATGAGCCCACACGCAAAGCGTTTCAAGAGCGGCTGATCAACATGACGCGGTTTCTGATCCGGCCAAAGGTGCGTTGCGAGAACTTGGCCAGTCGGGTGCTGAGCCTGTGTATGGAGCGGTTGGGGCGTGATTTTTTTAACCGCTATGGAATCGAGCCCTGGCTGGTGGAAAGCTTTGTCAATAGCGAGCAATACTCAGGGGGTTGCTATCGCGCCGCCAACTGGTTGTACCTTGGGGCTAGCACCGGGCGCACCAGGAGCGGGCCGAGAAGGCCGGTGACTTCCAGAAAGGATATCTACCTCTGTGAACTCAATCCTCACTGGCGGCGGGAAATGGGCTTGGCGTCTGAGGCTGGGCGCATCGAGTCGGTGGGTCTGGAAGAGGCCGTGCATAACGAGCGCTGGATCGAAGCCGAGTTCGGGGAGGTAAAATTCGGTCATAAGGATGCCGAAAAACGGCTCTGGCGCATTGCCGCCGCCAAGGCACACAATCCGTCTGCATCCTACAGCGAATGCTTCGCGGGCGACCGTCACCAACTCAAAGCCTATTATCGGTTCATCGCAAGTAAACGCGAAGGGATCTGTCCGCAAGGGATCCTCCAAGGGCATCGCAAGCAGACCATCGGACGGATGAAGGAGTGCAAACGAGTCTTGGCCATTCAGGACACCACGGACCTGGACTTCTCTGAACGGTTGCACTGCAACGGACTGGGCGATATCGGCAAGAACCAGACCGGAGCCTTAAGCCAAGGGCTGAAGATGCATTCGACCTTAGCGGTGGGAGAGCAAGGTCTGCCGCTGGGGGTGCTGCGTACGGAGATTTACGCCTCGCATTTCGATGCTGAAGACAAAGCGCAGAACCGGCCCATCGAGGAGAAGGAATCGTATCGGTGGCTGCGCACCATTGAGGAGTTGGGGGAGATCTCTAACTCGGTTCCCCAAACCCAACTGATCGCCGTGGGGGATCGAGAAAGCGATCTGTTCGAGCTATTCGATTATAGGCGGCGAAAGGCTCGCAACATTCCCCTGCTTGTCCGTGCCCGTTACAACCGCTGCCTTCGAGATCAATCGACCAAACTGTTCGATCACCTCGAAGCGTTGCCCGTGATGGGCGAAGCCCAAATCGAGGTGCCACGCCAACGGGAAAAGAAGGGCAAGCCCAGCAAGCCCGGACGCATAGCGCTACCGGCTCGCAAAGCCCGGGTACAGTTGCGCTGGGGCAAAGTCACGGTGGCCGCACCCGCCAAATTGTCTCATACTCTGCCGCCACCAAATCCTAATCACACACGTATTCTGGGGGGCTACCATCCCGCCGACCGGCCCGCAGCGCCTCTCGATGTGAATTATTTTCATCCTGCCTCTGAAATAATGGGGCGTCGTTATAGAATGCGCACGTTGGCCCATTCGATAGACTAAGGGGTGCCTCTAAAAATTCAGAGTTCGCCCAAATGCAAGGCGTGGAAAAAATTTTGCAGCGCCGCATATGATTGATATGTAAGCAAGAAATTTTTCCGCAACGCAGCAGTTGAGATGAAATCTGGATTTTTAGAGGTGCCCTAAACGTGGATAGTATAACAAGCGAACCTCGACCTGTATGTGACCTGTGTGGCTCGACGGGTGCGCTCGTCAAGTCTGGTATCTCAGACCCGGACGGCAATCTCAGCGGAACATGGAGTTTCCGGCGTTGTACCAATCCTGAGTGCGGTGTGCATTGGCTGGATCCTGCACCACCACCGCATGAACTCTGGAAGGCCTACGCCACTTACCATACGCACACGCGCAAATCAGGCAATCGTTTCGCCAAAGCTACGCTCAGTCTGGCGCATCGCTTGATCAAGATTTGCCTGCTGCCGCTATGGATGGTCAACGGACTGAAGCGTGAAGCGAACTATTTGCGCTTCATGACGCTGGCGCATTTACCTGCCGGCAGGTTGCTTGATGTCGGCTGCGGAGGGGGGCGCTTTCTCAACCGGATGAAAAAACGCGGCTGGCAGGTCGAGGGCATTGATTTCGATGACCAGGCAACCAAAAAAGTCACTGCACGCTATGGCATCAAAACCCACGTCGGTGATCTGATGCAATGCTCCCTGCCCGCAAACAGTTTCGATGTGATCACGATGAGCCAAACCATCGAACATCTGTACGACCCGATTGCGACGCTGCGCGAAAGTCTGCGCATCCTGAAGCCGGGCGGGTTGCTGGTGATGACCACCCCAAACGTGAAGAGTATCGGTGCCGGCGAATTTGGTGCGTACTGGCGTGGCTGGGAAGCACCTCGGCATCTGCACCTGTTCTCGGTGGAATCGCTGCAGCGACTCACTCAACGCGCGGGATTTGAAGTCACCGAGGCGCGCACCTACTCCGCAGGTTCCGCCGTGGTGTATCGTGTAAGCTGCACGAACCAGCAGTCTGGCAAATTGACTTGGCTGGATGAACTCGGTTTGCTGATCTGGAGCTATCGCAAAGAATTGCATGAATATCGCGTACAGAATATCAATCCGCATACCGGACAAAACGTATTAATCCGAGCACGTAAATCCACACACTGAGATAAAACATGTTCTCTGTCATCATCCCCACCTGGAACAATCTTGCGCTGCTGCAACTCTGCATACGCAGCATCCGGCAAAGTTCCGCGCATGCACACCAGATCATCGTGCATGTCAACGATGGTAGCGACGGCACGCTGGAGTGGGTGCGCGAACAGGGCATCACGCACACTGCCTCACCGCAGAACATCGGTATCTGCCTGGCCGTGAACGAGGCGGCGATGCATGCCACGCAGGATTACATCCTGTACCTGAATGACGACATGTATTGCTGCCCCGGCTGGGACACGGCGCTGGCCAATAAACTCAAGCTACTGGATACCGATCTCTTCATGCTCTCCGGCACCATGATCGAGCCGCGCGATACCGGTAATCCATGCGTGATCGTGCGCGATTACGGCAGCGATGCCGGAAATTTCGATGAGGCAGGACTGCTCGCGGATCTGCCGCAACATCACAAGGCAGATTGGTATGGCGCAACCTGGCCGCCGACGCTAGTCAGCAAACGCTGGTGGTTCAGGGTGGGCGGTTACAGCAGCGAGTTCTCGCCCGGCATGAGCAGCGACAACGATTTCTCGATGAAGCTGTGGCACGCAGGCTGCCGCATCTTTCTGGGCGTGGGCGATTCGCTGGTCTATCATTTCCAGTGCAAATCCACCGGTAAGGTGAAGAAGAACGATGGCGGCAAACAGTTCCTGAACAAGTGGGGGATACGCCAATCAGTGTTCGACCGCTATTACCTGCGGCGCGGTCAGCCGGCGACCACGCTGGCATTGATTGAACCGGAGGACACGCGCGAGTTGCGCTGGCAATTGCTGCGCAGCAGGTTGAAGCGCGCAATGGGCTAGTGCTCAGCAGCGCTCGGAGCCACCTTCATTCATGGATTATTCCGGGTTCTATTTGAAACAACAATAATCATGTAGGGTGCGTTCCACGCACCATTATCATTGGTGCGCATAGCGCACCCTACGACAGACAGAGGCAACGCAGGAAGCCGAAGCGCGCCCTGGGTTAGTTGTCAGCGAGACGTGAAACCACCTTCGATCACGGATTACCTATAAAATAGCGCGTCAGATTATTGTGTTGATGCAATGAACCAAAATAGTCCATTTACAAGCCCGGATGAAACGAAGTGGAATCCGGGATGCTTCTGGAACGCACATAACTTCCCCGTATTCCGCTTCGCTGCATACGGGCTACAAGGTTTCATCGCTTCAGAACCAAATTGAGAATAGCTAATGGACAATCTCGGATGAAACCTATCCCATTCAACAAACCCTTCATCATCGGTCGCGAGTTGGCGCTGATCGCCGATGCCGTTGCGCAAGGTCATCTCTCGGGAGATGGCGCTTACACCAAGCTGTGCCATCGCTGGTTCGAGGAAAGGCTCGGCAGCCGCAAGGCACTGCTCACCCATTCCTGCACCGGGGCGCTGGAAATGGCCGCGATACTCTGCGATATCCAGCCCGGCGATGAAGTCATCCTGCCTTCCTACACCTTCGTGTCCACCGCCAACGCCTTCGTGCTGCGCGGCGCAGTGCCGGTATTCGTGGACATACGCCCGGACACGCTGAACATCGACGAAAAGCTGATCGAAGCGGCCATCACCGCCAGGACTAAAGTGATCGTTCCGGTGCATTACGCTGGCGTGCCGTGCGAAATGGATCGCATCATGGCGATCGCCGCCAGGCACGATCTGCTGGTCGTCGAGGACGCTGCACAGGCACTGCTTTCCACTTACAAAGGCAAGGCACTGGGCAGCATCGGACATCTCGGCTGCCTGAGTTTTCATGAGACCAAGAACATCATCAGCGGTGAGGGCGGCGCTCTGCTGGTGAACGATGCACGCTTTGTCGAACGCGCCGAGGTCATTCGCGAGAAAGGCACCAACCGCAGCCAGTTCTTCCGTGGCGAAGTGGATAAATACACATGGGTGGATATCGGCTCGTCCTATTTGCCCAGCGAACTGGTCAGCGCTTTTCTTTACGCCCAACTCGAACACGCCGATCAGATCATCGCCAAGCGGCGCGGCATCTGCACATCTTACGCCGCACAGCTAGGCGGCCTGCAACAAGCTGGGCGCCTGCGTTTGCCCACTTTTGACGAGGACAGCAACGGGCACATGTTCTACATCCTGCTGGATAGCCTGGCTACGCGCAGCAAATTGATCGCTCATCTCAAATCACAGGATATTCTTCCGGTATTCCATTATGTGCCGCTGCATTCTTCACCGGCAGGACGCAAATATGGCCGGGAGGGCAGCACCATGCTAATGACCAACGACCTGAGTGAATGTCTGTTGCGCCTGCCGCTGTTCTTTGAAATGAGCGAAGATGACATCTCTCGTGTCTGTGCCGCTATCAGCGAATTCTTCGCCAACTGATTTATTCCGGTTTGATATGAACACAGAAAGCCCGTTAGTCTCTTACAAACCAAATGATATCAAAACCTGACAAGACTCCCATGATTGTCAGGCAAAAACAACATGTTGCAAGATATGCTCTTTAAGCAAAATATAGAAACTTGTCATTCCGAACGCAGAGAGGAATCTTGATTTCCTTGACCATGGCAAAAACACCAAGATTTCTCCCTTCGGTCGAAATGACAATCCTTTTTGGTTCCGGCTTGTCCGGCTTAGGCGTTTTGAACGTGGGGGTGCCAAAACCAGGATCCCTCACGTTCGTTCGGGATGACAACGCCTTGTCATTTCGACCGGAGGGAGAAATCCTGCATTCATTTCTTCGCCCATCCGGCCTAATGGGTTATTTGGGATGAAAATTTGCAGCGCATGCAACGCCCGCTTTGACAGCAGCGGCTGGGATTGCCCGGCATGCGGTCATGCGCCACCGCAAGTGAACGGTTTTCCCGCGCTGGCAGCAGAGCTTGCAGATTCCAGCGAGGGATTTCAACCGGAGTATTTTGAACAGCTTGCCAGCCTGGAAGCGGGCAATTTCTGGTTCCAGTCGCGCAACACTTTGATCCTGCTGCTGCTCAAGCAGCATTGCCCGGCCCTGAAATCATTTCTGGAGATAGGTTGCGGCACCGGCTTCGTGCTTTCCGGGATTGCATCCGCCTTTCCTGCTGCCTCACTGACCGGCGCGGAAATTTACAGCACCGGCCTGCAATATGCAGCGCATCGCGTGCCCGGCGCGCAATTCATGCAAATGGATGCGCGTAATATCCCATTCGATTCACATTTTGATGCGCTCGGCGCCTTCGATGTCCTGGAGCATATAGAAGAAGATTCCACCGTGCTGACGCAGATATGTCTGGCCCTCAAACCGGGTGGCATCCTGGTTCTGACCGTGCCGCAACATCCGCTTCTCTGGAGCAGCCAGGACGAAATGGCCTGTCATGTGCGCCGCTATACTGCGAAGGAGTTGAAACAGAAGGTATCAAATGCGGGTTTTGATTTCGTGGACAGCGGGTCTTTCGTTGCTCTGCTGTTGCCTTTGATGTGGCTGTCACGCCGCTTCGACAAAAACAATAAAGATGGCCGTCACGACCCGATGGCCGAACTCCGGATCGGCAGGGTAGCGAATCTCATGCTGGGCGCAATCATGTCCGTGGAGCTGATGTTTACCCGTTTGGGTTTTCGTTTCCCGGCAGGTGGGTCGCTGTTCCTCGTTGCGCGCAAAAGTGCCGCTGTTTAGCCCGGCGCTTTCTTGTAGGGTGGGCTCTGCCCACCATGTCGGGCGAGCTTTGCATAGCCATTTGACTATTGAGGATTACATATTTGAAGACAGAGTCT
>DATBWQ010000131.1:0-10440 GCA_036514695.1 Gallionella sp. | reverse complement strand
CTTCCGCGTGGGCACGGAGTGCCCACCCTACTTGGCTAAAACATCACGAGCCTGACCTTTTTAGCATTCTTGCAGTATTAGTGAAGCCTGCTTTGTAATGGATCAGCATTACATTCTTCAATAATTTCAGAGATTTTCCCCAAGCTGTAACGCAAAAATATATATACCTCGGGCGACTCTAAAGACTTTTGATTGGTAGTTAAGCTTGAAGGCTTGGCATGTAACAACCGACTAGTGTAAGAGTATATGTATTCGTACTCGTCCTTAAGCCCAACTTTCTCCGCCATATCTTTCCAATTCCAGCGCTTAGTTGTTGCTTTCAAAACCTGATCCCACTGTTTCTCATATTTCTCCTTCGAGCTTTTAGAGTCCAAGTGTTCCCGTATCGCATGCGGGAGTATTTGCTCTTCGACAAGGTTTGCCTGTAGCCCATAGCCCCTTACTTTGGCTTCTTCATAGTAAACACAAAATTTGCGATTGGCTTCCTCGTCAATCTGGTTAGAAATTCGCTTCCTAGCTGAAACTATCTCTGCGGGAGAGGCTTTTTGCGCTGTAAGCGTTTTAGTGATGTCGTTTTGAAGATGATCTTCTCTTGCCGCAAAGTATCGCAACAGCTCAATCTCAGATTTAACTTGTTTCAAGAAATCGCCATTATGTTCTTCAGCACCATCAATGAGTTTATACACGTAAAAAATCGCATACTGGCGGTTCATGCGTATCGCTTTCAACCAAATCGAAAGCTCAAATATATACCTCGTGGTTGCCAGCAAAGATAATGTTTCGATGTAGTTAAAATTGCTTTCAAGCATTATTCGTAACTTAACGAGAGCGTCGCATCTAATTACAAGAATCCAATACTCGGGTGGATATGTATACATGTCACCTTGCGTAGACCTCTCAAAGTCAGTTATTGCTAAGCGGTATCTCGCAATCAATACCTCGAACTCAGCATGTTTATCCTTAAGCTGATTTAGTAAAAGTTCAGTTTTTTGATCAAAACTCATCATCGTTACTTCCTCCTTCTGTCATACCAAAAGTGGACTCCAATGTACCGGAGTCAAATTGTTTTGACTATGGGCTTCACGCTGGACTCGAATGATTTATGTCTAGGAGAGTGGGTGCAACGTGCCCACTCTACGTTTGGTTTTGGTATTTTGTTTTTCATCCCCTGTGCGCCGCCGAGTAGCGGAGGCTGGTCAGGGGATGTCGGCGAGGACTGTCTGAGCGCGTAGCGCGAGTTCCGCAGCCGCCTGACCAGTCGAGCAACGCAGGGAACCCCGCAGGGGCGGTAAACCGGGGTCGCCTTTTCTTTGGTTACTTTATTTTGGCGAAGCAAAAGAAAGTGACTAGCTGCCGGGCTACCCCCGGCGATGTTGGTTTTGGTCATTCATGTTTCGATACAGCCTTTGGCCTACTCAACACGAACGGCAATAGTAGGGTGCGCTGTGCGCACCATGGTGCGTGAAACGCACCCTACGCTGATTGGATTCCCGCCTGGCCGAAGGCCAGTTTATCCTGAGCCTGTCGAAGGGCGGGAATGACAAACTAGCTGCGATAGCTCGCGTTGATCTTGACGTAATCGTAAGAAAAGTCGCACGTCCACAACGTCGCAGCCGCCGCACCACGATTCAGCACCACCCGTATCGTGATATCGCTCTGCTGCATCACCCGCTGGCCGTCTTCCTCGCGATAGCTGGCGGCGCGGCCGCCATTTTCGGCGACGAGCACTTCGTCGAGATACAGATTGAGCTCGGCGACATCCAGATCGTCTATGCCCGCATAACCGATCGCAGCGAGGATGCGTCCGAGGTTGGGATCGGAAGCGAAGAACGCGGTCTTGACCAGCGGCGAATGGGCGATCGCGTAACCGATCTGTTTGCACTCGGCCTCGCTCTTGCCGCCCTCGACACGCACGGTGATGAACTTGGTCGCGCCTTCGCCGTCGCGCACGATGGCTTGCGCGAGGTAAATCGCGACTTCGGTGATGGCTGCCAGCAATGCGCTGTAGGCTTTGCTGTTTGGGTCGCGCACTTCGGGCAGCGCAGATTTTCCAGAGGCGATCAGCATCAGCGCGTCGTTGGTGGAAGTGTCGCCATCCACGGTGATGCAGTTGAACGAACGATCGCAGGCCAAGCTAACCATCTGCTGCAACATCGGCTGAGCGATTGCCGCATCGGTGGCGATATAGCCCAGCATGGTCGCCATGTTCGGGTGGATCATGCCGGAACCTTTGGCGATGCCAGTGATGGTGATGGTCACGCCGTCGATCAACACCTGTCTGGAGACCGCCTTGGCGACGATGTCGGTGGTCATGATCGCCTGCGCCGCATCGAACCAGTTATCCGCGCGCATGTTCGCGACGGCGGCAGGCAGGCCCGCGGCTATCCTGGACACCGGCAACGGCTCCATGATCACTCCGGTGGAGAACGGCAGAATCTGACTGGCCTTGCAGTTCAGCAAACCGCCCAGTGCCGCGCAAGTGGTACGCGCATCACTCATGCCCTGCTCGCCGGTGCCGGCATTGGCATTGCCGGTGTTGACCAGCAGCGCGCGTATGCCATCCGGCTTTGCCAGATGCTCGCGCGCGACGATCACCGGCGCGGCGCAGAAACGATTTTTGGTGAACACACCCGCAACCCGTGCGCCATCGCACAATTGCATCACCAGCAGGTCCTTGCGATCCGGGCGTTTGATATTCGCTTCCGCGATGCCCAAAGAAACGCCCGCAACGGGCAACAGTTGTGCCGCAACGGGCGAGGTCAGATTTACCGGCATGAACGTGTCCTAACCCTAAGTATTGGGAGCCTGTAGCTGGTAGCTACGGGCTACAAGCTACCAGCTAATAACGGCCGCGCGCGCGATAGATATAGTTGCTCAACTCCGCGGTTTCGCTGTTTACCCGCCGCACGATGCCATGCACGTTGCGCACCACGCCGCGCATCACTTTGTAGACTATCATCGGATGGGAATTGATCAGCGTCTCGAACTTGGCCCGCCCCAGGCTCAACACCTTGGTATTGCCGACCGCGTAAAGTGTCGCGCTGCTCTGCGTGCCGCCCACGAAGTTGATGATCCCCGCCAGATCGCCGGGCTTGAGGATGTAAATAGTGGATTCCTCGGTGCCGCTCTTGATCTTTACCTCGATATCGCCATGCGCAAGAATATACAGATTGTCAGGATGCTCGTCCCCCTGCTTGACGATAGCCGCACCCGCTGCATAGTCGCGCACCTCGAACAGGCTGGCAAGAATCTCTACTTCGGCATCGCTCAACTCTTCGGTAATCGTTGAGGATTGCAGCGTATCAATAATTAATGACATCACATTCTCCCTTATCAAATGAACCACCCCGCGCCAAGAACGCTGGGTATCAGAGAAGCTTGAGCGGGCGTAGCCCGGATGTAATGCAATGGAATCCGGGGGAACCCTTCGACAGGCTCAGGACAGGCTTCGGCCACGCCCACCAAACCCCGGATTTCGCTGCGCTACATCCGGGCTACGTCACTACGTCACTTCCATTTTTTTAGCCTGCGTTGCCCCCGCAGCAAGACTGCGGGGAATTACAAGTTAACTCAATTTGCCATGGCACTGCTTGTATTTCTTGCCCGATCCGCACGGGCACGGGTCGTTGCGGCCTACCTTCAGCCCCTCGCGCACAAACGGTTTATGCTCTTCACCGGTTGACTGGGCGTCTGATGGCTGAGCCAACGCCTCATCATAGTCGGAGTGATGATACTGCACATTCTCCGGCGCCGGGGGCGCTTCCACCGCCTCGACATCCTGCTCGCTGCGCACTTGCACGGTCATCAATACCTGCGTCACTTCGCGCTTGATCGCTTCCAGCATCATCGCGAACAGCTCGAAAGCCTCGCGCTTGTATTCCTGCTTGGGATTCTTTTGCGCATATCCGCGCAAATGGATGCCTTGGCGCAGATGATCCAGCGCAGCCAGATGCTCGCGCCAATGCACGTCCAGGCTTTGCAGCATGATCACGCGCTCATAATGATGCATGGCTTCCGCACCCGCCTTTTCGACCTTGGCAAGATATTGCCGCCGGGCCTGCTCCCTGATGCGTGAGCGCAAACCCTCTTCGTTCAACTGCTTCTCCTTTTCCAGCCACTGCACCAACGGCAACTCCAGGAGAAACTCGGCGGCCAGCACCTTTTCCAGCGCGGGCACATCCCATTGCTCCTCCATCGCGTGCGGGGGGATGTATTGGCTGATGGTGTCTTCCAGCACACTTTCTTGCATCGCCTGGATGGTCTCGGATATATCCACGCTTTCCAGCAACTCGCTGCGCTGCTGATAGATCACCTTGCGCTGATCATTGGCGACATCGTCGTACTCGAGAATCTGTTTGCGCATATCGAAGTTGCGCGCCTCTACTTTGCGCTGCGCATTCTCGATGGCGCGGGTCACCCAGCTATGCTCGATCGCCTCGCCTTCCGGCAACTTGAATCTGTTCATGATCGCCGCGACTCGATCCGAGGCAAAAATGCGCAACAGCGGGTCTTCCAGCGACAAATAGAAGCGGCTGGAACCCGGGTCGCCCTGGCGTCCGGAACGTCCCCGCAACTGGTTATCCACCCGGCGCGATTCGTGGCGTTCGGTTCCGATGATATGCAGCCCGCCGCTGTCCAATACCTGCTGGTGCAGTTGCTGCCATTCGGCTTTCAACTCGGCGATACGCTGTTCCCTGGCTGCCTCATCCATGCCGGCATCTTCTCGAACCAGATCAATCTGCTTCTCGGCATTGCCGCCCAGCACGATGTCCGTGCCGCGGCCGGCCATGTTGGTGGCGATGGTCACCATTTTGGGCCGTCCGGCCTGCGCGATGATTTCCGCTTCCCGCGCATGTTGCTTGGCATTCAGCACCTGATGCGGCATCTGATCCTGCTCCAGATACCCCGACAGCAATTCGGAATTCTCGATCGAGGTCGTTCCCACCAGCACCGGCTGGCCGCGCTCATAGCAGTCCTTGATATCCTCGATCACGGCGCGATATTTCTCCTTGGCGGTGAGATATACCTTGTCCATCTGGTCTTTGCGGATGGTCGGGCGATGCGGCGGGATGATCACGGTTTCCAGGTTGTATATCTGCTGAAACTCGTATGCCTCGGTATCCGCGGTGCCGGTCATGCCTGCCAGCTTGTGATAGATGCGGAAATAATTCTGGAAAGTGATCGATGCGAGCGTCTGGTTCTCCCTCTGGATGGCCACACCCTCTTTCGCCTCCACCGCCTGATGCAGCCCCTCCGACCAGCGGCGCCCGGACATCATGCGGCCGGTGAATTCATCCACGATCACCACTTCGCCGTCCTGCACCACATAATGCTGATCGCGGTGATACAAGTTGTGTGCGCGCAATGCGGCATACAAATGGTGTATCAGGGTGATGTTCGCGGGATCGTACAAGCTGCCGCCAACCGGCAGCAATCCCGCCTCGGTGAGGATGCTCTCTGCATGCTCATGGCCGGATTCGGTCAGCAGGATCTGGTGATTCTTCTCATCCACGCTGAAGTCACCCGGGCCTTCCGCCTCGGCTTCGCCTGCCTGTCGAACCAACTGCGGCACCAGTTTATCGATGCGCACATAAATATCCACGTTATCTTCGGCCTGCCCGGAAATGATCAGCGGGGTACGAGCCTCGTCGATCAGGATCGAGTCCACCTCGTCCACGATGGCATAGTTGAGCGGCCTCTGAAAACGTTCGCCAACCTGCGTCGCCATGTTGTCACGCAGGTAATCGAAACCGAATTCGTTGTTGGTGCCGTAAGTGATGTCGGCGGCATAGGCAGCCTGTTTATCGTCTGACGGCATCTGCGACAGGATCACCCCCACCGACAAGCCAAGAAAGCGATACAGCTTGCCCATCCACTCTGCATCGCGGCTGGCCAGGTAATCATTCACGGTAACAACATGCACGCCCTTGCCGGAGATCGCATTCAGGTAAGCCGGCAAGGTTGCCGCCAGCGTCTTGCCTTCACCGGTGCGCATTTCGGCGATCTTGCCATAATGCAATACCATCCCGCCGATCAGTTGCACATCATAATGACGCATCCCCAGCGCGCGGGTGCTTGCCTCGCGAACCACGGCAAACGCCTCCGGCAGCAGCGCATCCAGTGATTCGCCTTGCGCAAAACGCTGCCTGAAACTGCCGGTCTTGCTGCGTAGTTCAGTATCGCTCAATTTGGCGATATCGGCTTCCAGCTTATTGATTGATTGGATGGTAGCGCGGTATTCCTTGAGCAGGCGATCGTTGCGGCTACCGAAAATACTTTTCAGCAAACTGGAAATCATGTTTTAATTTTCTCAATTACAAATAATAAAGGGTGAGGCGATCTACACCTCACCCTCACCCCCACCAATAACCATCCCTATTAACTGGCGGCTTTTTGCAGGAAGCGCACGGGATTCTGGGCGGTACCCTGATAGCGAACTTCGAAGTGCAAGTGGTTACCGGTAGACCGCCCGGTACTTCCCACCTCGGCGATCTTCTCACCGCGCCGCACCACTTGACCAACCTTCACCAGCAATTTCGATGCATGCGCATAGCGTGTGATGATGTCATTGCCGTGATCTATCTCGACCATATTACCATACTGGGGGTGACTGTCTGCAAAGGCCACCACGCCACCTGCCGAGGCATGGATCGCGGTTCCGGCATCCACCATGTAATCCACCCCCTCGTGCATCGCATTGGCACCGGTAAACGGGTCTATGCGCCAGCCAAAGTTCGAGGAGTACCAGCCCACGGTGACGGGCGGGATAGAGGGCAGTAATTTGCGGCTCAATTGATTCTGTAACAGCATTGTTTCAAGAGCCATCAACTTGTCGCTGCGATCATTGACCACCTGTGTCAACCTGTTCAGTTGCTGATCCAAAATGTTCACCGACATTTCCTGGGTCGGCAAAATCACCAGCGGTCCGCCTTGCGCGGGGATCTGATCGAACTGGAATTCACCCGGTTTCATCCCGGTCAGCTTGGCCAGGCGCACCCCAAGCGCGTCCAGACGCTGCACCTGCGACTGCATCTGCCCGATCCGGCTCGCCATGGTATCCAGACTACTGAACAGATTGGATTGTTGTTTTTGGCGCTCGTCTACATAGGCCTTGGATAGCAAAATGCGCATCCCCTCGCCCAATCCCTCCGGAGCAAAGCGCACCAGCGAGTATTGCAAGGCAAACGCCGCACCCAGCATCAATCCGAACAGCATCAGCATCAATGACAGAACCTGCCATCCTCCCAGCGTAATGCTGCGAGTCTTTGCCAAGCGATTGGAAACTAGAATAATATTCATCTCTTCCCCTTCCTTTGTAAACCTAACCTTGTGACGCAACGACTCAAATCGCTATTAAACAGCGCTCAGGAACTGCGCCCGCTACTGACCAAAGCGCAAGCCCTGACAGCCTTGCATAGCCACCTCATCAGTGTCGCGCCGCCCAATCTTGTGCAATCCGCCCAAGTACTAAGCCTGCAACTGGGCACGCTCAGCATCGCTGTGGCCAACGCCACCATCGCCGCCAAATTACGTCAATGTGCACCGGAACTGGTCGTCAAGTTGCAAAACAAGGGTTGCGAGGTTAGCGGAATCCGGGTAAAGGTGCAAGTTTCCTTCGATCGCAGCCAACCCAAACCTGCCCCCCGTAAACTTAGTAAAACCGCCCAAAACGCACTGAACGGACTCAGTCTGGGCATGGCCAACTCGCCGCTCAAAACCGCGCTGGAAAGGATGGCCCGAAACAAGGGTTAAAGCAGAATCCGCCAACCTATCAGCACATAGCGCTCCAGCACGAACAGCAGCAAGAAGACCAACAGCAGAAATGCGGTGAAGCGCAGCGTCTGCCAGGCGAATTTGAGATAGCGGCGATCGCGCGTGAAGAAATACATCCCGCCGCTCAGCACCAGCAGCAGTGTGACCAGTACCAGAAATAAACGCAGGATCAACATAAGGAAACCTCTACAAATTCATTTTCCGGGCGAATCGCTGCGTCGCATGCTCGCTCATTCCTCGTCTATCAATCTGATATGCCTCGTCATTCGCTGCTCGGCTCCTTGCGCTTCATCCCGCAAAAATGAATTTTTAGAGGTTCCTATAAACCCGCCATTTTCTTGCCGGGATCAGGCGGCCTGCAATTGCAGTCCCAGGAACGCAGGGGCGTCCTCGACGCTGTCGAACGTGACGAACTCCCAGGCCTGTTCATCGGCAAGCAGTTCCCGCAGCAGGGCGTTATTCAGGGCATGACCGGATTTATAGCCGGAGAACGCGCCGATCAACGGGTATCCCAACAAGTAGAGATCGCCGATCGCGTCGAGCACCTTGTGCTTGACGAATTCATCCTCGAAGCGCAATCCGTCGGCATTCAGCACCCGATAATCGTCCATCACGATGGCGTTGTCCAGGCTGCCGCCCAGTGCCAGGCCCTGTGCGCGCATATTTTCCACGTCATGCATAAAACCGAAAGTACGCGCCCGGCTGATGTCGTGAACATAGGAATGTTCGCCGAGATCCACGGTGACATGCTGCCTGGTATTGGTGAACACCGGATGGGCGAAATCGATCGTGAAGGTCAGTTTGTAGCCATGATAGGGCTCGAAACGCACCCATTTGTCGCCCTGCTTCACCTCCACGGTCTTTTTGATGCGGATGAATTTCTTGGCGGCGGATTGTTCGACGATCCCGGCCGATTGCAGCAGGAACACGAACGTTCCGGCGCTTCCGTCCATGATGGGCGCTTCAGGACTGTCCAGATCGACGTAAGCATTGTCCACCCCCAAGCCGGCCAGCGCCGACATCAGATGCTCGATGGTAGCGACCCGCACGCCGTTTTGCTCCATGCAGGTTGACAGACGTGTATCGTGCACCAGCTCGGCTCGCGCACGGATCTGCTCGACCGGCTTTACGTCCACCCGGCGGAACACGATGCCGGTGTTGGCCGGGGCAGGATGCAAACCGAGCGTGACCTTCTCGCCGCTATGCAAGCCGACCCCCGTCACGCTGACTGAATTTTTTAAAGTGCGTTGTTTGACCATCGCTGATTTGATTACCGAAATCATGAAATGATTTTACCACAGGACTCAAGCAGGACTGAGGTGCGAGGAAAGGCAACCCCCTCCAGCTCCCCCTTGTCAGGGGGAGAGCGGAGCGGCTCCTCCCCTGACAAGGGGAGGTTGGGAGGGGTTAGGTTTTCCTCAGTCCTCAGTCCACAATCCTGATTTTAGTCTGCCTGTTTACGCAGGAATGACGGGATATCCAGCATGTCCATGCCTGATTTCTCCATCGCATCCACCGCCGCCCTGCGCCCGCTTCGAATGAAGGCCGGGGTATCCAGTTCCGGATAGTTCACGCCGGTATTGGCGACCGGTTCATCATGCGTGCCGGTTCTTTGAAAGTCCTGATTCTGATAGACGATCTCAGGCTTGGGTTGCTTGCGTGCCAGCGGAACCCCCAGCCCGGTCGCCACGACGGTCACGCGCAACTCATCGCCCATGCTCTCATCAAACACCGAGCCGACGATCACGGTCGCTTCTTCTGCGGCGAACTGGACGGACTCCATCACATCATCAATCTCTTTCAGCTTCAACTGGCTTGAGGAAGTGATGTTCACCAGCACACCGCGCGCACCGGTCATATCCATATCTTCCAGCAACGGGCTGGCGATCGCGCGCTCGGCCGCGACACGGGCACGATCCGGCCCTGATGCGACCGCCGAACCCATCATCGCCATGCCGTTCTCCGACATCACGGTGCGCACATCGGCAAAGTCCACGTTGATCAAACCGGGCACATTGATCACCTCGGCAATGCCCGCCACCGCGCCCTGCAACACCCCATTGGCCGCCTTGAAGGCTTCCGGCACGGTGACATCGCAGCCCAGCACCTCCATCAGCTTGGAATTCGGCACGATGATCAGGGAATCGACATACTCGTGCAGCGCCTCGATACCGGCCTTGGCAAAACGCATCCGGTTGCCCTCATAAGCGAATGGTTTGGTGACCACCGCCACGGTCAGGATGTCCATTTCCTTTGCGATTTGCGCGACGATAGGCGCGGCGCCGGTTCCAGTGCCGCCACCCATCCCCGCAGTGATGAACACCATATGTGCGCCGCTGATCATCTCCTTGATGCGCTCGCGATCCTCCTCCGCGGCCGCCTGGCCGACCGACGGCTTGGCCCCCGCACCCAAACCCTTGGTGATTGATGCCCCGATCTGCAACTGGGTGCGTGCCTTGCTGCGCTTGAGTGCTTGCGCATCGGTATTGATGACGATGAACTCGACCCCTTGCACGCCCTGCTCGATCATGTGATCCACGGCGTTGCCGCCGCAACCACCCACACCAACCACCTTGATCACCGCATCCTGAGTTAGTGTTTCCATTATTTCAAACATCGCCGTCTCCTTATGTTAATAACAAAACACCGTACGGGCACGGCGCGCCG
>DATBWQ010000130.1:0-3382 GCA_036514695.1 Gallionella sp. | reverse complement strand
GTACTCCCGCAGTTTCGTTAGAGTAGCACGACGATTGAGTGGGGCAACCCGCAATCAGCACGCTGCCCTGATTTCGAGTTGATTTGGATCAAGGGCGCCGCGTCGCGAGCCGGTAATGTTGCAGGTCTGCAGGATGTATCGCCGGCATGCCAGCGAACGACCCTGTGGCCGATTTCCGGCGTGCGCGAACTGCCCCTGCCCTGGGGTGGCTTCATCGGCATGGCAGTGCAGTTGAACGAGGAGTCGAAAGCATGAACACAATTTCGGTTCAAGTGAGCCTGTACCCGCTTCGACAACCGCACGTGGGACCAACCATTTCCAAGGCGCTCGAGGTTTTTCGTACCCACGGGCTCGACGTGAGGCCCGGAACCATGAGCACGGTAATCGCCGGCGAACCCGACGCGGTCTTCGACAGTTTGAAAGCATCGTTTCAATCCGCGGCCGCTCTCGGGGATGTGGTGATGGTGGTGTCAATCTCCAATTGCTGTCCGGCGCCCGCTGCTGATTAGCACAAACTCACTGCTTGCAATTCTGCCGAGCTTGATCTAGCGCAAATTCAAACAGCAGGGATCTGCTAATGTGTTAATGTTGCGCAAAAAATGTGGTAACTATTCAGCGGCTCATTCCAGTTGTTTGATGAAATCCGGGAGGCGGCCTGAGAATAACATTTGCAGCGCAACGGTTGGTGGGAGGTTGTGCTTCCTGCAGGTCGAAAGATAGCTGCGCACGCGACAGAAGATTTGGGCGCCCTCGAAAGACCGAAAGCAACCGGAGATTTTCTGCTGCACCTTAGTCATGCGGATGTCGTTTTCGCCCTGATTGTTGGTGAATGGCACGAGCTTGTCGGTCATGAATCTCAGGGTCTGGGTTTCGAACGCGCGCAGACGCTCCAGGAGGTTGCGTGACTTGGTTTTGGGAATACGGCCGCGTTTTGTGGCGTGACCTTTGAGATTCGGTGGGGGGCATTCGCTGTCGCCTCGGGTCAATACCTGTCGATAGCGGCCGCGGAATTTTTGGGCGGCCTTTTCGCTCAGGCATCCACCTGCCTTTTCGGTCGCCTCGTTGATCTCCAGCAACAGATCCTGCATCTTCTTAGCCCAGCGCTGACCGTCCTGCTCCCAGGCTCTCTGCAGTTCGCGCAGGTGATGGGCATTGCACAGAGAGTGCAGACAGTTGAACTGAAAGTATGGCCTCCAGTGATCGTGACAGAGAGTGCCGCCGAAGTGGGGCAAAACACCCATGGCTTTCATCGCCTCGCCACCACGATTGGCGTGCGGGAAGAACAGAGTCCAGAGTTCGTTGGAAGCACAATGCAGCCACAGGCACGCGCCGTTGACGTTGATGCCGGTTTCGTCGGCGTGCAACAGGGGTTGGACAATCAACTGGCGCCTCACAATCGACTCGAATGTCTCCAGCAGGCCGAAGGCCTCCTTGTTGAAGTTGAACAAGGATCCAGCGCTGATCGGGATTCCGCACTGGTCGGCGAAGTAGTCGCGAGTGCGCTCGTAAGGCACCAACTGCTGCTGGGACATATAAACCGCCTGAGCTTTCAGACGGTTCCCGTATTGAACCGACCGGGTCACCCCGGACGGGAACTCCGCGACGAACTGATTGCCGTGACTGTCCTCCAGTATTTCGGCGCGGTATTCGGTCACCACTTTCGAGATTTCGATATCGATGACCTGCCGGGACTCAAAATCAACGCGGCGATACTGGCCGCTCGGGATCGTGCGCCTGTCCACTTCGATGGTTTCAATGTGGTCCGGATTCTCTTGCCATGAGAGGCTCGACCCTTCGTGCCCATTTTGGCCGCCGGGCTTACGTTTCTTGCCCTTCGCCTTTCGTTTCGATCCTCGTTTGCGGTGCGGGTCCTTCGACGGCGGAATGCTGCTGTTGGCGCTGTGCAGTCCCAGTTTTCCCAGAAGCAAGTGGATGACAACGACCAGCAGATCCATCATCGCCCGCACATTCGCAGAGATGGACTTATCTTGCCGCAGCAACACCTCAACCTTCTTCAGAGCATCGGTGACATTGATCTTTCCGATGGTCCATGGCGCAACCGGCTTGTTCATGCCAGCTCCACCAGTAAACGCCGGAATTGCTTCTGCAGCGGGTACCCCAACACCTGCTTGAGCGAACGGTTGGGCCTGTGGCTGTTGGAATCCTTCCCACGCCCCGTTGTGAGACCCAGCGCGATCCAGTTCGCCGCCCGGTAGCAGGTTCCCCGCGAGCGTTCTGGGTCGATAAAGGTTTCCAGATAGTAAACCCGGTGGCCATAGATCCGTTCCCAGTCCCGGGGCAGTATCCGCGCCATGCGGCCCAGAATGTGCGAGGCCAGGTGCGGAACCCGAACCCAAGGCATTATGAGGTAGCGCGTGTTGTATGCGATGAAGCGGATATTGCGGCGCCGCGCCTCGGGGTCCCAGCCGATAAACCGATCACGCGGCCCCAGATGCCGTACGGCCGACGACCACGCCAGACAAGCTATTGGCCGCCCTAAGGCATACACCATATACTTCAGGTGCTCGCCGACCGGCTGCGTGTAACCCAGATAGTGATGGTGCTCAATCAGGCCATTAAATATCGCCTCCTCCCGCGTGCGCCTCACCAAGCGGTATTCCAGCGGGCCAAGATCTTTCAGGTTTCCCGATACCGGTGCGACATCCACTTCCGCACGAGGCGCCCTTCCACGAACGGCCAGCGGATTGGCATGGATCCCCTTTGCCTGCGGCAGCCGAACATGTCCAGCGCGCTCCAGCGCCAGCATCAAACCCCGGCACACCATATCGCACGGCGCGCCATTCGCCTGAACCCAATTCCAGGCATAGCATAACTTGCGCGATAGCTCCCGCCGGCTCACTGCCGGATGTTCCCGGATCACAGCGCGGACCAACTCGATGTCGGATTCGCTCACTACCCGGCCCCGGTACTTCAAGACCACGTCCATGAGCCGCTACGCTACCAACTTTCGTTTTGGAACGCAAGTGCCTTCCGCAAACTCCCTGGACTTGATTTGCCCGACTGAAGAGTGCAAGGCTTTATCGCAGGCTACGCCTGTGCTAGCCTTGTGCTAGCCTCGGGCTACCGAACAGACAAGTGTGCTGAATAGTTACGAAATACCCTGCGAGCGGCTGCAAACGGCCAAAACCGGACGGTCGCGTTTCCGATACTGAGCAGCCTAATTCGATATTTCTGCGACCTGAGAGCAGATGGACTGCGTGAGCTCCCGCAAGATGTTGATGCTCCGCCGGTTCGTTCCAGAAGTGTCATAATAGGTGGCAAAGATAAGCTTGGACGACCCCGCACATGAAGCTGTACGTCACCCCGGGCTCTTGGTGGTTACGAAGGTTCTTGTGCGGCAGGTTCTGCCAGCGCACCGTCA
>DATBWQ010000129.1:0-6990 GCA_036514695.1 Gallionella sp. | reverse complement strand
CTGGGGTTTGGCTGGATCGAGGGGATGCACCCGGATGACCGGCAGCGCTGTGCGACCTTTTGCCAAACCGCATTCGATGGTCAGCAGAAATTTGATATGGAATTCCGCCTGCGCCGTGCCGATGGCACCTACGGCTGGATAGCCGATACCGGCACGCCGCGCTTCGATGAGCATGGAATCTTTCTTGGTTACATCGGTTACTGCTGGGACATCACCGAGCGCAAGCAGGCTGAGGAGTTGCTGTTCAAATCATCCGAGGAAATTAAAGACCTGTACAACAATGCTCCCTGCGGTTACCACTCTTTGGATAAGGACGGCATCATCCGCCGAATCAACGATACCGAACTTGCGTGGCTGGGATATACGCGGGATGAGGTGATCGGGAAAATAAAGTGGCCTGATATAATCACACCCGCCAGTCAGCAAATCTTTCGGGAAAATTTCCCGCGATTAATGAAGCAGGGATTTATTTATGAACTTGAGATAGAAATAATTCGCAAGGACGGTACAATATTTACCAGTCTTATAAACGCGACAGCCATTTATGACTCCAGCGGAGATTTTGTGATGAGCCGGTCAACTATAATTAATATTGACGGGCGTAAATTGGCGGAACGGCAACTGCACAACCTCGCCGCGCATCTGCAGACTGTGCGCGAAGAAGAAAAGGCCGGTATCTCGCGCGAAATCCACGACGATCTGGGGGGCACGCTGACTGCCCTGAAAATCGAAGCCCACTGGTTGAAAACTGAACTGTCAGCCAACAAGAAAACAATACCGCTTCTCGATCACGTAGAGTCGATGTCGCAATTGATCAATAATGCGACGGCCGCCATGCGGAACATCATCACCGGCCTGCGCCCGACCGTACTCGACGATCTCGGTCTGCTGGCGGCACTCGAGTGGCAAGCCGCGCAGTTCTATAAACGTACCGGAATCAGATGCCTGGTAAACTGCATTGGTGACAAAGGCGATCTGGATAAACAGTACTCGATTGCGCTGTTCCGCATTTCCCAGGAAGCACTCACCAATGTGCTGCGGCATTCCGGCGCATCCCGTGTGGAAATCGAATTTCACCACAGCGATGAGGAAATTGTCATGTCTGTCATCGATAATGGGCGCGGCATGACGAAAAATCGCACCGAGGCTTCAATACCCTATGGCATACACGGCATGCGCGAGCGTGTCGATCAACTGGGCGGCAGGATCAGCTTTGACATTCCGCCCGGTGGCGGATTTAACGTGACGGTAATATTGCCGCTACCTGCCAACGGGGCGGAGGAAACATGATCCGTATCCTGATCGCCGACGATCACGCCACCGTACGTCATGGATTGACACTCATACTGGAACAAAACCCTGAGATGAAAGTTGTGGCGGAGTGCGCCAACGGTACAGATGCTTTGAACTGGCTTGGCAAAAACGACTGCGATGTGGTGCTGATCGATATTGCGATGCCCGGCATGAACGGCATAGACTTGCTCAAGCATTTGCGGAAGGAAAAACCGAAATTGCCGGTGCTGATACTCAGCTCCTACCCTGAAGATCAATACGCTGTGCGCCTCATCAAGGCCGGTGCGGCTGGCTATCTGAACAAGGAATGCGCGCCGGAGGAAGTGGTGAATGCGGTACTCTGTGTACTAAGCGGCAAAAGGCATATCAGTCCGGCAGTGGTAGAGATGCTCGCCAACGAACTCAGCATGCCGGAAGGAAAGCTCCCGCATGAAACTCTGTCTAATCGCGAATACCAGATATTCCTGCAGATAGCCTCTGCCAAAAGTGTCGCAGAAATTGCCGGCGCCCTGCAATTGAGCTCGAAAACCATCAGCACCTATCGTAGCCGCATCCTGGAAAAAATGCACCTGCAGAGCAACGCCGAACTGATGCGCTACGCCGTCAAAAGAAATCTCATACAATAACCATGAGAACGGCAGCTCTGCAGGCTGCCATGAATTACATAAAGTTAAGCAGGATACCAGCCACTTCTCTCGCCACACCCCTCTTCTTGTCAGACAAACACCGACAAGAAATTTCCCTATTCCTCACACCAAAATCAGCATGCACCGATTCACATTCCATGTGCAATCGAATATCGTTGCCTTATAGATTTTGTAAGCCGAAGCGGCGCAATGATAGTGGCCGTAATCAACATGTTTTATTGTAAAAAATCAACGACCATACGAGGCAGACTGCAGGGTGCCTTTGCCGGTGCGTTTCAGGGTGTCTACTTAACGTTAGGCCGCAATGTCGATTCTTAGAATATCAGTGAATGATCGGGAAATTTTGCGCGCGGGAGGAGAAGGCTTTTGCTCGTTGAGTTGGGATATAGTGGGCTCTCTCCACGAGAAGTCCCATGCCCTTATGGACGTCAGTGGCCTCAGCCGTCGGATCGAAGGCGTATATGACGCCGCCTACTGGTTGGAAAGCTATCCATTAAAGCCGACGGACCGCGTGTTCATCGAGTGTGTCCCCGGTAACGCGACGAGTTCGCCGGTTCGTAGGCAGTCGCAAGAGGAATATGAAGAGCTGAGGCAGGAGGTGTTGCGAGCGGATGCCGCTGGTGAATACGGCGCGATCCGCGAAATTCCGAAAATGCGACTCAGAGACAGAGTTGAACTGCGTATCGAGACTCCAAACGGCGTTGAAGAAGCTGCATCTAATCCATCAATTGCGGCTGTGATTTGTTCTGGAACCTGGAGCGGTCACCATCGGCCTGACGAGTGGCTTGTCCGGATTAGTGAATTGGGTTCAAAGAAAGGACGTTCCGGCCAATGGCTTCCGATCAAGGGCGGGGTAGTCGTTGAAGTTGCAGCCTAACCTGCACAGTCAAGCAGTACCGCGCAAAAGCGCACAGCCCCTTACTTTTCGTTAGAATATAAAGGAAATTAACCAGTGTTGTTGATTAACGTGGGAATCCCGGGGATCATCGGTTTAGTGTTGCTCCTTTGGCCGCAGTCAATGTTTATCGGGTCTCGGGTAATCCCAGACCCAAAAGAAATTTGGTTGCTACGCAGTATGGGGGTAGTGCTTATGTTCGTAGCTGTTGTTAATATTGTCAGCTAACTTGCCAGCGTGCTGCCGGGCGCTAATCGTTAAAGCTAGGTAATTTAGCTGATGCAGAACGGGAGCTTTAGCTCCCGTTCTGCATTTGCAGGCGAGAAATGAGTATCCGGAATTCAGTGTGGAAAAGTGGTTTGTACCGGCCCGGATGTCCGGCTTGTCTGAATATACTTATGCCGGAGCAATGGGAGCATTCCAATAGGTGACGAGATAATAAATTCCCCAAATCAGCAATGAAACCACGACGACCCAAAGCCAGACCGGCACGTTTCCTTCGCGTTCCGCAATACCCGCACTTTCATAGGTGTATACAGAATGTCCCGGCACATGCTCGGGAGCCGGTTGAGGACTGGCGATCCTTGCACTTTCAACTTCATTGTCGCTTTGCGATTCAGTCATGGCAGTTTGGCCTTGTTGGTTGTGACAGTGTTGATGACGGGTATTTCAGGTCGGTCGATCTGGAGAACTTGGGGATCGATCTGCTGGCGATCAGCGGCCTCGGATAACGACGCCCAGATATTTCCCCGCGCTTCAGACATCTGAATTTTATTAATACTTGCTTTCGCCTGCAGCGGACCGCCCGCCGAGCAAAAATCGATGATGGGCAGCAAGACGTTGTTACATGCCGCAAGTAGCCATGGCACGCTGGAGGTGCAGAAACCGGCTGCTTGTTTCGGTTCGGTCAGCCCCGCTTGTTTCAACGATGCGATATGGGCGTTCACCCGCAATGACTGGACGTAATGGACGATGTCCCAGGTTTGTGCCGGCGTGAATGCGTCCGAAAAGGACGGCATGGGTGTGCCACCGATACCGGTCGTTATGGTTTTGAAGATATGCCGCCCGTCGTGGCCGAGCTTGACACCGCCCGGCACACCGGCCGGCAAGGTGAAATTGGCGGGGTTGATCGGGTTGCCCCATATATCGGAGAGGACCCCGGCCGGAACACCGTCTCCGAGCCCACCGGCGCCATGACATGCGGCGCACATGGTTTCAAATTGTTGCTTGCCTCGCGCAATGGATTCCATCGTCACCGGCGGTTCCTCAGGGATCTGTATCGCAGCGCCAGTTTTTTCATTTTTCCAGCGATTCGAGAATATCTTGATGAATTGGATAACGGCAAGCCGCTCCTGGGAGGAGATTTCATACCAGGGCGGCATCGCGGTTCCCCACAGACCGTGGCTGACTGTAATGAACAAATCTTCGTCCAATGGCAACGAAGTTGCGCCGCCGGCGGTCGAGCGGAACTTGAATGTGCCCGAAGTGAAATCGCGCGGCTTCGGATTCAGGAAGCGTGCGGACGGACCGTTGCCGTCGCCCTTTTCCCCGTGACAGCCGGCACAGCGGCGGAAATAAACTTGTTTGCCGCGAGGCAGAAGGTCCAGAGATTTTTCCGTGTCACTCGACTGTAGCGCGGCACCGGCGGTTAACCGCGTCGAGACGAAGGTCTCGCGCCAATCACCGATCGAGGTGCCGAGCTTCTGCAAATAGGCAACCAGCGCCAGGCCGTCTTCGTTGAGTTCGGGAGTGCTTTTCCCGCTGGAGTCTTTGTAGAGCCATGGGAAACGCGGCATGACGGAGTCCGGCACGACATCGCGCGGATCCCAGTGGTGCGCGGCATGCCAATCATCGCCGTATTTTCTGCCGACACGCAGCAGATCGGGGCCGATCCGCCGCGTACCGAGGAGCTGCGGCTGGTCGTAAACATATTCTCCGGCCTGCGAGACCGGCCCCCAACGCAGATCCTCGCCCGTCACCGGCCGCACGTACTGCGAATGGCAGTACCAGCAGCCTTCGCGGATATAGACTTGCCGCCCTCTGTGTTCCAGCGGTGTATAGCCGGCGACTTGAATGGTTTGGCCGGCGCTCGCGGAAGTGACTGTGGGATTGTATGTCTGCGGCAGGATCGATGGCAGGATGCCCTGGATCACGACCGCCAAAAAGAAGAACACGATGCCGGCAATGATGAACACCCCGGAAGGACGGCTGTACCAGGTCACTTCCACGGCAGCGGGTCGCGCCTCGGATACGGATACCAGTGCGTTGCCTGCGGGAGCCTCGAATGGCGCGCTTTTGCGTGCCGTCATGATCAGATTGATCGCCATCAGCAGAAGGCTGATATCCATAATGGCGCCAGCAAGCGTGCGCGTGAACCACCACGGTTTCATCTCGACGACCGTATCGACGAAATTCGCGCCATACTCGAGCATGCTGCCCTGGATAAAACCTTGCGCTGCGAGTCCGACCAACATCAGCGTAGTACCGGCGATGGTCAGCCATACATGCCAGCTCGCCAGCTTCCAACTCCACAACCGGCGCCCGGTGACGCGCGGCCAGACGTAATACATGCTCCCCACTGCAGCCAGCACGAACGTGGCGAACACGGTGAAATGAGAATGCGAGATCACAAAGTCGGTGAAATGTGTGAGTTCCTGTACCCGGCGCAGCGCTTCGGTCGATCCCTGAAAGCAACCGATCAGGTAATAGAACGTCGCCAGCAACAAGAACTTTGCAGCATAGCTGTCCGCGTCATGCCCGCCGATGATCTCACCCCACCGTCCTTTGGCGGTGCCGAACAGATTGGTGATCACCGCCCACACCGGGATGATGAGCATCATGCTGGTGACGATTGAAATCGTCTGGTTGTGATAAGGGATCGGACTGAACAGGTAATGGTGCGTGCCGACGAAAGGATAGAAGAAAGCGAGCGCCCAGAAACCGAGCAGCGAAAGCCGATGGCTGTACAAGGGGGCTTTGACAGCCAGCGGCAGGAAGTAATACATCAGGGCCAGACCGGCGGGCGTGATCCACAACCCGACCACATAATGGATGTAGAGCCCGTGCAAGGCGGTATTGCTGATGCCGGACATCGGCACGTAGGGCAGGATGACGTTGCCGAGAATCAGATTCATCGCCGTCCAGACCAGCGCTGCCAGCGTATACCACAGCGCGACGTAGAAGCCTTTTTCCTTGCGCAGGAATATCGTCGCCAGAACCTGGCCGCCGATAACCGCCAGGATCACCCAGCGCAGTATGTTGAAAGGCCACTCGAACTCAGCCGCTTCAAATCCCAGGTTGTAACCCATCAGCAACGAGATCGAGCCGGTGACCAGAAAGATATTCCAGCTCCACAGCAACCACCATCCCCAATTTTCCCTGGCCATGCGGCGCCCGCACAGACGCGGCACGAGGTAATACAGCAGGCCGAGCAAAGGGGTAGAAAAAGCGCCGAAGATGACACCATTGATATGGACAGGGCGCAGACGGCCGAACGTCAGCCACGATGTCTGGCCGAGAAAGTCGGGGTAATGGAATTTGATGGAGACGAGCACGCCGACCAGCGGAAAGACCGACAGCCAGCCGATGGACCACCACAACCAGGCACGCACTAGGTCTTTATTGACAAGGTCGGCAGTGTTGGCTTGTGGCAGATCTTCCGTCGCCGTTACATCGCGGGTGCTCATTTTGCTCAATCGCTGGTCAGGCATGCTTCCTCCCTTCCTTGAAATTGCAGTCACACCGAATGCCGACTTTTGTACTAACAGGGTGTTGAAAAACGTCGCGAGCGACGGCAGAACAAGGCGCGAAAGGGCGAAAAAGCGGAGTTTACTTGACAGTAAATGAGCATTTTGAGCCCTTGAGCAACGCAGTTATGCCGAGCACAGTAGTTTTTCAACATCCTGCTAACTATCTATCAGGAAAACCAGCGCAATAAGACAGCAGAACTTAGGGCGATAGCGCCTAGCGTTAGGTTCGCGCAATTCTACTCGCCATGCTTCTGAAATCAATAGGTCGAATTGCCTCATCAAAAACCTGAGTGAAACCCATTCGTTGCCTCACGTAAGAAATCTGAGTGAAATGTCCCGCTCAGAGTATCTGAACGGGAGCAAAGTGAGGTTAACGATGAGCGACAGGAAAGCGGTAATCAAGGCG
>DATBWQ010000128.1:0-6663 GCA_036514695.1 Gallionella sp. | reverse complement strand
GGTTGTGGTGGAAGCGCCTGCGCATGCATTGACAGCAGATGATAACCAAGTCGCTGGTTACCCCAACCCCCCTCCATCCCCCCTTGTCAGGGGGGATGGCAACCGGATCTCTGGCTCCTCCCCTGATAAGGGGAGGTTGGGAGGTGTTTGGGTTGGGAGCAAGCGTCGTCGACACATCCGCAGCAAGTGGAACCCTCATTTCATCTGCTGCCAATACATGCACGGGCGCGTCCTCCACAACAGATGCATGTCGATTACGCCGCACCCATTGTGGATACAGGTTCAATTCGCGCAACACCGCTTCACGCCTGTCCATTCGCCTCACCCTTCAAATCGCACGCCATCACCAGCGCGTCCTCGCTGCCGTTCGCATTCTGATAATAGCCGCGCCGCACGCCGATCTCGGTGAACCCCGCACAGCGATACAAGGCGATCGCCGCGACGTTGGACGGTCGCACTTCGAGAAACACGCGCTTAAAATTCCTTTTTCGTGCTGTCTCCAGCATCTCGTTCAGCATCATCCGCCCCAGCCCCTTGCGTTGTCGTGCTGCCGACACGCCGATGACAAGCATCTCCGCCTCGTCCACGGCCGGCATCAGGATCGCGTAGCCGCGTATCTCAACGCCAACTTCATCCGGGTGCCCGGCCAAAAGCTCTTCGGCCACGCAGCACACATAGCCGCTGTTCAGCGCTTCGATGAAATTGCCGCGCGTCCAGGGATAGGCCTGCACCGCCAGTTCGATGCTCAGCACCGCATCCACATCCGCTTGCGTCATGTCACGCAACATCACTGTCCGTCCGTTGGGGCACGGCGCGCCGTGCCCCTACACGTTCATTGGTCTTCAGCGCCACCTTGTCGCGCAGATACAGCGGCAAGGCCGCTGCCGCATCCACGCCGTGCCCGAGGGCGAATCGCGCCGCGCCGAGAACGGCGATTGCGGCGGCCTGCGGTATCGCTCCGCCATCCACGCCTTGCAACTGCCCCGCGTATCTCTCGCCCAATGCCGCACCATGCGCCGAGAAACCGCTGCCTGCGCCGAACCATCCTTCACCGGATAGTATTGGAGCATCTTCGGGTTTGCACAGGCACGGCTCGATGACGGTTATCCAGACCCCGTCGCGCTTTTCATACGCGGCAAGGTACAGCTCGCTCATGCGCGCATCCAATGCTGCGATCACCCGCAGCTTGCCGGAAGCTTCAGCCAGGGCTTGCAGCGTACACACGCCTGCCACGGGAAGATTCGCCCCGAGCGCCAGACCCTGCGTTGCGCCACAGGCGATGCGCACCCCGGTGAATGAACCCGGCCCCATGCCGAACGCAATGCCATCGAGCTGCGCCAGCTCCGTACCCGCATCGCGCAGCAATAAGTCCACCATCTCGATCAATACTTCGGAATGTTTTTGCCCGACCAATTCGCAACGCTCGATGACCGCGCCGTCCCGCCACAGCGCGACCGAGCAGTATTCGGTGGAAGTATCTAGTGCGAGTATGTCCATCAAAATGTAGGTCGGGCTATGCCCGACAATCCGCTCCGGCGGGTAGAGCCCGCCCTACAACACCATTTATTGGTTCGATAATCCGTGAACATCCGTGTCAATCCGTGGCTAAAGATTCAGTTAGCCAACAACAACACCACCGCTTGCGCAGCGATCCCCTCGCCGCGTCCGCTGAAACCCAACTGCTCGGTGGTGGTCGCCTTGACATTGACGGCGCCTTTTTCGACGCGCAGATCGGCGGCGATGTTCGCCACCATGAGTGCAATATGCGGCGCCATCTTGGGCGCCTGCGCGATGATGGTGGCGTCCAGGTTACCGACGCGGAATCCTTGTTCGCGCACCAGGTGCATCGCTTCGCGCAGCAGGATGCGGCTGTCGATGTTCTTGAACCTGGCATCGGTATCGGCGAAGTGCCTGCCGATGTCGCCCAGTGCCACCGCGCCCAGCAGCGCGTCGCAGATCGCATGCAGCAGCACGTCCGCGTCGGAATGCCCGAGCAGGCCCTTGTCATGGGGAATCTCGACGCCGCCGATGATCAGCTTGCGCCCTTCAACCAATTGATGAACGTCGAAACCTTGTCCGATTCTCATTGTTCCCTCACTTTTCACACAGCAATCGTAGGGTGGATAAGCGTAGCGCATCCACCTTTCGCTCGGTGGATGCGCTACGCTTATCCACCCTACATTCTTGCTTTCAGCAGCAACTCCGCCAGCAGCAGATCCTGCGGATAAGTCACTTTGAAATTAGCCGGCTCGCTCAACACCAGCCTGGGCTGCAGGCCCAGCGCCTCGACTGCGGAAGCCTCGTCGGTAAAGCTGCCGCCTTGCTGCAACGCCTGCGCCAGCAGTCCGGCGCGGAACATCTGCGGGGTTTGCGCCTGCCACAACTGCTCGCGGCTTTCGGTGCGCAGGATGCGGCCATTGCCGGCATCGCGCTTCAGCGTATCCGCCACCGGCACCGCAAGAATGCCGCCTACCGCATCGTCGCGAACTTCCGCGATCAGTTTGTCCAGATGTGCCCGGGTCAGGCAGGGGCGCGCCGCATCGTGCACCAGCACCCAATCGTCCGGCTCCAGCTCGGATGCCTGCAATCCGTTCAACACCGTGTCCGCACGCGCACCCCCGCCGCAAAACAAGGGCTGCAACTTGTCGCCGAAACGCGACCAGTCGTAACTATGGAACAGTGTGTCGCCGGGAGCCAGCACCACGAACACTGTGGAGATCTCCGCACAGGCGCACAGCGTGCCGAGCGCGTGCGCGATCATCGGCTGCCCGGCCAGAGGCAGATACTGTTTGGGCAACTCTCCGCCCATACGGGAACCGAAACCGGCGGCGGGTACCAATGCGTGAAATTCGGACATGGGTGAGATTGTAAATTAAAAGGTTGTTTGCGCGCTTGGCTTATAATGCGCGCCTTTGTTTCAGGCTGTTCCCATGCTGTTCTCATCCTCACATTCCCGTCCGCGCTACACGCAGTTGATCGGCTCGTCCGACGCGCTGGCATTGGCGCAATATGCGGCGATGCATAATACTCCGCTGGCGGTGATCGCCGCCGATGCACAGGAGGCGCAGCGGCTGGTGGAGGAGATCCCGTTCTTCGCGCCCGAGCTGCGCGTGCATCTGCTGCCGGACTGGGAGACGCTGCCTTACGACCATTTCTCGCCGCACCAGGACTTGATCTCCGAGCGGCTCGCGACGCTGCACCATGTGCGCAGCGGTTCGTGCGACGTGTTGGTGGTGCCGGTGACCACCGCGCTGTATCCGCTGCCGCCGGTGGAATATCTGGCCGCCTTCACCTTCTTCCTGAAGCGCGGCGAGAAGCTCGACCTCGCCAGGCTGCGCGAGCAGATGACGCTGGCCGGGTACAGCCACGTGCAGCAGGTGTTGTCCCCCGGTGAATACTGCGTGCGCGGCGGCATCATCGATCTGTTCGCGATGGGCAGCGTGCTGCCCTACCGCCTCGACCTGTTCGACGACGAGATCGAGACCATCGCCACTTTCGATGTGGATACGCAACGCACGCTGTATCCGGTGCCCGAGATCCGTCTGCTGCCGGCGCGCGAATTTCCGCTGGACGAGGCCGGGCAGGCGCACTTCCGCCAGAGTTTCCGCGAACGCTTCGAGGGCGATCCCTCCAGATCGCACATCTACAAAAACGTAAGCAAGGGCAACGCCCCGGCGGGTATCGAGTATTACCTGCCGCTGTTCTTCGACAAGACCGCGACGCTGTTCGATTACCTGCCCAAGAATGCCACGCTGTGCCTGCATCACGAGGTGGACGAGGCCATCGCCACGTTCGGCAAGGATGCCGCATCGCGCTTCAATCTGTTGCGCGGCGATCCGCAGCGCCCTTTGCTCGAACCGAAGGAATTGTTCCTTGATGCGGAGCAGTTTTTCATTCGGGTGAAGGAGTTTGCGCGGCTGGATATACTTCAAAACCAAACCCCTCCCAACCTCCCCAACCCCTCCCAACCTCCCCAACCCCTCCCAACCTCCCCTTATCAGGGGAGGAGCAGGGGAGGAGCAAGGGAGGAGCAGGGGAGGAGCCAGCCTTCCCCCCTGACAAGGGGGGATCGAGGGGGGTTGCAGTTGACTCAAGGAACCTCACCCCCTGTCCCACCGCCCCCCTCCCAGACATCGCCGTGAACCGCCGCGCCGAAGTCCCGACCCAAGCCTTCGCACAATTCCTGCAAACCTTCAACGGACGTACCTTGCTGCTCGCCGACAGCCTGGGGCGGCGCGAGATCATCGCGGGCTACCTGCATGAGTACGGCCTCGCCCCCATGATGTGTCAGGAAGTAGACCTCCCCCCTGACAAGGGGGGATCGAGGGGGGTTTACGCTTCTTTCATCGCCAGCAAGGAAAAATTCATGCTTGGCGTCGGCCCGCTGCAGAACGGCTTCATCCTTACAGATGAAAAGATCGCCATCGTCACCGAGACCGAACTCTACGCAGCACAGCCGCGCAGCCGCGCAGCCCGCGCCGCGAAGAAGAGCAACGTGGAAGGCATGCTGCGCGATCTGTCCGAACTCAAGGTCGGCGATCCGGTGGTGCATGAGCAGCATGGCATCGCGCGTTATCAGGGCCTGGTCAACCTCGACCTCGGCGAAGGCGAGAACGAATTTCTGCTGCTGGAATACGCGGGTGCCGATAAACTCTACGTGCCGGTGGCGCAACTGCACGTCATCAGCCGCTACAGCGGCGGCGCGCCGGAAACCGCGCCGTTGCACAAGCTGGGCACGACAGCGTGGGACAAGGCAAAACGCCGCGCGATGAAGCAGGTGCGCGACACCGCCGCCGAGTTGCTCAACCTCTACGCGCAGCGCGCCACGCGCAAAGGCCATGCGTTCAAGCTGACGCCGCATGACTATGAGGCGTTCGCTGCCGGGTTCGGTTTCGAGGAGACACCGGACCAGGCCGCCACGATCGAGGCGGTGATCGCCGACCTGCAATCCGGCAAACCGATGGACCGGCTGGTATGCGGCGACGTCGGTTTCGGCAAGACCGAGGTGGCACTCAGGGCAGCGTTCGTCGCGGCGATGGACGGCAAGCAGGTCGCGGTGCTGGTGCCCACCACGCTGCTGGCCGAACAGCATTTCCAGAATTTCAGCAACCGTTTCGCCGATCTGCCGGTCAAGATCGCCGAGCTGTCGCGCTTCCGCTCCGCCAAGGAAACGACGCAGGCGCTCAAGGACATGGCCGACGGCAAGCTCGACATCATTATCGGCACGCACAAGCTGATCCAGAAGGGCGTGAAGTTCCACAACCTCGGCCTGGTCATCATCGACGAAGAGCACCGCTTCGGCGTGCAGCAGAAGGAACGCCTCAAGGCACTGCGCGCCGAAGTGGATGTGCTGACACTGACCGCGACGCCGATTCCGCGCACATTGGCGATGTCTCTGGAAGGCCTGCGCGATTTTTCTATCATCGCCACCGCGCCGCAACGCCGGTTGTCGATCAAGACCTTCGTCGCGCAGGCCAGCGACGGCATCATCCGCGAGGCGGTGCTGCGCGAACTGAAGCGCGGCGGGCAGGTTTATTTCCTGCACAACGAGGTGGAGACCATCGCCAACGTGGCGGAGAAGCTGGCCACGCTGCTGCCCGAAGCGCGCATCCGCGTGGCGCACGGGCAGATGAACGAGCGCGAACTCGAAGCGGTGATGCGCGACTTCTACCAGCAGCGTTTCAATGTATTGCTGTGCACCACCATCATCGAGACCGGCATCGACATCCCCACCGTCAACACCATCCTGATGAACCGCGCCGACCGCTTCGGCCTGGCGCAATTACACCAGTTGCGCGGCCGCGTCGGACGCTCGCACCATCAGGCTTACGCCTATCTGCTGGTGGAGACCGAAGCGCTCACCGCGCAGGCAAAAAAACGCCTCGAAGCGATCCAGGCGATGGAGCAACTCGGCAGCGGCTTCTACCTCGCGATGCACGATCTGGAGATACGCGGCGCCGGGGAAGTGCTGGGCGAATCGCAAAGCGGCGAGATGCAGGAGATCGGCTTCTCGCTGTATGCCGACATGCTGAACGCCGCAGTCACCTCGCTGCGCCAGGGCAAAGAGCCGGACATGGCGCATCCGCTCGGCGTCACCACCGAGATCAACCTGCACTGCCCTTCACTTCTACCTAGTGACTATTGCGGCGACATCCACCAGCGGCTGGTGATCTACAAGCGGCTGGCAAACTGCGCGACATTGGAAGAACTGGACGACATGCACCGGGAATTGATCGACCGCTTCGGCCTGCTGCCGGAACCCGCGCAGATGCTGCTGGACTGCCACCGCCTGCGCATCGCAGCCAAGCCGCTCGGCATCAGCAAGGTGGATGCATCCTCCGAGGCCATCGTGATCCAGTTCGTGACTAACCCGCCGCCCAACTTGTCGATAGATCCGATGAAAATCATCACCCTGATCCAGAGCAAACGCCACATCAAGATGGCCGGGCAGGACAAACTGCGCATAGATCTGAAATACGGCGATGTCGCGCAGCGCGTGCTCGCCATCAAAAACTTTTTTAACGAGTTGAAATAAGCCGGATTGTCCATTAGACCGTTTGTACCTTGTAGGAGCCCGACTCGTCGGGCGATCCAGCTTCGTAGTTGGGTTAGCGGCAGGAAACAACAAGCGCTTTTCACGTTTGCCTCCTCTCCCGCCTGCGG
>DATBWQ010000127.1:0-8704 GCA_036514695.1 Gallionella sp. | reverse complement strand
CGCCGCGCTGTTTGCCAGCGCGCCCGCCACCATCTCGCGCACCGTCGCCTCGGACACCGCGCCGTGTTGTTTGAGCGTCTCCTCACTCACCCTCAGCATCTGCTGTTTGGCCAGATTGGAATAAGTGATGAAGCCACGCTCGAACCAGGCAGAGCTGCCTGACACATCGGTGATGGCCTGCGCGACTCCGCCGCCGGTACAGGATTCCGCCGTAGCCAGCATCAGGCCGTGGGCTTTGAGTAGTGCTCCGACTTGTGCGGCGAGAACGTCCATCAATCGAAGCCGGACGAGCCGGAACCAAATGTAGGTCGGGCTACGCCCGACATGGTGGGCACAGCCCACCCTACGGTTTCATGTGTCTCCAAAATGTCCACGACTAACCTCTCAACCCGCGCGCCAGATCGGCCTGTATGTCTGCGACTGCCTCCAAACCGACAGCGATGCGGATCAGCCCATCCGTGATGCCCGCCGCCGCGCGCGCCTCCGGCGTGATGCGCGCATGGGTGGTAGAGGCCGGATGGGTGATGGTGGTTTTGGTGTCGCCCAAGTTGGCGGTGATGGACAACAGCCTGGTATTGTCTATCACGCGCCATGCGGCTGCCTTGCCCCCCTTGACCTCGAACGACACGATGCCGCCGCCGGTTTTTTGTTGTTTCATCGCCAGCTTGTGTTGCGGATGCGAAGCCAAGCCCGGATAGAACACGCGCTGCACGGTAGGCTGCGCTTCCAGCCAGCGCGCCAGTTCCAGCGCATTGGCGCTGTGCGCCTCCATGCGGATCTTCAGCGTCTCCATGCCCTTCAGGAATATCCAGGCATTGAACGCGCTCATCGTAGGACCCGCGGTGCGCAGGAACTGATATACCCCTTCAAGATTCTTCTTGCTGCCCAGCACCGCGCCGCCCAGCACGCGGCCCTGGCCGTCGATGTACTTGGTGGCGGAATGAATCACGATGTCGGCCCCGAGTTGCAGCGGGCGTTGCAGGATAGGCGTGCAGAAGCAGTTGTCCACCACCAGCAGCGCGCCGCATTTTTTGGACACTGCGGCAATCGCCGCGATGTCGGAGATCTCGGTGAGCGGATTGGATGGCGTTTCCAGAAAGAACAGCTTGGTGTTGGGGCGAACCGCCGCTTGCCACTCGGACACGTCCGTGGCGGAAACGTAGGTGGTCGCTACGCCAAATTTCCCGATGACGTTATTGAACAGGTTGACCGTCGCGCCGAACAGGCTGCGCGATGCGACGATGTGATCGCCCGCCTTCAGCACGCCCATCACGCACGCCAGTATCGCCGACATGCCCGAGGCGGTGGCGATACATTGCTCCGCGCCTTCCATCGCGGCGAGCCGTTCCTCGAACATCGTGACGGTCGGATTGGTGAAGCGCGCATAAATGTTGCCCGGCTGCTCGCCGATGAAACGCGCGGCGGCCTGCGCGGCATTTTCGAACACGAAGCTGGAGGTCAAAAACAGCGCCTCGCTGTGTTCGCCGAACTGGCTGCGCACGGTTCCGGCGTGCACCGCCAGGGTTTCCGGTTGATATGTATTAGGCTGGTTTGTATTATTTGGCATGTGCATCCTCTGAAAAAAACCGGGGAAAGCAAAAAACCCGGAAAGCTTAGCGCCAAACCGGGTTTCCCACGCTTTAGCTGTATTTATTATGCGCCCGCAAGCTGTTCCTCAAATCGGCGCAGACAAAAAGTAGCACCTGCCGCAGCGAAATGTCAAATCTTCTTCTCTGATGTGGGTTCGGACAATGTGTCCTCGTTGCTCAGATTATTCTCCGACTTCCGCCAGATCGAGTGCCATCTGATTGGCAGCATCGCTCTGCCCGGCTTTGCCTTTGCTGCGCCGCGCATCAACCTCATTCAGGTACGCGGCGGTGATGTCGCCGGTGATGTAGCGGCCATCAAAGCATGATGCATCGAAGCTGCTGATATGCGGATTAGCCTTGCTCACAGCGGCCTTCAGATCGGAGAGGTCCTGGTAGATGATGCGGTCCGCGCCGATCTCGCGGCAAATCTCCTCATCGCTGCGTCCGGTGGCGATCAATTCCTTCGGGCTGGGCATGTCGATGCCATACACATTCGGGAAGCGCACCGGCGGCGCGGCAGAGGCGAAATAGACCTTGCGCGCACCCGCATCGCGAGCCATCTGCACGATCTCGCGGCTGGTGGTGCCGCGCACGATGGAATCATCCACCAACAACACGTTCTTGCCCTTGAATTCGACACCGATGGCATTCAACTTCTGGCGCACCGATTTTTTGCGCATCGCCTGTCCCGGCATGATGAAGGTGCGGCCGATATAACGATTCTTCACGAATCCTTCGCGGAACGGGATGTCGAGCCGATTGGCCAATTGCAATGCACTGGGGCGGCTCGATTCGGGGATCGGGATCACCACATCGATATCGATCTCGCTCCAGGTGCGCTTGATCTTGTCGGCCAGATATTCGCCCATGTACAAGCGCGTTTCATACACCGAGATACCGTCGATCACCGAGTCCGGGCGTGCCAGATAGACATACTCGAAAATGCACGGGTTCAGGCTGGCCTTGTCGCTGCATTGCTGGCTGTGCAGCTTGCCGTTGAAATCCACGAACACCGCTTCGCCGGGGGCGATGTCGCGCAGGAACTTGAAACCCAGCGTATCGAGTGCCACACTTTCCGATGCGACCAGATATTCCTTGCCTTGTGCCGTTTCGTTCACGCCGATCACCAGCGGGCGGATACCGAAGATGTCGCGGAACGCCAGCAGGCCGTAGCCCGCGATCAACGCCACCACCGCATACGCGCCGTGGCAGCGCTGATGCACGCCGGACACCGCCGCAAAGATCGTTTTCGGATCGAGGCGGTATTGCCTGGATTTGTTCTGCAATTCGTGCGCCAGCACATTGAGCAGCACTTCCGAATCGGAATTGGTGTTGACATGGCGCAGATCCTCCACGAACAACTGCTCTTTCAATTCATCTGCGTTGGTCAGATTTCCGTTGTGTCCGAGCACGATGCCGAACGGGGAATTCACATAGAACGGTTGCGCCTCGTTATGATCCGCCGCAGAACCGGCAGTGGGATAGCGCACATGCGCGATCCCTGCATTACCGATCAACGCGCGCATATTGCGGGTGCGAAACACGTCGCGCACCAGCCCATTATCCTTGTGCAAATGGAAGGTATAACCGTCCAGCGTGGCAATGCCGGCGGCATCCTGACCGCGATGTTGCAAGACTTGCAAGCCGTCATACAACAGCTGATTGACCGGTGCTTGCGAGATCACTCCAAGAATGCCGCACATGATTTTTCATCCCAAAAAATTAACTGCCCGGAAATCAATTGCGCGCCCGGTAATGGATGCGCTGCGCGATGTTCTCCGGCAGCCATGCCTTCGCCAGCAAGGCAACATCCTCCGCCGTCTTGCTCATCTGCGCATCGCGCCAGAATGGCCGTTCCGGAATATCCGTCACTCCGGCCAGCCACACTACAGCCAGCACCACCAGCACGCCACGGAACACCCCGAACAGTCCACCCAGCATCCTGTCCAGCCGGCCCAGCCCGATCGCCCTCAGCAGCTTGCAAAGCGCCCAGACCAGCACGCCCCATACGATCATTACGGCGATAAACACCAGCGCATAGGCTCCAGTGGTGCGCAACATCTCCTGCTTCCCTTCGACATTGCTCAGGACAGGGATCGGCAGGTACTGCGCAAAACCATCCGCGTACATATTGCTCAACATGAACGCAAGCGGCCAGCCCAGCAACGACAACACTTCATAAAGCAAACCGCGCCACAAACCGAACAATAGCGAAACCAGTAATATTGCGATTACAGCGAAATCAAATCCGGTCATTTAGGAGCCGTTGGCATTCATGACTACCGGATGCAGCCCATGTTTTTCCAGTTGCTGGCGCACTTTCTCGGCTTTTTCACGATCAGCATACGGGCCGACGCGCACACGTATCATGCCGGCGGCCTTTTCGGTATAGGCTTTGAAACCCCATTTTTTCAGCTTGTCCAGTTCCTGCTTCGCGGTATCGGCATTCGAGTATGCGCCAATCTGCGCAACATAACCCTCGGCAGCAACACCCGGCTTTTCCTTGTCCCCTGACATTGCCTTCTGATTGGCGACCGGCTGTTCCTTGCCCGGCGCTTTACCGGGTGCGGCAGGCGGCAGCACTGCAGGCACGACTGGGAGTTCGCTTGAGGGTAAAACCGCTGCCACATCCGAGACCGCTATTTTCGGCACGAACTCGCCAACTTCGTCGGGAGCAGGGATACGCAAGTCGATGTCCTGTCCGGTCGGCCTGGGCTCGCTGTCCAGCACCATCGGCAGTATCACCACCACCGCCAGCGTGAGCGCGAACGCACCGATCAAACGGCGACGCGCCTTGCGCCTGAGATTCTGTTCATCGTCTGATTGCTGTTTTGCCATTTGTTGGTGAACCTCAATAAATTTGTTATGCCGAGTATTATTTCAATAGCAGTTGTAGGGTGCAATAAGCAGAGCGCATTGCACCAGACTCATACGGCGCAATGCCCGTTGCCCTTTGACAAGCTCAGGACAGGGTTATTGCGCCCTACACGTTAGGTGATACGCAACCCTCTTGAAACCATCACTTCCGCCACCGTATAGAACGATCCGAAGGCGGCGATTCTATCATTTTCGCCTGCCGCGTTATAGGCATACCGCAACGCTTCGGCGATGCTGCTGAAGGCTCTGGTCCCGCCGCGTACCCGCCCTTGTTGCAGCACTTGCTCCAGTTCCCCGGCTGTCGCACCGCGTGCTGTGTCTATGCCTGCCACCAGCCATGTATCGATGTGCGCATCAAGGGCTGCCGCCACGCCTGCCATGTCCTTATCCTTGAGCATCGCGAATACCGCGTAAGTGTGCGGGCAGGGCGGCAGACTGGCGAGATTCTGCGCCAGCGACCGCGCCGCATGGGGATTGTGTGCCACATCCAGAATCAAAGCCGGTTTGCCCGGCACAAACTGGAAGCGTCCTGCCAACTGCACTTCGTTCAAGCCGCGCCGCACCGCCTCCATGCTCACCGGCAGGCGCTCTTTCAGCGCATCCAGCGCCGCCAGTGCGGCGCTGGCATTGTGCAGTTGAAATGCACCGCGCAGGGCAGGGTATGGCAAAGAATTACGCATACCAACTGAGCTGCGGTAGTTCCACTGCCCTCTCCCGCCCTGTCGGGCACCCTCTCCCGCAAGCGGGAGAGGGGAAGGGGAGAGGGGAAGGTTTTCAGCAAAACCAAACTCCTTCCCTATCCGCCAAAGTTGTGCACCGATTTTCTTGGCGTATTCTTCTATCGCCTGCGGCACATCGCTGTCCGCACAGATCGCCACACAACCTTTACGGAAGATGCCGGCCTTCTCGAAAGCGATCTGCTCGCGCGTGTTGCCCAGATAATCGGTGTGATCGATGTCCACACTGGTCACAACCGCGCAGTCGGCATCGAACACGTTCACCGCATCCAGCCTGCCGCCCAGCCCGACTTCGAGGATCGCGACATCCACCTTATGCGCGATGAAGCATTGCATCGCGGCGAGTGTGCCGAACTCGAAATAGGTCAAAGGGATGTCGCCGCGCACCTGCTCGATCTTCTCGAAGGAAGCGCATAATTCGGCATCGCTGGCCTGCTGCTTGGCGATGCGCACGCGCTCGTTGTAGCGCAGCAGATGCGGCGAGGTATAGCAGCCGACGCGATACCCAGCAGCATACAGGATACTTTCCAGCATCGCGCACACCGAGCCTTTGCCATTGGTGCCGCCGACCACGATGACGGGGAAATCAGGTTGAAGATTCAGCCGCTGTTTGACTCGCGCCACGCGCTCCAGGCCGAGCGCGATGGTTTTTGGGTGCAGGGTTTCGAGGTAGGTCAGCCAGTCGGCCAGGGTGTTGGGCATATCATTTTTTGTAGGGTGCGTTCCACGCACCATGGTGCGTGGAACGCACCCTACGCCCGCTTCAACGGTTGCATCAGGTGTGCGATGGCTCCGGTCGGGTCTGCCACAACACAAACCCTGCCAACGTCCGGGACATCATGAGGAGGCACGACAACGCTTCCGCCGAGCGAAGGGGTGCGCTTAGCGCATAGTTCGATATCTTCTATCGCGATATATGAATGCCAGAACGACCCTTTTCCCGGTGTGTCAGGCGTAGGATTCATCATTCCGGCGACATCCTGTCCATTTATCTGAAAAAGGGTGTAGATACCGAATGGTCCTGCATCAACTTCCTTGCACGACCACCCGAATAACTGGCTGAAGAAGGCACCGCTGCTCTTCTGGTCGGAAGTAACCAGTTCGTTCCATATGAACGGGTTCTGGTCTGTCGCAGATTTTCCCTTCTCTATGCTCATGGCATCACTAGGCCGCCTCGATCTCCGCCGCAGCAGATTGCTTTGTCAGCAAAGTGATCAGCGTCGCCAGCTGATTCTTCATCTCACGCCGGTCGATGATCATGTCGATCGCGCCGTGTTCGAGCAAAAACTCCGCGCGCTGAAAACCTTCCGGTAATGTCTCGCGCACCGTCTGCTGGATCACACGCGCACCGGCGAAGCCGATCAGTGCGCCGGGTTCGGCGATCACCACGTCGCCCATGAAGGCGAAGCTGGCGGAGACTCCGCCCATGGTAGGGTCGGTCAGCACCGAGATGAACGGCAACCGCTCCTGGCTCAACTGCGTCAGCGCGGCGCAGGTCTTGGCCATCTGCATCAGCGACAACAATCCTTCCTGCATGCGCGCGCCACCGCTGGCGGAAAAGCAGATGAACGGGCATTTTTGCTCCAGTGCGACTTGCACGCCGCGCACGAAACGCTCGCCCACCACCGAGCCCATCGAGCCGCCCATGAAGTTGAATTCGAAAGCCGCCGCCACCACCGGCTGCGCATGGATGCTGCCCTGCATTACCACCAGTGCGTCGTCTTCATCCGTGCTGAGCTTGGAAGCGATCAGGCGCTCGGAGTACTTCCTGCTGTCCTTGAACTTGAGCGTGTCCACCGGCAACACTTCCGCACCGATCTCGAACCGGCCTTCGCCATCCAACAGCAGGTCCAGACGGACGCGCGCCGTGATGCGGTGATGATGATTACACTTGGGGCAGACGCTCTGGTTCTTTTCCAGATCGGAGTAATACAGCACCGCCTGACAGGACGGGCACTTGTGCCACAGACCTTCCGGCACGTTCTTCTTGGCATCGCCCAAACGGCGCTTGATCTTCGGCGGCAATAATTTTTGAAACCAGCTCATGGTGTTTCCTCCTCAATCTATGCGGTGACTTGGTAGGGTGGGCTGTGCCCACCATGTCGGGCAGAGCCCGACCTACTTTTGATCTATCGCCACGCGCAATTCTTTAACCAGTTTGCTCACATTGGCGATGACATTTTTTTCTGTCGAGTTTTCGATCTCCTGCACGATGCGGCTGCCCACCACCACGCCGTCGCACAGCTTCGCCACGGCCAGCGCGGTAGCAGCATCGCGTATGCCGAAGCCCACGCCTATGGGCAGCTTGATGTGCTTGCGCAGTTGCGGGATCTTTTGTGCTATCGCGGACAGATCCAGATGCCCCGCGCCGGTCACGCCCTTCAGCGAGACGTAATACACATAACCGCGCGCCTGCTTGGCAACGCGTTCCACCCTCGCATCGGTGCTGGTCGGCGCGAGCAGGAAGATCGGATCGATGCCGTGCTTCTCCAGATGCGCAAACGCCTCGTGCCCCTCTTCCGGCGGGAAATCCACGGTCAGCACACCATCCACGCCGGCCTGGGCGCAACGCCTGGCAAACGTCTCCCAGCCCATCGCCTCGATCGGATTGCCATAACCCATCAGCACGATGGGCGTGCCGGCATCGCTGCGACGGAATTCGGCCACCATGTCCAGCACATGATGCAGCCCGACATGATGCTTGAGTGCGCGCTCGGAAGCCCGCTGTATGGTCGGACCATCCGCCATCGGGTCGGAGAATGGCACGCCCAGTTCGATCACGTCCGCCCCGGCTTCCGCCAGGGCGTGCAGCAGCGGCACGGTGAATTTGGGATGCGGATCGCCTGCCGTGAAGAACGGAATGAGTGCCTTGCGCTGGTGTTGCTTGAGCTTGTCGAAAGCCGCTTGAATACGGGACATAATGATCCTAAGCCGGATGAGCCGGAACAATAAAAGTAGCCGGTAGGGTGGATAAAGACGCGTAGCGGCGTATCCACCGATCGAATGGTGGATACGCGCCTGGCGGCACTTTATCCACCCTACGACTACAACTGGAACAGTACCTTGTCATGCTACTCATTTCAGAATGTAATGCCCGACGCGCTTGCCACGGTCGCCATGTCCTTGTCTCCGCGCCCGGACAGATTCACCAGCAGCACCTTGTCCTTGCCCATGCCCGGCGCGATCTTCGCGGCATGGGCCAGCGCGTGGCTGGATTCCAGCGCGGGGATGATGCCTTCCAGGTGGCACAGGTCGTGAAAGGCGCGCAGCGCTTCGTCGTCGTTGATCGCGACATACTCGGCGCGCCCGCTGTCCTTCAGCCAGCTATGTTCCGGGCCGACGCCGGGGTAATCCAGTCCCGCCGAGATCGAATGCGTCTCGATGATCTGGCCGTCCGCATCCTGCATCAGATAGGTGCGGTTGCCGTGCAACACGCCGACCGGACTGTTGGTGGTCAAAGGGGCAGCATGTGATCCGCTGCTGATGCCATGCCCGCCCGCC
>DATBWQ010000126.1:0-5186 GCA_036514695.1 Gallionella sp. | reverse complement strand
ATCCTGGTGGCGGAGGATCGCAAGGTGGTCGCGGCGATTTTGTTTTGAAAGACAAACCCCTCCCAGCTTCCCCTTATCAGGGGAGGAGCAGCTTTGTTCTCCCCCTGATAAGGGGGAGAGCGAAGCGAGGGGGCATAGAGGGGGTTTTTCACCCACACAAACAATAGAAAAAACCATGAGCCAAAACCTGAACAACGTCATCCGCCAGGCCGAGCAGATCATTCTCGGCAAGCCGCAGCAGATCCGGCTGGCGCTCACTTGTCTGCTGGCGCACGGCCACTTGCTCATCGAAGACATGCCCGGGGTCGGCAAGACCACTCTGGCGCTCGTGCTTGCGCGCACGCTGGGCCTGCAATTCCAGCGCATCCAGTTCACCAGCGACTTGTTGCCTGCGGACATCCTCGGCGTGTCGGTATATCAGCGTGCAAGTGGTGATCAGATCAGTGGCGTGTTCAAATTCCATCCCGGCCCGATCTTCGCGCAGATGATTCTTGCCGATGAAATAAACCGCGCCACGCCCAAGGCGCAAAGCGCGCTGCTGGAAGCGATGGAGGAGCGGCAAGTGACCATCGAGGGCACCACACGCGCCCTGCCCATACCGTTCTTCGTCATCGCCACACAAAATCCGGCGCATCAGATCGGCACGTTCCCGCTGCCCGAATCGCAACTCGACCGTTTTCTGATGCGCATCCAGATGGGTTATCCGGACGCACATGCTGAGCGCGGCTTGCTGTCCGGCGTGGACCGGCGTGAGATCGTCGCAAAGCTCAACCCGCAAATGGAAAGCAGCGAACTGCTCGCTCTGCAGAAACGCGCCAGGGAAATGTTCATCTCGCCCGCGCTGCTCGACTATATTCAAGCCATTTTGCGTTACACCCGTGAATCGGCCCGCTACACCCACGGCCTGTCACCGCGCGCCGGAATCGCGCTGCTGTCTGCCGCACGCGCCTGGGCATTGCTGGATGAACGCGACGCCGTGATTCCCGAAGATGTGCAAGCCGTGCTGCCCGGCGTAGCCAGCCACCGCCTGCAGGCGGCCGGCGAATACACCAAGCAAAATAGCGATGCGCTGGTGCGCGAATTGGTTGAGGCGGTGCCGATTCCGTGACCCTCTCCCGGCCTTCGGCCAGACTCTCCCCATCGGGGAAGATGGGTTGGGCGATAGGATGATAAACAACATGCTGGCCAAGCTAAAATCCCGCTTCCGCGCATGGCTGTTCCGCCAGAAGATCGAAAGCGGAACAGTCACCCTCACGCAACGCCGCATCTTTATCCTGCCCACCAGACAAGGCCTGGCTCTGGCCCTGGTGCTGGGTCTGATGCTGCTCGGAGACATCAACTACAACCTGAGCCTCGGTTATGTGCTGACCTTTCTGCTCGCGATGATGGCGGTGATGTCCATGCTGCACGCATTTCGCAACCTGGCACACCTTGAGATCCGTGCCGGTCGCGCCGATGCCTTGTTCAGCGGCGAGACCGCAGAATTCCTGTTGCACTTTCACAATCGCAGCAAGTTGTCGCGCTACCAGCTTTGCCTGCGCAGAGGTAACGGCGAAGCCGTTGGTCACCTCACGGCGTCCTCCCTGCGAGGGTTATCAGGGGCGGGCAGCCGATCACCGCTACGGTTTGATGTGCCCGCCCGCCAAGACACCGAGGTCTCGTTTCCTTTGCCAGCCACCCGGCGCGGCTGGCTGCCATTGGGAATGTTGACGCTGTACACCGAATTCCCGCTCGGCCTGTTTCACGCCTGGTCCTATCTGCATTTCGACACGCGTTGCCTGGTCTATCCCAAGCCGCTGGACCATGCGCCGCTACCGCCGGACAACGTGCCGGACGGCGCTGGAAGACGCTCGATTGCCGGAGACGACGACTTTGCCGGTTTGCGCAATTACATCGCGGGCGATGCGCTGCCGCGCATCGCATGGAAAGCCCTTGCGCGCGAACAGGGTTTGCAGGTGAAGCAGTTTTCCACGCCGCTAGGCGAACAGATGTGGCTGGATTTCTCCGCCGCCCCCGACCGCAGCGAGGAAGACAAACTGGCGCGCATGGCGCGCTGGGTGCTGGATGCGGAGAGGCAGGGTTTGCGCTACGGGCTGCGTTTGCCGGATGGCGAATTGCCGCCCGATAGTGGTATCGCGCATCGTGATGAATGTCTGCGCCGGATCGCGCTGTTCAATCTGCCCGCCACCTCACTCCCCTCTCCCGCTGGCGGGAGAGGGGCCGGGGGGCGAGGCGGGGAATTCGCAGAGCATGCTCTGCGCCCTTCGAGCAGTTCCGGCCTACCAGCCGGAGCGCGCACTGCAAGTGAGGGATTTGAAAAAGAGCGTCCATGAACAAATCCCTCACCTACGGCCTGCTGCTCAGCATCCTGATGGTCATCGCGCCGCACGCCGATCATCTGCCGTTATGGGTCAGCAGCTTGTGTGGCGCGGTATTGTTGTGGCGCGCCTATCTCAGCTACAGCGGCAATCCGCTGCCGAAAAAATGGCTGCTGATGCTGATCACCTTCGCCGGCACGGGCGGTATCGCCATCAACTTCCATACCCTGTTCGGACGCGAAGCCGGTGTCACGCTGCTGATGCTGCTCGCCACGCTCAAACTGATGGAACTGCGCACCGTGCGCGATGCGATGGCCATCATCTATCTGGCCCTGTTCGTCATCATCACCAACTTTTTCTATTCGCAGACTATTCCCACCGCGCTGTATATGCTCGCCACGCTGTTCGTCATTACCGGCACATGGGTACAGTTGCATGGCCGGGATATCGCGCTCGAACCGCGCCTGCGCGTCGCCGCGACATTGCTGCTGCAGGCGATCCCGCTCACGCTGATCCTGTTCATCCTGTTTCCCCGTGTGCAAGGCCCGCTGTGGGGCTTGCCGCAGGATGCCTATTCGAGCAGCGGACTGGATGACAAGATGGCGCCGGGCAGTCTGAGCCGTTTGATCCTGTCGGAATCGGTGGCATTCCGCGTCAGCTACAAGGACAAACTGCCGCGCCGCGAACAGATGTATTGGCGCGGGCCGGTGCTGTGGTACTTCGACGGGCATACCTGGACACCCGGCATCACCGCTCTGTTTGCCGCGCCGCAATTCACCGGACTCGATCAGGCTATCGATTACACCGTCACGCTGGAGCCGCACAACAAGACCTGGCTGTTCGCGCTCGATGTGCCGGACAAGATATCGCTGCCGGCTACCCTCGGTCACGATTTCCGGCTGTACAACAAAAAACCGGTCAATGCCCGGCTGCGCTACGAAGCGCGCTCGCATCTGGTCTATCGCGCCAACCTGCAGGAAAGCAGGCGGCAAATACAGCGCGCCTTGCAGATGCCACAACGATTCAATCCGCGCGCGCAACAGCTTGCTGCTGAGTGGAAAGCCAACAGCACGGATGACGCTGCGCTAGTCCGCACGGCGCTGTCTTATTTCAACCGGCAGGGTTTTGAGTACACTCTGGAACCGCCATTGCTCGGCACCAACAACATCGATGAGTTTATGTTCGAGACCAAGCAGGGGTTCTGCGAGCATTACGCCTCGGCATTCGTGTTCCTGATGCGCGCCGCGAATGTCCCGGCGCGCGTGGTGACCGGCTATCTGGGCGGCGAATTCAACGACATCGGCAACTACTACATCGTGCGCCAATCCGATGCTCACGCCTGGGCGGAAGTCTGGCTGAAGGGACAGGGATGGGTAAGGATAGATCCCACCGGCGCCATCGCTCCGGCGCGTATCCAAAGCGGCCTGTCAGCCGCTGTGTCCAACAATGCCGCCCTGCCTTTCATGGCGCGCAATCCGCCGCAGTGGCTGCGCAATCTGCGCCTGAACTGGGACGCCCTCGCCAACCAGTGGAACCAGTGGGTGCTGGGATACGATAGTGAACGACAATTCGCCTTCCTGACCCGCCTCGGCATGGAATCCGTCACCTGGCAAAAGATGGCGATGAACATGGCGATCGGTTTGGGTTTGCTGGTCGGGCTGTTTGCGCTGTTCATGCTGCGCCACCTTTACACTCGCCAGCCGGACAAGGTGCAGGCGGCATGGCTCAGACTATGCAGAAAATTGGCCAGGGCTGGGCTGCCGCGAGCCGCGCACGAAGGCGCGCTGGACTATGCCGCCCGCATCGCCGCCGCCCGCCCCGAACTTGCCGGCACCATTTTCGACCTCGCTACACGCTACAGCGCGTTGCGCTACGGCAAGGTTCAGGATGAACAGGCACAGAGTGAATTCATCCGTCTCATTGCAATATTTCCGTCATTGATATAACAACTAGCCATTCGACTAAGCCCGCAAGCGGGCAAGTCGCTGGTTATCCCGCGCAGGCGGGAATCCAGCATATAAAACCAGTCCCGCGTAGCGGACAAAATTTCAGTTGTGCCCCGCTACGCGGGGAGTTATCCAATCAACTGGATTCCCGCCTGCGCGGGAATGACAAGCCGGGAGGATTCCAGCGCGATGCTATAATCCGCGCCACTTGAATCGAACTCAGCCAACATGCTCATCACCCGCCGCCTGGAATTCGATGCCGGACACCGCATCCCCAACCACAACAGCCAATGCAAGCACCTGCACGGCCATCGCTACGCGATCGAGATCACCCTGTCCGGCGACATCATCACTGATGCAGGGCGGTCCGAACAAGGCATGGTGATGGATTTCTCCGATGTCAAACGCATCGCCAGGGAAAAACTGGTGGATGCCTGGGATCACGCCTTTCTGGTGTGGCAGAGTGACAAACCGGTGTGCGACTTTCTGGCGAGTTTGCCGGATCACAAGACCGTCATCCTCGATGCCGTTCCCACCGCAGAGAATCTCGCCAAGACTGCCTTCGATATTCTCGACCCCGCCTATCAGGACACCTATGGCAACCACCTGCGCCTTGAACGGGTGCGGCTCTACGAAACGCCGAACAACTGGGCGGACTGCGTGCGCGACTAGCATTTTCTGGACACGATGCGTGCCTTGGTTCAAAATGCGCGGCCTCAAAGGGCTGGAAACGGCATCAAGTAATATAAATTTCTGGAGGGCTGGCAGAGCGGTTGAATCAGGGTAAATTTGTTCTCGGCAAAAAATGTAGGGTGGATAAGCGCAGCGCATCCACCTTTTTGAGTTGGCATGGTGGATGCGCTGCGCTTATCCACCCTACTGTTTTTTTATTGAACAAGGTTCATAAAAAATCAGTCATCGT
>DATBWQ010000125.1:0-14383 GCA_036514695.1 Gallionella sp. | reverse complement strand
CTACTTCCGCACCACCGATGTGACCGGCGCGGTCGAACTGCCGGCCGGCACCGAAATGGTGATGCCGGGCGACAACGTCAGCATCACGGTGAACCTGATCAACCCGATCGCGATGGAAGAAGGTCTGCGTTTCGCGATCCGCGAAGGCGGACGTACCGTCGGCGCGGGTGTGGTGGCAAAGATTATCGAGTAAGAGGCGAGAAGGGAGAAGGGAGAAGGGGGAAGGGTGAAGAGGTAAGGGTGAAGAGGGAAGGGTTTTACCCTTCTCCCTTCTCTCTTCCCCATTCCCAAGTTTAAGTGGTTGCAAGGTTTATCGAGTAAGACTACAATGCGCCCCCTTTGCGTGGTTCAAGGGTTGATCCAGTCCACGCGATTTCGTTCTTTAATTAGCGGCATTGCCGCGTAAATGCAAGAGAAAATTATGCAAAGCCAAAAAATCCGCATTCGCCTCAAGGCGTTTGACTATCGTTTGATTGACCAGTCGGCTGCGCAAATTGTCGATACGGCAAAGCGTACCGGCGCGGTGGTGAACGGCCCTGTGCCGCTGCCGACCAGGATCGAGCGATTCGATGTGCTGCGTTCCCCGCATGTCAACAAGACTTCGCGCGATCAGTTCGAGATTCGCACCCATCTGCGTCTGATGGACATCGTCGATCCTACCGACAAAACCGTGGATGCGCTGATGAAGCTGGATCTGCCGGCTGGTGTGGATGTGGAAATCAAGTTGCAGTAGTAAGAACAGTTGATAGACGCTAGTCGTTAGACGTTAGTTAAAGCAGGTTCCGCGAAGCGGACAAAACCAACTAACGACTTGCGACTAATGGCTAAAAACTAAGTTTTATGATCGGCTGACCAATTGAAGTCAGCCCCTTAACAAGAGGAAATAAAAATGAGCTTAGGACTTGTCGGTCGCAAGATTGGCATGACCCGCGTATTTACCGATGACGGTTCTTCGTTGCCGGTGACTGTGCTGGACGTGTCCAATAATCGTGTCACTCAGGTTAAATCCGCAGATACCGATGGCTATACTGCTGTGCAACTGGCACACGGTGTGCGCCGTCCCGGCCGCGTCAGCAAGGCTGCCGCCGGACACTACGCCAAGGCGGGTGTGGAAGCGGGGAGTGCACTGAAAGAATTCACCGTATCCCCTGAACAGCTGGCTGGCCTGCAAGCGGGTTCCACGGTCAGCGTCGAGATTTTTCAGGTGGGACAACTCGTGGATGTGACAGGTGTATCCAAAGGCAAGGGTTACGCCGGCACAATCAAACGTCACCATTTCAAATCGGGCCGTGCCTCGCACGGCAACTCCAAGTCGCATAACGTACCGGGTTCTATCGGTATGGCGCAAGACCCGGGTCGTGTGTTCCCGGGCAAGCGTATGACCGGCCATCTGGGTGATGTGCAAAGGACTGTTCAAAACCTTCAGGTCGTGCGTGTTGATGTTGCACGCCAGCTGTTGCTGGTCAAGGGTGCCGTTCCAGGTTGCACAAACAGCAGCATCATCGTGCGTCCCGCAGTGAAGGCAGGTGCGTAATGGAACTCAATGTCATAAACGATAAAGGCCAGCCGTCCGCAAAGATGAATGCGTCCGACGAGTTGTTCGGCCGCGAATACAGCGAGGACCTGGTCCATCAGTTGGTCACTGCCTACATGGCGAATGCGCGTGCCGGCAACAGCAAGCAAAAGGGCCGCAGCGAGATCGCCAAGAGTACCCGCAAGCCGTTCGCACAAAAGGGTACAGGCCGTGCGCGTGCCGGTATGGCATCCAGCCCGTTGTGGCGCGGCGGCGGCAAGATTTTTCCGAACACCGGCGAGGAAAATTACACCCAAAAAATCAATCGCAAGATGTACCGCGCGGGCTTTGCGGCGATCTTGTCTAAACTGGTCAGCGAAAACCGCCTGGTGGTGGTTGACGACCTGACCGTTGATTCTCCCAAGACCAAGCAACTGGCGCAAAAGATCAAGGGGATGGGTGTGGATACGAACCAGTTCCGCCTGCTGATCATCACTGACAGCATAGACGAGAATCTTTATCTTTCCTCGCGCAACCTGGCCAATGTGCTGGTGTTGGAAGCTAATCAAGCTGACCCGATCAGCCTGGTGCGTTTCCCGAACGTGATGGTGACGCGCAATGCGGTGGCTAAAATGGAGGAGATGTTCGCATGAATACCCAACAATTCAGCCAGGAGCGCTTGATGAAAGTGCTGCTTGCACCGCAAATATCCGAGAAAGCTACCCACGTTGCCGACAAGAACGAACAGGTTGTATTCCGTGTCGTGACTGATGCGACCAAACCCGAGATCAAAGCCGCTGTTGAAATGATGTTCAAGGTGAGCGTGGACAGCGTGCAAGTCGTGAATGTCATGGGCAAGGTCAAGCGCAGCGGCCGTGTCATCGGTCGTCGCAATGACTGGAAAAAAGCTTATGTGTGTCTGGCCGCAGGCCAGGAAATCAATTTTGCTGCAAGCGAGCAAGGATAATCATCATGGCATTGATTAAACTGAAACCAACAACTCCGGGGCAGCGCGCCGTAGTGCGCCTGGTCAACCCGGATCTGCACAAGGGCAAGCCAGTCGCGTCGCTGCTGGAAAAACAAACCAGGACCGCGGGCCGCAATAATAATGGCCATATCACTACCCGCCATATGGGGGGCGGCCACAAGCAGCATTACCGCATGGTGGATTTCAAGCGCAACAAGGATGGTATCCCGGCCACGGTCGAGCGCCTGGAATACGATCCGAACCGCAGCGCCAACCTGGCTCTGTTGTGCTACGCCGACGGCGAGCGCCGTTACATCATCGCCCCCAAGGGAGTCGCGGCCGGCGCTACTCTGGTGAGCGGTCCGGAAGCGCCGATCAAGGCGGGCAATGCCCTGCCGCTGCGCAATATCCCGGTCGGCTCCACGATACATTGCATCGAGATGTTGCCGGGCAAGGGCGCGCAGTTGGCGCGTTCAGCAGGCACTTCTGTCCAGTTGCTGGCGCGTGAAGGCAGCTACGCGCAATTGCGTTTGCGCTCCGGCGAGATACGCAAGGTGCACATCGATTGCAAGGCGACTTTGGGCGAAGTGGGCAATTCCGAACACAGCTTGCGCTCGATCGGCAAGGCCGGCGCGATGCGTTGGCGCGGCGTCCGTCCGACCGTGCGCGGTGTGGTGATGAACCCGGTGGACCACCCGCACGGCGGTGGCGAAGGCAAGACTGCTGCGGGCCGCCATCCGGTCAGCCCATGGGGTGTGCCGGCCAAGGGCTTCCGCACACGTCGCAACAAGCGCACCAGCGGCATGATCGTGCGCCGTCGCTTTCAGGTTTAAGGGGTAGATATATATGGCACGTTCGATTAAAAAAGGTCCATTTGTTGACGCACACTTGCTCAAGAAGATTGAGACTGTGCGTGCGACTAACGATAAGCGCCCGGTGAAAACCTGGTCACGCCGTTCCACGGTGTTGCCTGAGTTCGTCGGTCTGACGATTGCGGTGCACAACGGCAAGCAGCACATTCCGGTGTATGTATCCGAAAACATGGTGGGCCACAAGCTGGGTGAGTTTTCCCTGACGCGCACCTTCAAAGGCCATTCTGCTGATAAAAAAGCAGTGGTCAAGAAATAAGGAGGCATGATGATTACGACTACCGCAGTTGCACGAAAAATTCATCTCTCCGCGCAGAAAGGCCGCTTGGTTGCCGACCAGATCCGCGGATTACCGGTCGCGCAAGCACTCAATATCCTGAACTTCAGCCCGAAGAAGGCTGCAGTCATCATCAGGAAGGCGCTCGAGTCTGCTATAGCGAATGCCGAGCATAACGACGGGGCGGACATAGACGAGCTGAAAGTGAAGGTCATTTACGTCGACAAGGCGGCATCCGGGAGAGGTTTTATCGCCAAAGCAAAAGGGCAAGGCAATCGTCTCGAGAAGCAAACCTGCCACATCACAGTCAGCGTCGGGAACTAGGGGCAGATCATGGGACAGAAAATTCATCCAACCGGTTTCCGGTTATGCGTTCGTAAAAACTGGGATTCCAAGTGGTATGCCAACAGCAAGAATTTTGCCGGCTTGCTGCTCAAGGATATCGAAGTTCGTGCCTTTCTGAAGAAGAAACTGGCTTCAGCCGGCGTTTCCAAGGTGATTATCGAGCGTCCGGCCAAGAATGCCAAGGTGACGATCTACACCGCGCGCCCTGGCATGGTGATAGGCAAGAAGGGCGAGGACATCGAATCGTTGCGCGCCGAATTGCGCAAGCGCATGGGGCTTCAATCCGTCGACGTGGCGATAGAAGAAGTGCGCAAGCCGGAAATAGATGCGCAGCTTATCGCTGAAAGCATCACAGCCCAGCTGGAAAAACGCATCATGTTCCGTCGCGCGATGAAGCGCGCGATGCAAAATGCGATGCGCCTCGGCGCGCAGGGCATCAAGATCATGAGCGCCGGCCGATTGAACGGCATCGAGATCGCCCGCACCGAGTGGTACCGCGAAGGCCGCGTGCCGTTGCATACTTTGCGCGCCGATATCGACTACGGAACGGCCGAAGCAAAAACCACTTACGGGGTCATAGGCGTGAAGGTTTGGGTGTTCAAGGGTGAAGTCTCTGATCAGGAAGTTGTTGCGCCGGTCGCCGCTGAACCGGAAAAGAAAGCAAGAAAGTCGGGAGCAAAGCATGCTACAGCCAGCTAGAAGGAAATACCGCAAGGAACAGAAAGGCCGTAATACCGGTATTGCCACCCGTGGCAACAAGGTAAGTTTCGGTGAGTTTGGTCTGAAAGCGGTTGCGCGCGGCCGTTTGACTGCGCGCCAGATCGAAGCGGCGCGCCGTGCCATGACCCGCCACATCAAGCGCGGTGGCCGTATCTGGATACGCATCTTTCCGGATAAGCCGATCTCCAAAAAGCCGGCTGAGGTCCGGATGGGAAACGGCAAGGGTAATCCGGAATTCTACGTTGCCGAGATTCAGCCGGGCAAGATGCTGTACGAAATGGATGGTGTGAGCGAAATCCTGGCCCGCGAAGCGTTTCTTCTGGCTTCGGCAAAGTTGCCATTGGCCACCACTTTTGTAGTCAGACAGGTAGGTACGTAACATGAAGGCCAGTGAACTTAAAGCCAAGTCCGTAGCGGATCTGAAAACCGAATTGCTGTCCCTGACCAAGGCGCAGTTCGGCATGCGTATGCAGGCAGCGACCCAGCAAATGACCAATACCAGCGAATTTCGCAAGGTGCGCCGTGATATCGCACGCATTAAGACAGTGTTGACAGAGAAAGATGCCCAAAAATGAGCGATTCGAAAGCGATGAGCGATTCCAAAATGAAACGTACCCTGACCGGTACAGTGACAAGCGACAAGATGGACAAGACCGTAACGGTGTTGGTCGAGCGTAAGGTGAAGCACCCTTTGCTGGGCAAGATCATTCGCGTTTCCAAGAAATATCATGCGCATGATGAAGCCAACGAGATTCATACAGGCGATGTGGTAATGATCGAGGAGTGCCGCCCTATCGCAAAAACCAAAAGCTGGCGCGTTGCGAAGCTGCTGGAGAAGGCGGCTGCGGTTTAGCTGTTTGAAGTTTGGAATTTTTGCTTGCGTATTCCTTGAATTTGCATATAATGCGCGGCTTCGTTTCATCGCCGTAAGCGGCGACCTAACCCGAACGGGTTCCAAAACTGGCCGCTGCGAGCGGAACAAGTTGGAGATTGAATAATGATACAAATGCAGACTGTTTTAGATGTGGCTGACAATACCGGTGCGCGTTCCGTGATGTGCATCAAGGTATTGGGCGGTTCCAAGCGCCGTTATGCTTCCGTTGGTGATGTCATCAAGGTCAGCATCAGGGATGCAGCTCCGCGTGGTCGCGTAAAGAAGGGTGAAGTATACAACGCCGTCGTGGTTCGCACTGCCAAGGGCGTGCGCCGCCCGGATGGTTCTTTGGTCAGGTTCGATGGCAATGCGGCTGTGTTGCTGAATGCAAAACTGGAGCCTATCGGCACGCGTATCTTCGGGCCGGTGACACGCGAGTTGCGTACCGAAAAGTTCATGAAGATCGTTTCGCTGGCACCTGAAGTTCTATAAGCAGAGACGGATCGAGTCGAGGGAAATCATGCGCAAGATTAAGAAAAACGATGACGTTATCGTCATCGCCGGCAAAGACAAAGGCAATCGCGGCAGTGTGCAGCGCGTGCTGGGTGAATACCTGCTGGTTGGCGGCATCAATAAAGTCAAGAAGCACCAGAAGCCTAACCCGACCAAGGGATTGACCGGCGGGATCGTGGAAAAGGAATTGCCGATTCACATCTCGAATGTGGCGATCTATAACGCGGCTGCCAAGAAGGGCGATAGGGTCGGTATTAAAACGCTGGAAGATGGACGCAAGGTTCGCGTGTTCAAGTCCAACGGCGAAATGATTGACGCTTAAGGAGTTATAGAGCATGGCTCGTTTATATGGTTTCTACAAAGACAAGGTCACCAAGGACCTGATGAAGCAGTTTGGCTACAAGTCCATCATGGAAGTGCCGCGCATCGAAAAGATCACCCTGAACATGGGTGTAGGTGAAGCGGTAGCGGACAAGAAAGTGATGGAGTTCGCGGTTGGCGATATGCAAAAGATCGCCGGCCAGAAGCCGGTCGTCACGATGTCCAAGAAGTCCATTGCGGGGTTCAAGATTCGCGAAGGCTATCCGGTCGGTTGCAAGGTGACATTGCGCAAAGAGCGCATGTATGAATTCCTGGATCGGCTGATCTCGGTCGCGATTCCGCGGATTCGTGATTTCCGTGGCATCTCCGGCAAGTCTTTCGACGGCCGTGGCAACTACAACATGGGCGTGAAAGAACAGATCATTTTTCCGGAAATCGAGTACGAAAAGATCGATGCGTTGCGTGGTATGAACATCACCATCACCACCTCCGCCAAGACTGACGAAGAAGCCAAGGCTCTTCTGTTGGCATTCAAATTCCCACTCAAGAAATGAGGGATAACTAATGGCTAAGAAGGCAGTAATCAACCGTGAGCAAAAGCGTCGTGAAATGGTCGCGAAGTTTGCGGCAAAGCGCGCGTTGCTGAACGAGGCAATTCAAAATACCAAATTGAGCGATGAAGAACGCGCTGCTGCGCGCCTGAAGTTGCAGACGTTGCCGCGTGACTCAAGTCCGGTCCGTCTGCGCAATCGTTGTGCTTTGACAGGCCGCCCGCGTGGCACTTTCAGCAAGTTTGGTTTGGGGCGTATCAAGGTGCGTGAATTCGCGATGCGCGGCGAGATTCCCGGCATCGTCAAGGCAAGCTGGTAGGAGAAATTATATGAGTATGAGTGACCCGATCTCCGACATGTTGACGCGCATTCGCAATGCGCAGCTTGCGGAAAAAACTACAGTGACAATGCCTTCTTCGAAGTTGAAGGTGGCTATTGCCGAGCTGCTGAAAGACGAAGGTTATGTGGATGGCTTTAATGTCGTCGCCGGCGAAGGCGGAAAAGCCACGCTGGAAATCGGCCTGAAATATTACAGCGGTCGTCCGGTGATCGAAAAGATCCAGCGTATCAGCCGTCCCGGACTGCGTATTTACAAGGGTTCCGATGACATTCCCAAGGTGATGAACGGCCTGGGTATCGCCATCGTATCCACTTCCAAGGGTTTGATGACCGACCGCAAGGCGCGCGCCAATGGCATTGGCGGTGAAGTGCTGTGCGTCGTCGCGTAGTGAGGTAAACATGTCCAGAGTTGCCAAAAATCCTGTCGTAGTGCCCAGCGGTGTTGAAGTGGCGCTGGCTACGGGTGAAATTTCGATAAAGGGCCCGATGGGTACCTTGAAGCAAGCCTTGTCTGGCGATGTGAGCGTAGTGCGCGAGGGCGACAGCCTGTTGTGCAAGGCGCAAAACGACTCCATGCAGGCGAATGCGATGTCCGGCACGATCCGTGCATTGCTGGCGAACATGGTGCTGGGCGTGAGCAAGGGTTTCGAGCGCAAGCTGAGCCTGGTTGGCGTGGGCTATCGCGCACAGGCTGCCGGCGATACCCTGAATCTGACTCTGGGCTATTCACATCCGGTTTCTTACAAGATGCCTGCCGGCGTGAAGGTCGAAACGCCGACACAGACCGAAATCGTGCTGAAGGGTGCCAACAGGCAGCAAATCGGGCAAGTTGCCGCTGAAATCCGCGCTTTCCGCGAGCCTGAGCCTTACAAAGGCAAGGGCGTGCGCTATAGCGATGAAGTGGTGATTTTGAAAGAAACCAAAAAGAAATAATCAAGGCAGAAATAACCAAGAGAAATAACTGGGGCGTATATGTTGATCAAAAAAGAAGCGCGTCAGCGCAGGGCACGCAAAACCCGTGCACGTATTGCTGAAAAGAAAACGGTTCGTTTGGCGATAAACCGCACCAATCTGCACATCTACGCCCAGGTGATTTCCGCCACTGGCGACAAGGTGCTGGCCAGCGCGTCCAGCGTCGAAGCCGATGTTCGCAAGGCGTTGGCGAATGGCGGCAACAAGGCTGCTGCAGCCGTGGTTGGCAAGCGTATCGCCGAAAAGGCGAAGAGCGCCGGCATCACCAAGGTGGCATTCGACCGTTCCGGAAATCGATATCATGGTCGTGTCAAAGCGCTGGCCGAAGCCGCGCGTGAACATGGCCTGCAGTTCTAATTGGAGTTGAGCGATGGCTAAGCCGCAAGGAAAAATGCAGCAACAGGAAAAGCGTGATGACGGTCTGATTGAAAAAATGATCTCCGTGAATCGCGTCACCAAGGTGGTCAAGGGTGGCCGCATCATGGGTTTCGCCGCTCTCACCGTGGTCGGTGATGGCGACGGGCGCGTGGCGATGGGCAAAGGCAAATCCAAGGAAGTCCCGGTCGCCGTGCAAAAGGCGATGGATGAAGCGCGCCGCAATCTGGCCAAGGTCAGCCTGAAGAACGGCACCCTGCATCATACCGTGATCGGCAAGCATGGCGCGGCTAAAGTGCTGATGCAACCGGCATCCGAAGGTACCGGCATCATTGCCGGTGGCGCGATGCGCGCGGTGTTCGAGGCGGTCGGTGTGCGCGATGTGCTGGCCAAGTGTATCGGTTCGAGCAACCCATACAATGTGGTGCGTGCCACACTGAACGGTCTGAAAGCGATGAATTCACCGTCCGAAATCGCGGCCAAACGCGGCAAGAATATTGAAGAGATTCTGGGGTAAGCCATGACAAAAGCCAAAGCTACAGCCAAGACTTTAAAAGTGACGCAGATCAAGAGTCTGATCGGCACCAAGCAATCGCACCGCGACACCATACGCGGTTTGGGCCTGCGTCATATCAACCACACCGTGCAACTGGAAGACACTCCCTGCGTGCGCGGCATGATCAACAAAGTGTTTTACATGGTTAAGTGCGAGGCATAAGGTATGCAACTCAATAATATTCAACCTGCACAAGGTGCCAAGCACGCCAAGCGTCGCGTCGGCCGCGGTATCGGTTCCGGTTTGGGCAAGACCGCCGGTCGCGGCCACAAGGGGCAAAAGTCCCGTGCCGGCGGCTTCCATAAGGTCGGTTTTGAAGGCGGTCAAATGCCGCTGCAACGCCGTTTGCCCAAGCGCGGCTTTATCTCGCTGACACGCAACGACACGGCGCAGGTGCGCTTGTCCGATTTGCAGAAGATGCCGGTCGACAACATTGATCTGCTGGCACTCAAGCAGGCGGGAGTAGCGCATGCGGGCGCGATGACTGCGAAGGTAATTCTGTGCGGTGAAATCACCCGCGCTGTGAAATTGCAGGGATTGCTGGTAACCAAGGGTGCACGCACAGCGATCGAAGCTGCTGGCGGTAGCATTGCCGAGTAAGGTTAATTAAGTGAGCACAGTTGCCAAGGGAGTGACCAAAGGTAAGTACGGCGATTTGAGCAGCCGTCTCTGGTTCCTGCTGGGTGCGCTGGTGGTGTTTCGCATCGGTACATATATCCCGGTGCCCGGCATAGACCCGGCGGTATTGGCTGATCTGTTCAAGACGCAAAAGAGCGGCATTCTGGGCATGTTCAACATGTTCTCGGGCGGCGCGTTGTCGCGCTTCAGTATTTTTGCCCTGGGCATCATGCCGTATATCTCTGCATCGATCATCATGCAGTTGGCTGCGATATCCGTGCCGCATCTTGAACAACTGAAGAAGGAAGGCGAAGCCGGCCGCCGCAAGATCACCCAGTACACCCGCTATGGCACACTGGTGCTGGCGATGTTCCAGGCGTTCGGCATCTCGGTGGCGCTGCAGGCGCAGCCTGGGCTGGTGCCGAATCCGGGCACGATGTTCCAGATGACCTCACTGGTTACTTTGGTGACCGGAACGATGTTCCTGATGTGGTTGGGAGAGCAGATCACCGAGCGCGGTCTGGGCAATGGTATTTCGTTGATCATATTTGCGGGTATCGCGGCAGGGTTGCCAAGCGCGATCGGCAGCACTCTGGAATTGGCGCGCACCGGCGCTTTCTCCATCCCGTTGGTGTTGCTGTTGTTCTTCGGTGCGATTGCCGTGACGGCGCTGGTGGTGTTCGTTGAGCGCGGCCAGCGCAAGATCCTGGTGAATTATGCCAAGCGGCAAGTGGGAAACAAGGTATATGCCGGGCAAAGTTCGCACCTGCCGTTGAAGATAAACATGGCCGGTGTGATCCCGCCGATTTTCGCATCCAGCATCATTCTGTTTCCCGCGACGTTAGCGGGCTGGTTTGGCGCCGGGCAAGATATGAATTGGCTGAAGGACATCAGCGACAAGCTGTCCCCCGGCCAGCCGATCTACGTGTTGGCGTATGCCGCGGCGATCGTGTTCTTCTGTTTCTTTTACACGGCACTGGTTTTCAGTCCGAAGGAAACGGCGGAGAACCTGAAGAAGAGCGGCGCGTTTTTGCCCGGCATCCGTCCCGGCGAGCAGACTGCGCGCTACGTTGAAAAAATCATGCTGCGCCTGACTATGGTTGGCGCGGTGTACGTCTCTCTGGTATGTCTGCTGCCTGAATTTCTGGTGGTGAAGTGGAATGTGCCGTTTTACTTTGGCGGCACATCGCTGTTGATCATGGTGGTGGTGACGATGGATTTCATGACACAGGTGCAGTCCTATCTGATGACACACCAGTATGAAGGCTTGCTGAAGAAAGCTAATTTCAAAGGCGGGTTTACAAGCTAATGTCCAAGGAAGATGTGATTCAGATGCAGGGCGAGGTCGAAGAGTCGCTGCCCAATGCAACGTTCCGAATCAAGCTGGAGAATGGTCATGTGGTACTGGGTCATATTTCCGGGAAAATGCGCATGCACTATATTCGCATTCTGCCTGGCGACAAGGTGACAGTGGAATTGACACCATATGATTTGAGCAAGGCGCGCATCGTATTCCGCGCCAAATAGTAATGGGCGCTTCTAAAAGTTCAGAGTTCGCCCAAATGCAAGGCGCGGAAAAAATTTCGCAGCGCCGCATATGGATGATATGTAAGCAAGAAATTTTTTCTGCAACGCAGCAGTTGGGATGAAATGTGGATTTTTAGAAGTGCCCTTAAGAAAGCAAGGAGAGAAAAATGAGAGTACAAGCATCGGTAAAAAAGATCTGTCGCAATTGCAAGATCGTTATTCGTAAACGCGTGGTGCGGGTGATCTGCACCGAGCCACGCCATAAGCAACGCCAGGGCTGATTGAGAGAAGACGGCTTTGGGTGTTACAATTTTCACTTTTCAAAGATAGGGTAGCTGCATGGCACGTATTGCAGGGGTCAATATCCCCAACCATCAACACGCTGTGATTGCATTGACGGCAATCTATGGTATCGGGCGCACGCGATCAAACAGCATTTGCACGGCGGCTGGCGTGAAAGCAGCCACCAAAATGAAAGACCTGACCGACGCAGAAGTGGAAAAGCTGCGCGAACAAGTCGCCAGGTTCACGGTGGAGGGTGATCTGCGTCGAGAAACGACGATGAACATCAAGCGCCTGATGGACCTGGGTTGCTATCGCGGCGTGCGTCATCGCCGCGGTTTGCCGTGCCGCGGCCAGCGTACTCGCACCAATGCACGTACCCGCAAGGGCCCGCGCAAGGCTATCGCCGGTGCCAAGAAGTAATTTGCATTAACGCTCTAAAGTTTAAAGGATTAGATAATGGTCAAGCCAAGCACGAAAGTGCGCAAGAAAGTCAAGAAGAACGTTGCGGAAGGTATCGCGCACGTTCACGCTTCCTTCAATAACACGATCGTCACGATCACTGATCGTCAGGGCAACACTTTGGCATGGTCCACCAGCGGTGCGAACGGCTTTAAGGGTTCGCGCAAAAGCACGCCGTTCGCAGCACAGGTTGCGGCTGAAACGGTGGGCAAGTCTGCCGCGGAATGCGGTGTCAAGAATATTGAAGTGCGCATCAAGGGGCCCGGCCCGGGCCGCGAATCCGCAGTGCGCGCATTGAATGCGGCTGGTTTTAAGATCACCAGCATTTCCGATATCACGCCGGTGCCGCACAACGGCTGCCGCCCGCCTAAAAAGCGTCGTATCTAACAATTGGGAGTAGATCTTGGCTAGAAATCTCGATGCAAAATGCCGTCAGTGCCGCCGCGAAGGCGAAAAGCTGTTTCTGAAGGGCGAGAAATGTTTCACCGACAAGTGTGGAGTCGAGCGCAGAGCTTATCCGCCCGGCCAGCACGGTCAGAAGAAGAACACCCGCTTGTCCGAATACGGCGGCCAGTTGCGTGAAAAGCAAAAAGTGCGCCGTATCTACGGGCTGCTTGAAGGACAATTCCGCCTGACCTACAAGCTGGCTGACAGCCAGCGCGGTATTACCGGCGAAAACCTGCTGCAGATACTGGAATCCCGTCTGGACAACGTTTCCTACCGTATGGGTTTTGGCGCATCGCGTGCCGAAGCGCGCCAGGTGGTGCGTCACAACGGCCTGCTGGTGAATGGCAAGCGCGTGAATATCCCTTCCTATCAGGTGCGTCCCGGTGACGTGGTTGAAGTGGTCGAAAAGTCCAAGGCGCAACTGCGCATCAAAGCCGCGCTCGCTGCGGCCGAGCAACGCGGTTTCCCGGAATGGATCGAAATGGACACCAAAGCATTCAAGGGAACATTCAAGGCCAAACCTCAACGTGCCGAACTGCCTGCAACCATCAACGAGCATCTCGTGGTTGAGTTGTATTCCAAGTAATCCACGCGGAGTAGCGTATGTCTAAAAATGATTTTTTGAAGCCCCGTATCATTGATGTACAAAGGATCTCTGCCACCCAGGCCAAAGTGGTGATGGAGCCTTTCGAGCGCGGCTATGCCCACACGCTGGGAAACGCATTGCGTCGTATCCTGCTGTCTTCCATGCCCGGCGCCGCACCGACCGAAGTGAAAATGGCCGGCGTGCTGCATGAATATGCCACGATAGACGGCGTGCAGGAGGATGTAGTGGATATTCTGCTGAACCTCAAGGGCGTGGTGCTGCGTTTGCATAACACCCATGAAGTGGTGCTGACCCTCAAAAAACAAGGCCAGGGCGTCGTGACGGCGGCCGACATCAGCGGCAATGCCGATGTCGAAGTGATCAATCCCGATCACGTGATCGCGCACCTGACTGCCGGCGGCAAGCTGGACATGCAGATCAAGGTCGAACAGGGTCGCGGGTATGTGTCGGCGATCTCGCGCATCGCTCCGAATGAGACCCGCGCGGTCGGCCATATCGCGCTGGACGCATCGTTCAGCCCGGTCAGCCGGGTAAGCTACGCCGTTGAAAGCGCGCGTGTTGAGCAGCGCACCGACCTGGACAAGCTGGTGATGCACATCGAGACCAATGGTGCGGTCGATCCAGAGGAAGCGATCCGCAATTCGGCGCGTATCCTGGTTGATCAATTCTCCGTGTTCGCCGCGCTTGAAGGCACCGAACCGGTGATCGAGAAGGTGCAGGCGCCCAAGGTTGATCCTATCCTGCTGCGCCCGGTGGACGACCTGGAACTGACTCCGCGTTCCTCAAATTGCCTCAAGGCGCAAAGCATCCATTACATCGGCGATCTGATCCAGTACACCGAAAACGATCTGCTGCGCACCCCGAATCTGGGCCGCAAATCGCTGAACGAAATCAAGCAGGTTCTCGCCGAGCACAATCTGTCGCTGGGTATGAAGCTGGAAAACTGGCCTGTCGCTGCCGTTTGAGCGTACAGAGCAATTAAAGAAGTCAAGAAAGGCAAATCATGCGTCACCGTCTAGGTTTAAGAAAACTCAACCGCACCAGCAGCCACCGTCTGGCGATGTTCCGCAACATGACCGTGTCGCTGTTGCGCCATGAACTCATCAAGACCACATTGCCCAAGGCCAAGGAACTGCGCCGTGTTGCAGAACCTATCCTGACACTGGGCAAGACCCCGAGTCTGGCAAACCGCCGTCTGGCATTTTCCCGTTTGCGCGACCGCGAGATGGTCACCAAATTGTTCGACGA
>DATBWQ010000124.1:0-12246 GCA_036514695.1 Gallionella sp. | reverse complement strand
ACGCTACATGCTGTTCGCGATTCCTTTCAGCACACCTTCTGACAAATCCTCCAGCGTAACCCGCTGCGCCTTCTCGAGATTTTGATAATTCCTGGAGGTTGCGCGGAAATAGCTCGGGTCATAATGCAGTGTGAGCAATTCCGCGACCATTGTTGCGAAGTCACCGGCGCGTATCAATGAACTCCAGTGCTCCAGTTGCTTGGCTCCGTGAAAACGATGCAGTGATTGCAGATGCGCGATCAGCGTCTCCGGGTCGTCAAGGTAATGGCGGTAATCTTCCAACAGTCCGGCAACACGAATATCCAGTAGTGTTTCCACCAGCAGGCAATCACTGGCGTGCATCGCGGTGATCAAGGTAGGGGGCAGGGTGATCAGGCCGATCTTGCTGCTTTCCGCTTCGACGAACACAGGTAGTGCCGGATCGAGTTTTTGCATAGCTAGCAGCAGCGCACTGTCGAACCATTTCTGCGAGGGTTGCGCCTGTTCGGGCAGTCTGCCCAGCACCGAGCCGCGATGCTTCGCCAGCATTTCCAGATCGAGCACTTGATGCCCTGTGTCAGCCAGGGCATTTAGCAGCCGGCTCTTCCCCGAGCCGGTCGGGCCGCAGATCACGCGAAACGTGAAGCTTTGCGGCAATGCCTCAAGTTTTTCCAGCACATCGCGCCGGTATGTCTTGTAGCCGCCTTCCAGTTTGTGCGCTGCCCAGCCTACTTGAGCCAGGACGATGCTCATCGCGCCGCTGCGCTGTCCGCCGCGCCAGCAATAGACCAGCGGCCGCCAGGATTTGGGATGGTCGTGGAAGCGGGTTTCCAGATGGGTGGCGATATTGCGGGCGATCATCGCTGCACCGGATTTGCGCGCCTCGAACGGCGACACTTGCTTGTACAATGTGCCGACCGTGATGCGTTCCTCATTGGATAGCACCGGGCAATTGATCGCGCCGGGAATGTGATCCTCGGCGAATTCCGCCGGGGTGCGCACGTCGACGATTTCGTCAAATTCGCCTAGCTGTGATAGGTTCGCAGTTCTGAAAAGCATTAGGACACCTCAAAATAATTTGCATTACGTCATTCCCGCGAAAGCGGGAATCCAGCAAGACAAAAATGCCTTTTGTTTAAACCCACTGGATTCCCGCTTTTGCGGGAATGACAAGGAGGTGTGTTGCGGATTATGCGAAGACTGACAATGAAGAAGGAGTTAATGTGTCCGAAGTGAAGCTGACCCAATTGTCGCACGGTGGCGGCTGCGGCTGCAAAATAGCCCCGGCTCTGTTGCAGGAAATATTAGGTACAGCAAAAGAGAAACTGCCCTATGCCAACCTGCTGGTCGGTACCGAGACCAGCGATGATGCGGCGGTATACCATCTGAACGATCAGCAGGCCATCATTGCCACCACCGATTTTTTCATGCCCATCGTCGATGACCCATTCGACTTCGGCCGCATCGCCGCAACGAATGCGCTGTCCGATGTGTACGCGATGGGCGGCACACCGATCATGGCGCTGGCGATAGTCGGCATGCCGATCAGCAAGCTGCCGGTCGAGACGATACGCGCGATCCTGCAAGGCGGCGAGTCGGTATGCGAAGCAGCGGGCATACCTCTGGCGGGCGGCCATTCGATCGATTCCATCGAGCCGATCTATGGGCTGGTGGCGATCGGCATTGTGCATCCGCAGCGGCTCAAAAAAAACGTCGGCGCACAGGCAAGCGATGTGCTGATACTCGGCAAGGGGCTGGGTATCGGCGTGCTGGCGCAGGCGTTGAAGAAGGGCGTGCTGTCCGCCGATGGCTATAAGCAAATGATCGCCACCACCACGCAACTCAATACCGTGGGCAGCGAACTGTCCGGCCTTAAAGCTGTGCATGCGCTGACCGATGTGACCGGTTTTGGCCTGCTCGGACACCTGCTGGAGATGTGTCGCGGCTCTGGCTTGGGTGCCGAGCTGAAGTTCGATCAGGTACCTATCTTGTCCGAGGCCTTGCCGTTGGCACAGCAAGGCTACGGCCCCGGCGCGATAGACCGCAATCTGGCGAGCTACGGGCATGAAGTGGATTTCGCTTCGCATCTGGAAAATTGGCAACGCCGAGTGCTGGCCGATGCGCAAACCAGCGGCGGGCTGTTGGCAGCCGTTGCGCCGGGTTCAGTGGATCAAGTGCTGTCTGCTTTCAGGAATGCCGGATTCGCGCAGGCTGCGGTGATCGGCACGATGAAGAACGGTGCGCTTCGTGTTACGGTGAGCTAATGAGTAGTTTTTGTATGGAGTGCGGCGACACGTCGCCGCATTCCAACGGTTCATCGCACTACCATCAGCTCATTCCACTCCGTGGTGTAACGTTGCGACATATTTCCGCGCCGCATCGCCCAGCTTTTCCTGACCCCTTCGCCTAGCAGTTGCATCGTTCCGCTGCCCATGCGGCGGTTGATCCGGTCCAGGGTGGCCATCAGTGCTGTGGATCTTTGCTGTGCCACGACATCTTCGAACAGCGTGCGTGGCCTTGCTGTGGCGGCGATGATTTCGGTCAGCATCACGCCCGCCTTCTGATACATATAGCCGCTGCGGTAGATTTGCCGCAGTCCGCTCAACGCGGCGCGGCATAGCAGGCGCGTGTCATCGGTGGGCTCGAACAGGGGCAGCAGCATGGCTTGCTGATATTGCGGTGCGCTTTCTTTATGAGAATTGGCCTTGTGCGGATTGGTGCGGATATAGACCTGGATGCCGCCCGCGAGAGAGTGCTGGCTGCGCAGCTTCTCGGCGGCACGGGTGGTATAGGCGATGACCGCTTGTTCCAGGTCTGCCAGCAAAGAGACGGACACGCCGAACGAACGCGAGCTAATGATCTGCTGGCGCGGCGGCGTGACATCATCCAGTTCCAGGCAGGCCTCGCCATTCAGTTCCGCTACGATGCGTTCCATGACCACACCAAACTCGGCGCGGACGCGCTTGGTAGCGCTGTATTTCAACTCCAGCACCGAGCTGATGCCCATCTGCTGCAAGCGGATGGTGCTGCGCCTGCCCACGCCCCAGACTTCGCCGACATCGATCTTTGCGAGCAGATTGTCCAGCACGCGTGCCGTCATCGCATTGAAATCGCACACGCTGTGATACTGCTTCTGCTTCTTGGCGACATGGTTGGCGAGCTTGGCTAAAGTCTTGCTCGGCGCGATGCCCACGCACACCGGTATGCCGACGCATCGTTTGATGGTGCCGCGTATCGTTTGCGCATATTCAGCCAGGCTGTCCAAGCCGGATGACTTGGGCATGCCGGTCAGGTCGAGGAAGGACTCGTCGATCGAATAGATCTCCTGATCGGGACAGTACTGCGACAACAGCCGCATCACCCGGTTGGAGATGTCGGCATACAGCGTGTAATTGGAAGACAGCGCGATGATGCCGTGGCGCTTGGCGAGGTCTTTCAACTGGAACCACGGCACGCCCATCTTGACGCCGAGGTCCTTGACCTCCTGTGAGCGCGATACCACGATGCCGTCGTTATTGGAAAGCACCACCACCGGCTTGCCCTCCAGCCTGGGCTGGAACAGCCGTTCGCAGGAGACGTAGAAGTTGTTGCAGTCGATTAACGCAATTGAGCGCATGATTCAACCCAATTGTAGGGTGGATAAGCGCAGCGCATCCACCGCAGTGTATCCGTCGAAGCGAGTTGGTGGATGCGCTGCGCTTATCCACCCTACAGTGCTTAAACCTTGTGGATGTTCCAGCTCACGACCCCCCAGATCGAAAAATCCTGTTCCGGCTTGATGAGCGTGTCGGCATAGCCCGGGTGTGCGGCACGCAATATCTGTCCATCCGCAGTGTGCAGCAATTGCTTCACGGTGAATTCGCCATCCAGCACCGCGATCACCACGCAGCCGTGCGCGGCAGGCAGGGCGCGATCCACCACCAGCAGATCGCCGTCGAAGATGCCGAGCCCGCGCATCGAATCGCCCGCGACGCGCATGAAGAAGGTGGACTCGCGATGCTGGATCAGATGCTCGTCCAGGTTGATGCGCTGCTCCACATAATCATCGGCAGGCGAGGGGAAGCCCGCCGGTACGGCACTGCGCAGCAAGGCGCGCTGCCGGTGGAACAATTCCTTGTTGGGATGGGTCAGCGACAGCAGACCGCGCGGGGAGCGTTGTGCTTGCCGGCCTGAACAGCCGGGATAAATAGAATGCCGCATGGCTTACTTCCGGTACTTGCGTATCAAGCCGACCAACACGCCGAAGATCTCCAGCGTGCCTTGCGGGCGGATGACCGGATAGGCCTGGTTGGCGGGACGCAGGATGTACTTGCCGCGCTCCTTGTCCAGGGTCTTCAGCGTGAACTCGTTGTCCACGATGGCCACGACGATGTCGCCCACACTGGCGAGGTTGCGCTTTTCCACCACGGCGACATCGCCATCATGGATGCCCGCTTCGATCATCGAATCGCCCCTGACCGGGATCAGCGTGGTCTCGGAGGGCGTGTCGATCAGCATCTCGTCGATGACGAAATACTCGCCCTGGGTGGCGGTCACCGAAACCGGCATCCCTGCCTGAACCGAGGACTCGGCCAACGGGCGCGCGAAGAACTGGCGGGAGGGGATCCATGCCCCGTCCGGCGTTCGTTCGATGAAACCGGCTGCGCTCAGGCGGGTCAGTACGGCCTTGACCCAGGACTTGGAGGCGATACCGAACACCTCGCACAGCTTGGCGTAGGAGGGGATGTTTTTCCAGTCAGCGTAATAGTCCTGGAGTTTGGCGAGATACTCGCCGTCCTTGGGATTGAAGTCAGAAGAATCAGTCATGATTGGTTTGATACAGAACGAATGTGCTGGTACTGTAAAGAACGAACGTTCTTTTGTCAACCGGGATGATTTTTTATGGATTAGCTCATCAAACTGTTCGCCCTGAGCATGCGCAAATCTTTATTCGTAGCCCGGAGAAGCGAAGCGCGTCCGGGGTTATATGACTGCAAACCCGGATTCCACTGCGTTCCATCCAGGCTACATACTACATACTCTGCGCGGGAGCATAGTTTTTGTATGGAGTGCGCATAACCAGCCACTTAGCAATCGTTTTTGGATTGCTTAGTAGAATGGCTAGTAGTTACATCAGACGCGTCTGCGCTTTCAGATAGCGGCGACACGTCGCCGCACTCCAAGAAAGTACGTTCAATACTCCGAATACTTCTTCGCGCTGCCGCGCACCTGCTCCGCCGGATACTTCGCCGCATTCTTCTCCAGCTTGTGCAGCGCGGCCTCTTTCAAATCCACCTCCAGCTTGTCCGAAAGGCGCACCAGATACAACAGGATATCGGCCAGTTCCTCGGCGACCGCATCCTTGATGTCGGGGGAGAGGCTGACCGATTGCTGTTCGCTCAGCCACTGAAAATGCTCCATCAGCTCGGCGACTTCCACCATCAGAGCCATGCTCAGGTTCTTCGGCGAATGGAACTGGTCCCAGTCGCGCGCCTTGGCGAACGCGCGCAGCTTGTCGCGCAACATCAGCAGATCGGATGGGTCGGACATATTTGGGACTCCGTTAAAATCGGGTTGTGGTTGCGGGCTATTGTAATACACATCGGGGACGGGCAATATACGCGGCACCGTGTGCAGATGTTGCTGCCATTTCAGCGGCTTTCACACTCAAGAATGAGGATACCGATCATGCAATTTCAATTTGGCTTTCATAGATTGTTTTTTGCCGCCGTGCTACTGCTGGCTGGCGCGGCTACAGCGTTTGGGGAAACCGCAGCGGAAAGCGCCGTGCAGGCGCAGCCAGCGGAACATGACTTTATCATTGCATCGGCCACCAAGGATAAAACCCATCCCCATTATGGCAAAGGCACGGATATCGGTTTTGCCGTTAATGGAGTGCAAGGTGGCGCACTGGTTCTGGTGCGCGGAAAGACCTATACATTTTATGTTGATACTGGCGTCAAGCATGATTTTTATCTTTCCACCAAACCGATAGGTTGGGGCATGGCGACACTGACCAAAGGCGTTCAGGGAAATTTCACTTATAAAGGTGTTGTCACATTCAGCCCCACCGCTGAAACGCCGGATACCGTCTATTACGCATGTCGTGATCATAAATTTATGGGCGGTGAGATCCATATAGTCAACCGCGGTGAAGAAGGCAAGTTCAGCGGGGTGAAATCCGCTGTGAAGCCCTGAACAATCACTCAACCAAATAAAAAAACCGCCTGCAAGAGGCGGTTTTTTTATTTGGCGGAGAAGGCGGGATTGTTCGACTTTCGCGTTGCTTCCGCGAAAGCCTCATCCCTCGTTGCACTCGGGACTGCCCTGCGGGCATCCTGCGCAAGCGGCTGGTGGCTACGGCCGCCGCTTTGCGGCTTAACTTGGCGATGCCAAGTTAGCCTGCGCCGCAACAAGCCGCTACGCGGCGTGTTGTCGAACCCGGCGGTTTCGTCCACACACCTGCTCAACCAAATAAAAAACCGCCTGCAAGAGGCGGTTCTTTATTTGGCGGAGAAGGCGGGATTCGAACCCGCGGTGGGGTATTACCCCACACACGCTTTCCAGGCGTGCGACTTAAACCACTCATCCACCTCTCCGAAAGGGCGCGCAGAATATCCCAGAACGCCTTTTGCCGCAATCAAAAGCGATTCTTCCACTCGCGCAGGGCAGTAAACACGCCGAGTTCGGTGGTGTCGGTCAGGCCGCGCCGTTGCAGGGTGCGGATGATCTCCGGCTGGGTGCAGCGCAGGAAGGGGTTGGTGGCATTTTCCAGCGCGACGGTGGAGGGCAGGGTGGGCAGGTTCGCCGCGCGCAGCTGTTGGGTGGCGGCGGCGCGTTGCTGCACTTCGGGGTTGTCCGGTTCGCAGGCCAGCGCGAAGCGCAGGTTGGCGGCGGTATATTCGTGTGCGCAGTACACGCGGGTGTGATCCGGCAGTTGCGCGAGGCGTTGCAGGGAGTGGTGCAGTTGCGCGAGGCTGCCTTCGAAATTCCTGCCGCAACCGCCACCGAACAGCACGTCGCCGCAGAACAGTATTTCCGGGGCGAGATAGGCGATGTGGTCGTTGAGGTGGCCGGGAATTTCGAGGATGGCGAACACGATGCCGAACGGGTCGAGCTTGAGGCTATCGCCTTCGCGCAGGTCATCGGTGATGTGCGGGTTGTCGGGATGTCGCCGCCCATACACCGGCACGTTGTATACTTCGCGCAATCCCGCGATGCCGCCGATGTGGTCGGCGTGGCGGTGGGTGCACAGAATGGAATTCAATTGCAAGCCGTGCGCATTCAGGAATCTCAGCACTGGTCCGGCTTCGCCGGGATCAACCACGGCAGCATGCTGGCCGTTGTGTATGATCCAGATGTAGTTGTCTTGCAGTGCGGGAATGGCGGTGATGTTGAACATGGAGCGAGTGGAAGTTGGGCGATGCCGAATTGTAATTTATCTGCACAGAGTTTGAGCGAATGGTTCACCACCCCGCAGGGTGGCTATGTGCTGGCGCGCGAGCAGGCGTATTTCGATCGCACCGTGAGCGATATGTTCGGTTACAACGCGCTGCAATTGGGTTTGCAGGAGCATGATTTCTTGCGCGGCAACCGGATGCCGTTGCGTTTCAGTGCGGGGAATCAGGCGGGGAACGCCGTGCGCTTGATTTGCACGGAGTTGCCGTTCGACAGCGACAGCCTGGATCTGGTGTTGTTGCCGCATGTTCTCGAATTCTCGGAGCAGCCGCATCAAGCCTTGCGCGAGGTGGAGCGGGTGCTGATGCCTGAGGGTAATCTGATCATCAGCGGTTTCAATCCGCGCAGTCTGTGGGGTTTGCGCCGCGCACTGGGCAGCAAGCAAGGCTATCCGTGGGGAGGCCATTTCATTGCGCTGCCGCGCCTCAAGGATTGGCTGGAATTGCTCGGTTTTGAAGTGGTGGGAGGCCGCTTTGCGGCATATGCGCCGCCGTTCCGTCAAACCAGATGGCTGGAGCGGCTCGCCTTTATGGAAGCGGCAGGCGATCGCTGGTGGGCGGTGAGCGGCGGGGTGTATTTTCTGCACGCGATAAAGCGAGTGCCCGGAATGCGGCTGATCAAGCCGCAGTGGAACGAGGGGTTGGTAAGCAAGCTGCTGCCGACCGCGCCGAAGATGAATAACAAGATCACGCAACGTAACAATGAACGTAGGTAGGGGCACGGCGCGCCGTGCCCGTACGAAAATGAGCAGGTTTTAAGAATGAACAAAGATGTAGTAGAGATTTTTACCGACGGCGCGTGCAAGGGCAATCCCGGCGTGGGAGGATGGGGCGCATTGCTGCGTACCAAGGGCAAGGAGCGCGAGCTGTTCGGCGGCGAGAAGCACACGACCAACAATCGCATGGAATTGATGGGCGCGATCGCGGCACTGGAGGCGTTGAAGCGGCATTGCCATGTGCGCCTGCACACCGATTCCAAATATGTGCAGCAGGGCATCACCGCCTGGGTGCATGACTGGAAGCTGCGCGGCTGGAAGACTTCGAGCAAGAAGCCGGTGAAGAACGAAGACTTGTGGCGCAGACTGGACGCGCTGGCGACGCAACACCAGATCGAGTGGGTGTGGGTCAAGGGGCATGCCGGACACGATGGCAACGAGCGCGCCGATGAATTGGCGAATCGCGGCGTGGAAATGATGCAGTTGTAGGCCGGGCTCTGCCCGGCATTTTTTGAAGTGCGGCGGGTAAAACCCGCCCTACAAAATCGGACAAGATTTATGAGACGAATCGTGGTAGATACCGAAACGACCGGGCTGGACCCCAAGCAGGGCCATCGCATCATCGAACTGGCGGCGATCGAGCTTGAAGGGCGCAAGGTGTCGCTGCGGCGCTTTCATCGCTACCTCAATCCCGAGCGCGAGATCGAGGCGGGCGCGGTGGCAGTGCACGGCTTGACCTATGAGCGTTTACAGAACGAGGCGAAGTTCGGCGATATCGCGGCCAGCTTCCTGGAGTTCATCGAAGGGGCGGAGTTGATCATACACAACGCGCCGTTCGATATGGGATTCCTCAATAACGAACTGAGTTTGTTGGGATTGCCGCCAATGCAAAACGCGGTGATGGACACGCTCAAGCTCGCGCGCGAAATACATCCGGGCAAGAAGAACAGCCTGGATGCCTTGTGCGGCCGTTATGCGATCGACAACGCGCATCGCAGCCTGCACGGCGCGCTGCTGGATACTGAACTGCTTGCTGAAGTCTATTTTGCGATGACGCGCGGACAGGAAAGTCTGCTCGGCGAAGACCGCACCCCAAAGGTGCGCCAAGCCGCTGTGTTGAGTACCGATGCGTCACGTCCCAGGCTGCGCGTGCTGCAAGCCAGCGCGGAAGAATTGGCCGAGCACGCGCAACAACTTGCCGACATCGACAAGGCGAGCAAGGGTGCATGTTTGTGGAAGCAGTTGGAAAGCGGGGCTTAATGGTTTTGTAGGGTGCGTTCTACGCACCATGGTGCGCATGGCGCACCCTACGGTACTCTGTAGGAGCCCGATTTATCGGGCGATTGGCATCAGCCGTCATTTCGATAAACATCAATAACCAGGCAAACGCTCTTCCCGAGCTCTACAGAACAAATATGAAAACAGATGTGATTATCATCGGCTCCGGTGCGGCGGGCATGATGTGTGCCCTGCAAGCCGGACAGCGCGGGCGTTCCGTGGTGTTGCTCGATCATGCCAAAAAGCTCGCCGAGAAGCTCCGTATCTCCGGCGGCGGGTATTGCAACTTCACCAACATCAACACCAAGCCTGAGAATTTCATCTCCGCCAACCCGAACTTTTGCCGCTCGGCTCTGGCGCGCTACACGCCGCAGGATTTCATTGCGCTGCTGCAAAAGCATAAAATCGGCTACCACGAGAAGACGCTCGGGCAATTGTTCTGCGATGACGAATCGGATGCAGTCATCGTGATGTTGCGCGGTGAATGCGAAGCGGCGGGCGTTAAGCGTTTCATGAGCTGCGAGATCGGCGAAATCGAGTATTACCCTGCTCCGGATGACGGGCAGGGGAAGAAGGGGACACACAAGTTCCACGTCAACACCACGCGCGGCGATTTCAACGCCGACTCATTGGTGATCGCGACCGGCGGTCTGTCTATTCCCAACACCGGCGCGACACCGTTCGGTTATCACGTTGCCGAACAATTCGGCATTCCCATCACCAAGCTCAAGCCCGGCCTGGTGCCGCTGACTTTTGCACCGGACGACTGGAAGCCCTATGCCGATCTGACCGGCGTCTCGCTCGATACCGTGGTGAGTTGCGGCAAGCAGTCTTTCCGCGAAAACATGCTGGTCACGCATCGCGGCTTGAGCGGGCCCGCGATATTGCAGATATCATCCTATTGGCAGCACGGCCAGCCGCTGCACATCGATCTGGTGCCGGATTGCGACATGGCGGCCTTGCTGGATGAGCAAAAAACCAGCAAGAAACTGCTGAGCAATTTCCTGACGCAATGGTTTCCCAAGAGCTTCTCCGATGTGTGGTGCGCGCAGTTGACCGGGCAGAAACAGATCGAGAACAAGCCGCTCAACCAATACAACGACAAACAGCGCAAACTGATCGCGGGACAACTGCACGACTGGCAGATCATCCCGAGCGGCACGGCCGGTTACAACAAGGCAGAAGTGACCTGCGGCGGGATCGACACTCGCGCGCTGTCGTCAAAAACCATGGAATGCATCGAAGTACCCGGCCTTTATTTCATCGGCGAAGTGGTTGATGTGACCGGGCAGCTCGGTGGTTATAACTTCCAGTGGGCATGGGCTTCGGGCTACGCGGCTGGCCAAGCGGTTTGATGCTATAGTTTCCGCGTATTTTTTTACATTCAACCAGGAGGAGCCAATGATGCGTACCTTATGGATAGTTTTGTTGACTATGATGTTGAGCGGCTGCGGCTACAACACCCTGCAAACCACCGATGAGCAGATCAAGGCTGGCTGGGCGGAGGTGCTGAACCAGTACCAGCGGCGCGCCGACCTGATCCCCAACCTGGTCAATACCGTCAAGGGCTATGCCGCGCAGGAGAAGGACGTGCTGCTGGGTGTGACCGAGGCGCGCGCCAGGGTGGGCAGCATCCAGGCCACGCCCGAGCTGATCAATGACGAGCAGGCGTTCGCCAGGTTCCAGGCTGCACAGGGCGAACTGACTTCAGCCTTGAGCCGTTTGCTGGTGGTGGCCGAGAATTACCCGCAATTGAAATCCGACGCGAACTTCCGCGATCTGCAGGCGCAACTCGAAGGCACGGAGAATCGTGTGACGGTCGCGCGCAACCGCTATATCAAGGCGGTGCAGGAGTACAACGTCACGGTGCGCCAATTTCCCAGCAACCTGACCGCGATGTTGTTCGGCTACAAGGTGAAGCCATCATTCACCGTGGAAAACGAGAAGGAGATCTCCCGTCCGCCGACGGTGGATTTCGCTGCGCCAAAAGCGGCTGCACCGGCGAAATAGATGAAAAGTCTTGCGCAGGTGATTCTGCTTGCGCTGCTGCTGCTATGCGGAGCGGCGCAAGCCGAGGTTGCCGTGCCGCCGCTCACGCAGCGCGTCACCGATCTTACCTCCACGCTGGATGCACAGCAAATCCAAACACTGGCATCACGTCTTGCGGAGTTTGAAGCGAACAAGGGCGCGCAGCTTGCGGTGCTGATCGTGCCGACCACCCAGCCTGAAAGCATCGAGCAATTCGGCATCCGCGTGGTCGAGGCGTGGAAGCTCGGACGCAAGGGGGTGGACGATGGCGCGCTGCTGCTGGTCGCCAAGGATGACCGCACCCTGCGCATCGAAGTGGGTTATGGTCTGGAGGGAGCGTTGAACGATGCCACCGCACACCGCATCGTCGATGAGATCATCGTGCCGCGTTTCAAGCTCGGCGAGTTTTATGCAGGCATCGAGTCCGGCACGGCGGCGATGATGCAGGTGATAAATGGCGAACCCTTGCCGCCGCCCAGGCGTGCCGCCGCCAGCGGCAAATATGACATCGAGTCGCTGCTGTTCATCGCATTCGGGCTGGTCGTGGTCGTGGGCGGCATGTTGCGTGCGCTGCTCGGGCGTTTTCCCGCCGCTGCGCTGGTAGGGGGAGGGCTGGGAGCGCTGGCCTGGTTCACGGTCGCGCCGTTGCTGGTTGCGCTGCTGGTCGGGTTGATGGCATTCGTGTTCGTGTTGCTGGGTGGGGGTGGGCGGGGCTTCGGTGGCTATGGCGGTGGGTTCGGTCGTGGCGGATCCGGCGGAGGCGGCTTCAGCGGCGGGGGTGGTGGATTTGGCGGTGGCGGCGCTTCGGG
>DATBWQ010000123.1:0-5897 GCA_036514695.1 Gallionella sp. | reverse complement strand
TCCCCTGACAAGGGGAGGCCGGGAGGGGTTTAATGACGCAGCCGCATAAACACAGGTTAGAAGACGAACCCGCGTTCGTATTGCACAGCTATCCGTTTCGCGAAACCAGCCTGATCCTCGACGTGTTCAGCCGCTCGCACGGACGGCTGGCGATCGTGGCGCGCGGGGCGCGGCGGCCCAGGTCCGGCCTGCGCGGCTTGCTGCTGAATTTCCAGCCGCTGCTGCTGAGCTGGTTCGGCAAAGGCGAAGTGCGCACCCTGCACAGCGCGGAGTGGCAGGGCGGGCAGCCGTATCTGCAAGGCACGGCGCTGATGTGCGGGTTCTATCTGAACGAATTGCTGCTCAACCTGCTGGCGCGCGATGACCCGCACGAGCGATTGTTCGATTATTACCGCGCCACGCTGCAGCGTCTGGCGCACCAAACAGACCATGCCGCCACGTTGCGCTGCTTTGAAAAACACCTGCTTCAGGAATTGGGTTACGCGCTGGTGCTGGACCGCGAAGCCGGCAGCGATAAGGCAGTACAGGCGGAACTCTGCTATCGTTATGCCGTGGAGCGCGGCGTTCTGCCAGACGAGGAGGGGATGTCATCCGGTATTCAAGTGCTGGGCAAGACCCTGCTCGACATGGCGCAGGATGACTATGCCGACCCGGCCACCGCGCAACAAAGCAAGCAACTGATGCGCGTGCTGCTGAACCACCATCTTGGCGGCAAAAATCTGCACACGCGGGAACTGATTAAGGACTTTCAAAAACTATGAACATCTCCAAAAATTCAGAATTTCGGGGTTGTGGCTGCGACACGTTACTGGCGAAGCCAGCCGCTTGCGGGAGCAGCCACTGTCTGCCTCTCCCGCACCAGAGTGCTCCGCACCGCCGTGTCGAGGCGACACCGCAAGGCGCACGGAGCACAGCGAACGAGACATATCAATGGGATAGGCGACTGAGCGAGCACCGAGCAACGCCGCGATGCGCCCGAAAAATGGATTTTAGGAGGTGTTCATGATCAAACTAGGACTCAACATCGATCACGTCGCCACGCTGCGCCAGGTGCGCGGGGAGCGTTATCCGAACGTGGTGAGAGCCGCGCTGCTGGCTGAATCCGCCGGTGCCGATGCGATCACCCTGCACCTGCGCGAGGACAGGCGCCACATCCAGGATCGCGACGTGGAAATGCTGCGCGGCATGCTGCAAACGCGCATGAATCTGGAGAGCGCCGTGACCGGCGAGATGATAGCCATCGCGTTGCGCATCAAGCCGCACGATCTGTGCCTGGTGCCGGAACGCCGGGAAGAGCTGACCACCGAAGGCGGTCTGGACGTGGTGCGCTACTTCGACAATATCAGGGCGGCTTGCGGGCGTTGCGCGGCAGCGGGCATCCGCGTGTCGCTGTTCATCGACCCGGACCAGAAGCAGATCGACGCGGCGCTCCGCACCGGCGCGCCGGTGGTGGAATTGCACACCGGGAAGTATGCCGCAGCGGACAGCGTGCCGGAGCACAAGCATGAACTGGAACGCATTCGTGCAGCGGCGGAACATGCCCATGCGCACGGGCTGCAAGTGAATGCCGGGCACGGCCTGCATTACCACAACGTGCAGCCTATCGTCGCCATTCCCAACCTGGTCGAGCTCAACATCGGCCATGCCATCATCGCCGAATCGCTGTTCATCGGCCTTGAAGCTGCGGTGAAAAAAATGAAAAGCCTTTTGACGGCTGGGTTCCCGCTTCCGCGGGAATGACGAATGATATTTGGCATCGGCACAGACATCGTCGAGTACGCTCGCATCGAGAGAATGTTTGCGCGCTATGGCGACCGCTTTGCCGAGCGTGTGCTGAGCCGGCAGGAGATGCCGGACTATCAGGCCAGTACAGACAAGGCGCGCCTTCTGGCAAAACGATTCGCGGCCAAGGAAGCCTTTGCCAAGGCAGTCGGCAGTGGAATGCGGCACCCCGTCACCCTGCGCCGCATCAGTGTCATTCATGATGGCCTCGGCAAACCAATGCTGCAATTTGACGAAGCACTGCGCACCCATCTGACGCAACTGGGTATCAGCGGGCATCATCTTTCCATCAGCGATGAGCGCAGCATGATCGTTGCGTTCGTGGTGCTGGAGACCATTTAAGGGCACTTCTAAAAATTCGTCACACCGGCCCTTCGACGGGCTCAGGATAAACTGACTTACAGTCAGGCCGGTGTCTAGCCTATTGAAGTGGGGCAAGCAGGCAATCCGCGAAGCGGATGCTCGCAAAATACTGGATTCCGGCCTTCGCCGGAATGACGAAATCTGAATTTTTAGAGGTGCCCTTAAGGGTTTTCAACGCAGGAGTAGGAGGGGGAAGGTAGTCAGTGCTAACGTGGAGCTAAGGGGCTGTGCGCGCTTTTGCGCAGACCCGCTTGAGCCGGGTTAGACATATCTGAACTCAATCTTGCGGACTTTTTTCAAGTCAACAGTCTGCTTGGCTTGCCATAAATCGTAATTGTCTTGCATCGTTAACCAGCTCTCGGGTGAGCGTCCCAATGCTTTGGAGAGACGAAGGGCCATTTCAGGACTCACGCCACTGGTTTCGTTCAAAACGCGGTTAAGGGTCGAGGCGGCAACGCCCAATCTGAGGGCAAGTTCCCTGCAACTGATTTCGTTGGGCGTAAGATAAACCTCTTGAATAAACGCCCCAGGATGTGGTGGATTGTGCATAGCCATTAGTGATAATCCTCATAATCTAAAACAAATGCGTTGCCGTTTTCAAACTCGAACGTGACGCGCCAATTACCATTTACCCATATTGACCAACGCCCACGTTCGCTTCCCTTTAGCGGGTGAAGCCGGAAGCCTGGGATGTCCATGTCCTCGATAGTTTGAGCGGTATCGAGCGCGGCCAACTGCATTTTCAGTCGGTTCGCGTGTGCTGGTTGGATCCCAGCCAAGCTGCCGGATTCAAAGTATTTTCGCAGGCCTTTGTGGCGAAACGATGTAATCATGCCGGAATGATAGCGCGTTGCGTGGTGCGCAACAAGAGCCTAATGCTGCTTAACGTGGAGCTAATTCCGTTTTCAATTAAAAAGTATAGTAATCTGTAGGTCGGGCTTTGCCCGACAACCTTATCCGGCGGGCAGAGCCCGCCCTACAAAAAAGCACTTCTAAATTAGAAATGGAATAAGGTGCTGCGCGCTTTTGCGCAGTCCCGCTTGAGCGTAGGGTTAGGCTGTAGTGATAGCAAGACATGATGCCTGCGTTCAGCTACTAAACCGCTCAAGCCAAACACTTGGTTCACGGTGCTGATGAAAGAATGAGACCACCAGCAACTCATCCGGGCTTGGAAGATAAATGAGCGTGTAAGGAAATTTACGAAATAGCACCCGGCGGAACTCTTCTTCGATGCGCAAATGCCCAAAGGGATTGCGAAGTGCAGATGCTACTGCCGCGTCAGCGGCACGGGCAAACTCAAAGCCAAGCCCCAACGCCTTGGACTCATATCAAGCTTGAGCCTCCAGAAGTTCTTGCTCTGCCTCTGGACGGAGCACGACCAACATCAAGGTTTACTGGGAAATAATTTGGATCGAACCTGCTCCCACGGGACGGCAGAGGAAGGGTCGGCGCGGTGCGCAGCAACGCGACGATGTAACTCAGCCTTTTGGGCTTGTGACAACTCAACGGTGTTTGTTGCCTCCACAGCAATGCTATCCCAGATGTCCTCAACGAGCTGAATGCGCTCGGAAACGGACAACTTCAAGTATTCAGTAGTGGCGGCAGGAGTAGGCATGGACGTAATATAAATCAAGGCCGACATTAAGGTAAGGGGGTGGCCCAACGTGGAGCTAAGGGGCTGCGCGCTTTTGCGCAGTCCCGCTTGAGCGTAGGGTTCGGCGTCATAGCGTCAGAGTGATGGGCCGACTTCGCGACTTGCGTGCCAGAATGCGACAACTTCGAGAAACTTTCCGCGAACGCGGTAGCGGTAATAGACAAAGTATTGAACTCGGGTCAAATACAACCTGCGAACAATGTCGGGGCGTTTTGTTTCAACCTTGGTGCCGATGCCGGGTTCTTCTACGAGCAAGGCCAAGGCAGCCTCTACATCCTTGCGAATAGCTCCTGGGGCGGCAGGGCGATTTTCGGCCCACCATTCTGCCGCTCGTTCGATCTCCCGTTGTGCGCGGGGCTTGATTTGAGCGACGAGAGCCAAGATCAGCCAAATCGTCTAAGCCGGGTGAATAGTTCCTCGGCAGAAATGCCTTCCTCGCGGTCAGCTTCGTCAAGCGCATCAAGTAGCTCTGCTTCCTGCTGGGGCGGGAGCCGCACAGCGACCTCATCACCCCGAGCAATGACGGTCACGATCGTTCCCTCTGGAAGAGAGAGACCGTCCACGACGACCTTGCCGCCAACTATGGTTCCTGAAGCGATTTGCATATCGTGATACTACTCCACTGCTAGTAGAGGGTGCAACCTGACGCCCAACGTGAAATTAACCGGCTCCGCGCTTTTGCGGAGACCGGGTTGAATGTCGGGTTGGGCATCGCACTTATCGCCTACCGCCAGCGTAGCCGGGCTTCCTGTGTTGATGGCGCACGATCAGGATTCGAATGCTGCTTTCTAGATTTCGGTATACGACCGAGTACGGAAAAACCTTCAGCGGGAATGTCCGTCGCCCTCTCGTCGTTGGCGTTCCAAGATCGGGATATTCAACCAGAAGCTTGGCGACGCGTTCAAATTCTTCGAGAAAACGTTCGGCAACCACAAGCCCAGCTTGTTCTTTGTAAAAATCCAGAGCGCTGGCAATATCATGCTCCGCTCCAGGGTGGAGCGAGTAGGTCATCGCGTAAGTCTTGCTCGAAGCCGGGCGATGGCTTCCTGTCCTGAAACTGCCGAGATCGAACCGGATTCCAGTTCGGCTTCCCTGCGATCGGCTTCTCGCTCCCAAGCTTCCTCGACTTCGGGGTCTGAATCAAGGCTGGCGATTAGTCGCTCAAGCAGGTGCGATCGTTCAATAGGGGGTAACTGCAGGACTTCGGCTTCCAGGACTTCCAAATTCGTACTCACGATAACCTCCATAGTGGTAGATGCTGACAGTTCATAGTTTATCACAGCGAGTGGCACGACCGCTTGCGATGCCCAACGTTCAAATTGAGGGGCTGCGCGCTTTTGCGCAGTCCCTCTCGAATGCAGGGTTAGGCCAGATAAGCAGCACAATGCTACGACTATAGACCTGAACTCGTGCGTGTTTTATTTCATGTGGTTTCAAAACCGAAAAGTCGAGATCAATCGGTTAATATCCATCTGTCGTTGGCCGAAGTTTTTCTCTGCCTCATGAGACGACCACCCCGTGCCGCTACAACCCAGTGTCCAAATTCGACCTGGTTTGGCAGTGGTTATCGACAAACTATAAACAAATATTTTTCCTTTTTGTGATGCTGCTGAATATCGGACGCGCTCAACACGAGCTGGCCGATCGTCCAACATTGTATTTCCTGTTGCTATCACTTGAACATCGTTGTACTGGAGCTTCAAACTTTCTTCAATTTCAGATGGAGTTGATTTTTGCGAAGAGTAATTATCGAGATCCTTTTGGCGCATCGATTTTGTTTCAGGTAGCAGCTTTATAGAAATAGCACATTCTGCCATTCCTCCATTCTTTGGACCGACGGCAGCTTGCACGTTCGGAAAAACATGGGGGCGAAATTCCCATGAAGAAGGATACTCAAAAGAGAAACCAAAATTGCTGCTCGTAAATTTAGCGTACTCATCCGCAAGCAGTGGCGCGGGCTGACCTGCCCCCTATAGCCCTGCCATCGATAAGTAGCAAAGCCCTTGGGTTACGAGCTTAAACCATTTCACTGCTCGGTTGTATTTCACCATCTTTGTTCTGACGGTGCAGTGCTGCAAATTTCGCAGGCGGCATCCTG
>DATBWQ010000122.1:0-15669 GCA_036514695.1 Gallionella sp. | reverse complement strand
CCTACGGTAAATCACTTAACAGTCATGAATAATGTAAAGCTCAATAGAATTACATACTGTCCACAAAAAACACGAAACGGGTCTCGCAGGGTTATCACCCAGAGGGCGATAACTCGCAAAATACCACCCGACATAATTGTGAAAACAAACGAAGCCCGTGCACGGCGCGCCGTGTCCCTGCGTTCTTCTTTCATGTTTTTCGTAGACAGTATCTTCTGCAGTGATGTGCGTGCGTAACATCAATTACATGGTTTCGCGCAGGTGTTTTTTGAGTTTTGCACGAATCCGGGTTTGCTTGAGCTGCGACAGATATTCGACGAATACCTTGCCGACCAGGTGATCCATCTCGTGCTGGATGCAGACCGCCAGCAAGCCTTCGGCCTCCAGCGTGAATGTTTCGCCCTTCTCGTCAAGGGCGCGTACCGAGACATTCGCGGCGCGCCGCACCTTTTCATAAATCCCCGGTACCGACAAACAACCTTCCTCGCATTCCTGTTCGCCGCTGCTGGCGATGATTTCGGGATTGATGAACACATGCAAACGATCGTGTGTCTCGGAAACGTCCAGCACGATGATCCGCTCGTGCACATCCACCTGGGTCGCCGCAAGGCCCACCCCCGGAGCGGCATACATGGTCTCGGCCATGTCGCGCACCAGTTTGCGGGTGGCTTCATTGACATGCGCCACCGGCCTGGCAACTTTGTGCAGGCGCTCGTCGGGATACTGCAATATTTTCAGGATTGCCACGGGTCACCCATAAATGCTTGCTAATTTATATGACTAGATGCAGAATTTGACGCAGCGCAACAATTTTGCGTGCCCTCGAATAAAATAATATTGGCTGTGCCGGAGTTTCCAATGCGCAAGATTATATCGCTGATTTGCCTTTTGTTGCCTGCCCTGGCTTGTGCCGATCAGCTTCAAATCCGCCCGGACGCTCCCAATCGGCACGTCGTCGTCAAGGGCGACACGCTGTGGGATATTTCCGGCAAATTCTTCGCAGACCCGTGGAAATGGCCCTATATCTGGGGCATGAACAAGGACACCATCAAAGACCCGCACTGGATATACCCGGGCGACGTGGTCTTTCTCGACCGCAGCAGCGGCACATTGCGTATCGGTCAAATGGGTACGGCCGGTGCACGGGATGCGCGTGGTATCGGCGATGCGAGCGGCATCGTCAGACTCTCTCCGAAAGTCCGCGAGGACATGAGTATTCACGATGCCATCCCGAGCATTCCCGCATCTGCCATCGCCCCGTTCCTGAGCAGGCCGCTGGTCATCGAAGAGGGCATACTGAATGATGCACCTGTGTTGATCGGTGCCCGCGAAGGGCGCGTGATCCTCGGCGCAGGCGACATCTGTTTTGCCAAGGGACTGACTTCCGGCCTGGGCGGCCAGTGGCAGATCTATCGCCCGGGCAAAAAATTCATCGATCCGGACAGCGGCGAGATACTGGGTATCGAGGTTGTCTATCTGGGTGACGCCGAAGTGATGAATTTTGCTGAAATCAGCACCGTCTCGATCACGCATTCAATCCAGGAAACTCACAGAGGGGATCGCCTGGTAGCGCCCTCCGCCGATACCGCCACCACCTACCTGCCACGCGCACCGGAAAGCAACATTTCCGCGCGCGTGATCTCTGTTTATGGCGGGGTATCCCAGGCGGGGCAGAATACTGCCATCACGTTGAACAAGGGCACGCGCGACGGCGTGGAAATCGGTCATGTGCTGGCCCTGTATCACAAGGGTGAGGAAGTGAAAAGCGAAGGCGACAGTTACACATTGCCGGATGAACGCTATGGTTTGGTGTTCGTGTTCCGCGTGTTCGACAAGGTGTCCTATGCGCTGGTGATGCAGACCAAAATGCCGGTGCAACTGCTCGATCGCGCACAAACTCCCTAACAGGGTGTTGCAAAACTACTGCGCTCGCCAGAACTTTGTTGCTCAAGGACTCAGAATGCTCATTTACTCAAATGTAAACTCCGCTTCTTCGTCCTTTCGCGTCGCGTTCTGCCTTCGCTCGCGACGTTTTTCAACACCCTGTTAAACATGGTTGTTGATGTCTCGCTCAAAGCTTGGCTGGCGCTCAGCCTGACGCGCGGCCTGGGTGGCGAAAGCGCGCGCCGCCTGTTAAAGGAATTCGGCTCACCCGATGCGGTCTTCACCGCCTCCGTCAGTTCACTCAGATCCGTCGTCAAAGCAGATGTCGCTGCCGAAATCAGCAAAGGCATTGCTGACGATGCCATTGCGCCTGCCCTGGCCTGGCTGGGGGACAGCAACAACCATGTCGTCACCCTCGCCGACAGCGACTACCCGCAGGCGCTGTTGAATATCCCCGACCCGCCGCTATTGCTGTATGTGAAAGGGCGGCTGGACTTGCTCAATCGATCCGCGCTGGCGATCGTTGGCAGTCGCAACGCCACGCCACAAGGAATCAACAACGCCGAGGCGTTTGCCAGGTCGTTGAGCGATGCCGGGCTATGCATCATCAGCGGCATGGCGCACGGCATCGATGCCGCCGCTCACCGCGGGGCATTGCGCGGGAAGGGCAGCAGCGTCGCGATAGTCGGCACCGGACTGGACAAGGTCTATCCCGCTGCGAATCGCGATCTGGCCCACGCGCTCGCGCAGCAGGGCGCACTGGTCTCGGAATTCCCGCCCGGCACCCCGCCGCTGGCCGCCAACTTCCCGCGCCGCAATCGACTCATCAGCGGCATGAGTGCCGGCTGCCTGGTGGTGGAAGCCTCGCTGCAAAGCGGCTCGCTGATCACCGCGCGGCTGGCGCTGGAGCAGGGCAGGGACGTGTTCGCGATCCCCGGCTCGATACACGCGCCGCAGAGCAAGGGTTGTCACGCGCTGCTCAAGCAAGGCGCGAAACTGGTCGAGACTGCGCAGGACATTCTGGAGGAGATAAGCGGTCTGCTGGCCGCACCCGCGCGCAACCCGGCTGCGCAGGGCGCGGACATTCAAGATACGTGCTTCGCGCTGCTTGATCATCTCGGCTTCGATCCGGTGGATGTTGACACGCTCAGTGCGCGTTGCGGCTTGACGATAGCCGAGCTATCCGCCATGCTGTTGACGCTCGAACTGGAAGGGCGCATCAGCACGCTGCCCGGCGGACTGTATCAACGAATTCAATAAAACCACGCAAATCATGTTCGAAATATTGATGTACTTGTTTGAAAGTTACCTCGACGCGGGCAGCTATCCGGAACCTGACAAGCTGGAGCGCAAGCTTTCCGCCGCCGGTTTCGAGGACGACGACATCAGCGAGGCGCTGACCTGGCTGTCCGCGCTGCAACAGCAAGATCCGGACTGCTACCCCGCCAGACTTGAGCACGCCGGACAGCGGCATTTTGCAGAGCTGGAGCAGCAACGCATCAGCTATGAAGCACGTCAATTCCTGGTGTTCGCCGAACAGCAACATTTGATCTCGGCCGTCGAGCGCGAGATGATCATGGACCGCGCGGTCGCGCTGCAGCATGAGAACCTCGCGCTGGACAAACTCAAATTGATCATGCTGATGGTATTGTGGAACCGCCATCAGGATCTTGATCCGCTGCTGATCGAAGAATTGCTTACCCCGCTTCATTCCGCACTACTACACTGAACCGCACGCATGGCAACCAATCTCCTGATCGTCGAATCTCCGGCCAAGGCCAAAACGCTGCAAAAATATCTGGGCAAGGATTTCGAGATACTCGCCTCGTATGGACACGTGCGCGACCTGATCCCCAAGACCGGGGCGGTCGATACCGAAAACGATTTTGCGATGAAATACGAGACCATCGCGCGCAACAGCAAGCACATGGACGCGATCGCCAAGGCTGCCGCTGCTGCCGAGCACATCTATCTGGCCCCCGATCCGGACCGCGAAGGGGAAGCGATCGCCTGGCATATCTCCGAATTGCTCAAGGCTAAGCGCGGCATGAAGAACAAGAATATGCAGCGCGTGGTGTTCTATGAGATCACCCAGTCGGCGGTACGCGAAGCGGTCGCTCATCCGCGCGAGATATCCATTCCCCTGGTGAACGCGCAACAGGCACGCCGGGCGCTGGATTACCTGGTCGGCTTCAATCTGTCTCCGCTGCTGTGGCGCAAGATACGCCCCGGTTTGTCGGCGGGGCGCGTGCAAAGTCCCGCGCTGCGCATGATCGTCGAACGCGAACTGGAGATCGAGGCGTTCAAGAGCCAGGAATACTGGAGCGTGCATCTGGACAGCCACAAGGATCACCAGCCGTTCACCGCCAAGCTGTTCCAGTATCAGGGCAAGAAACTGGAACAGCTCAGCATAGGCAGCCAGGCAGAATACGACGCGATCCATGCCAAGCTCGGCGATGCCAAGCTGCCGCCCAAGGTGGTGCGCGTCGAGAAGAAAGCCAAACAGCGTTATGCCGCCGCGCCGTTCACCACGTCCACGTTGCAGCAGGAAGCGGTGCGCAAGCTGGGCATGACCGCCGACCGCACGATGCGCACCGCGCAATCGCTGTATGAGGGCGTGGACATCGGCGGGCAGACAGTCGGTTTGATCTCCTACATGCGTACCGACTCGGTGTCGCTGGCGAAAGAAGCGGTGCAGGAGATCCGCGACTACATCAAAAATAATTTTTCGCCGGAATACCTGCCGACTACCCAGCCGGCCTACAAGAGCAAAACCAAGAACGCGCAGGAATCGCACGAAGCGATACGCCCGACCTCGATAGCACGCACGCCGGACAGCATCCGCAGTCATTTGACCGCCGACCAGGCACGGCTCTACGAGATGATCTGGAAACGCACGCTGGCGTGCCAGATGTCGCCGGCGCGTTTCGACACCGTCAGCGTGGATATCCGCCTGGGCGGAGACAACACGCTGTTCCGCGCCAACGGCCAGGTGCTGGTATTCCCCGGCTTCATCGGCGTATACATGGAAGATGTGGACGACGCGACCGAAGAGGAAGGCGGAAAACTGCCGCCGCTGGCCGAAGGCGATGTGTTGCCCATCGACAAACTCTATGGCGAACAGCACTTCACCCAGCCACCGCCGCGCTACTCCGAAGCCAGCCTGGTCAAGTCTTTGGAAGAACATGGCATCGGCCGGCCGTCCACTTACGCCACCATCATATCCACGTTGCAGGCCCGCGAATATGCCGTACTGGACAAGAAGCGCTTCATGCCCACCGATGTCGGCCGCGTCGTCACGCGTTTCCTCACCGAGCATTTCACCCGCTATGTGGATTACGGTTTCACCGCCCACCTCGAAGACGAACTGGACGAAGTTTCCGAAGGCAAGCGCGACTGGATCGGCGTAATGGGCGAATTCTGGAAAGACTTTTCCAAACTGATCAAGGAAAAAGCCGGCATTGACCGTCCGTTAGAGTTGATAGACGAGGCTTGTCCGGAATGCGGCAAGCCTCTCGCCAAAAAACTCAGCCGCTACGGCAGCTTCATCAGTTGCACCAACTATCCCGAGTGCAAATACAAGCGCAGCCTCAGCGGCGAATCGCAGGACGATGCATCGGCCAGAGTGGAACTGGGCGTGCATCCGGACACCCGGCAAGCCGTGCTGTTGCTGCGCGGCCCGTATGGCCACTACGTGCAATTGGGTGAAGCCGTTAAAGAAGACAAGGTCAAGCCGAAGCGTGTTTCCTGGCCGAAAGAGATGCCGCTCGAACAGGCCGATCTGGCCGGCGCGCTCAAGTTGCTGTCACTGCCGCGTGAACTCGGCTCACACCCGGTATCCGGCAAAAAGGTCATCGTCAACATCGGACGCTTCGGCCCCTACATCGGCCACGACGGAAAATTCAAATCCATCCCGCGCAGCGACAGCATCTTCGACATCGGCCTGGATCGGGCGGTGGAACTGCTGGCACAGGCCCGCGAAGGTAACACGGTATTGCGCGTGCTGGGCGATCATCCCGACGACAAGGCCAGCGTGGAGATTTGCAGCGGCCGCTACGGCCCTTACGTCCGCCACGGCAAGGTCAACGCCACGTTACCCAAGGGCGTTTCACCGGATGCGATCACGCTGGAAGAAGCGCTGGAATTGATCGCAGCCAAGGCGGCGAAGGGGCCTGTCAGCAAGAAATCCGGCGGCAAAAAACCTGCGGCCAGGACCGCAAAAGCCAAGGAAACAAAAACCAAAACGGCTAAGACCGTGACCGCCAAGGCGAAGACTGCAACGAAAGTAGCCAAACCTGCCGCCAGGAAAGTCGCAGCCGTAAAGGTAACGAAGCCAGCCACGAAGAAGGTTGCTGCGAAGAAAACCGCGAAGAGCAAAGCATAGCTTTTTTGTAGGGCGGGCTCTGCCCGCCGGATAATTCCATTTCTAATTTGAAACAGCATGAATTTCTTCTGTGGGAGCGGCCTCCCGGCCGCGATAAGCTTGATCGCGGCCAGGAGGCCGCTCCCACCAAAGCGCCACTTTTAAACTGAAAATGGAATAAGGTTGTCGGGCAAAGCCCGCCCTACGGATTACTATACTTTTTAATTAGAAACGGAATAACCCCCCGCCTTGATCTGCCATGCTGCATGGCAAGCGACACATTTCGTCAGGGTGTTCGATGTCATCTGCAAGATCTCCGCCGGCGATTTCCCGCCCTCTGCGGCTTTGGCGATGTCATCCATTTCATGGTGCACGCTCATGCCCAGTTGCTTGAACTCGATCGGCAGCTTGGCCATCAGTGACGGATTGACGTCTGCCGCGCCAGCCATGCCTGCCGCGCGGGCAGCCGTGATGATGCGCTGCCTGTCGCCCTGATTCGCGCCTTCCAATATCTGTTGCGTCGCCGCCAGCAGACCGCGCATTTCAGTCAACACCAGATCGCGTTCGCCTGGCAGCAACACGACCGCAGTCCTGCCATCGGTTCCCGCAACGGTGTTGCCGCGTATGAAGAACCAGGCGAACACGCCTATCGTGACGACCCAGAGCAGCAAGGCAATTTGTGCGAGCTTGTTCGATTTCATTTTAATCATTTGGTTTGGTTATAGAGAGTTTGAGTTACAGGAGTGTGCAAGATAAAGAATTTTGGCGTGGCCGTCTGTGCTAAAAGTCACATAAACCCCGCAGAATAAACTTTAGGGAACTTCTGGAAATTCATGTTTGCGGGATGAAGCGCAAGGAGCCGCGTAGCGAATGACAAGGCAACACGCAGCACACCGGTATGTTGCGGCGCAAACTAACCTTCAGGTTATGTTGAACCCAAATAATCCATTATCAAGCGTAGCCCGGATGAAACGAAGTGGAATCCGGGATGCTTAGTGAACCACACAATTTCCCCGTATTCCACTGCGCTGCATACGGGCTACAAGGTTTCATCATTGCTGAACCAAATTGAATATCTAATGGTCGCGGTAGGGATGCTGGTTACCCAATACCCCCCGCACAGATCCCTGCGAGCGGAATTACCGCACAAGGCTCTTGCCTCGGGTCATAACGCAAAACGCTCCGGCGGATAAGGATGCACCCGCAACGGACGCGGAATATATTGCTTTGCAAATATCTCGCTTGGCGGTTTCGCGTATGCCTTCAAGCCCCTTCGACGCAGCCCGCGTAGGATGGGTGGAGCAAAGCGATACCCATCGCCAATGTTGAGTAAATGATGGGTATCGCTTTGCTCCACCCATCCTACAAAACCTAAGCCGGACAAGCCGGAACCAAAAAGGATTGTCATTTCGACCGAAGGGAGAAATCTTGGTGTTTTTGCCATGGTCAAGGAAATCAAGATTCCTCTCTGCGTTCGGAATGACAAGTTTCTATGTTTTGCTTAAAGAGCATATCTTGCAACATATTGTTTTTGCCTGACACTCATGGGAGTCTTGTCAGGTTTTGATATCATTTGGTTTGTAAGAGACTAATGTGCCTCGTCCCAATTCTTCCCCTCGCCTAATTCCACCAGCAGCGGCACTTGCAGCTCGGCGACCCCGCACATCAGCCTGGGCAGCATGTCCTTGACCAGATGCAGTTCAGCCTCCGGCACTTCCAGCACCAGTTCGTCATGCACCTGCATGATCAAGCGGCTGTGCAGCTTTTCGCTTTCCAGCCAGTGCTGCACCGCGATCATCGCCAGCTTGATCAGGTCGGCTGCCGTGCCCTGCATCGGCGCGTTGATCGCGGCGCGTTCTGCGCCCTGGCGGCGCATGCCGTTGCTGCTGTTGATCTCCGGCAGCCACAAACGGCGGCTGAACACGGTCTCGACATATCCCTGTTGTTTGGCCTGTTCGCGGGTGCGTTGCATGTAGTCAGCGACGCCGGGATAACGCGCGAAGTAGCGGTCGATATAGGCCTGTGCGGCGCTGCGCTCGATGCCGAGCTGTTTGGCCAGACCGAACGCGGACATGCCGTAGATCAGGCCGAAGTTGATCACCTTGGCATAACGGCGCTGCTCATTGCTGACTTCGGCGGGCGCGACCATGAATATCTCCGCGGCAGTGGCGCGGTGGATGTCCTGGTTGCCGGCGAACGCGGTCAGCAGCCCGGCATCGCCGGACAGGTGCGCCATGATGCGCAGCTCGATCTGCGAATAATCGGCGGACACGATACGGCTGCCGTGCGGCGCAATGAAGGCTTCGCGGATGCGGCGTCCTTCGGCGGTGCGCACCGGGATGTTTTGCAGGTTGGGATCGCTTGAAGCCAGCCGCCCGGTAATGGCAACGGCTTGCGAATAGCTGGTATGCACGCGCCCGGTTTTTCTGTCCACCACCTGCGGCAACTTGTCGGTGTAGGTGGACTTGAGTTTGGCCATGCCGCGATAATCCAGCAGGATTTTCGGCAGCGGATAATCAAGCGCCAGTTCCTGCAACACCTCTTCATCGGTGGAGGGCGTGCCGCCCGGGGTCTTTTTCACCACCGGCAATCCCAGTTTGTCGAACAGGATCTCCTGTATCTGCTTGGGTGAATTCAGGTTGAATGGTTGGCCGGCGGCCTCGTGCGCCCTGGCTTCCAGCGCGATCAACTTTTCGCCCAGCTCCCGGCTCTGAATTTGCAGCAGCGCGCTGTCCAGCAGCACGCCGTTGCGTTCCATCGTGTAGAGCACATGCATACTCGGCATTTCGATGTCACGGTATACATGCTGCAAACCTGACTGAGCCGCGATTTGCGGGTACAGATATTGATGCAGTTGCAGCGTGATGTCGGCATCTTCGGCGGCATAGCGGGTGGCGATGTCGAGGTCTACCTGGTCGAAGCAGATCTGTTTCGCCCCTTTGCCGGCCACCTCGGCATAGCTGATGGTCTTCACATTGAGATGGCGCAACGCGAGGTTGTCCATGTCGTGCGGCTTGTGGCTTTCCAGCACGTAGGATTGCAGCAGCGTGTCGTCGTGGATCCCCGCCAGCGCGATGCCGTGATTGGCGAAGATGTGCATGTCGTATTTGAGGTTCTGGCCGAGTTTGTGGTGCTGTTCGCTCTCCAGCCAGTGCTTGAGCTTGTGCAAGACATGCGCGCGTTCGAGCTGATCCGGCGCGCCGGGATAGATGTGCGCCAGCGGCAGGTAGACGGCATGGTGAGGCTGTATGGCGAACGAGATACCGACTAGTTGTGCATTCATCATATCCAGTCCGGTGGTTTCGGTATCCACACAGACCAGTTCGGCAGCGAGGATTTTTTCCAGCCAGGCATCGAGCTGTGCCTCGGTCAATATCGTTTCGTAGTGGGCATTGTCGGTGCGGGCGGGCGGGTCACCGAGCGATTCCGGTGCGTCCGGTTCACGACCCTCACCCCCACCCGGCTTCGCCCCCCTCGCTGCGCTCTCCCCGCCTGCGGGATAACCAGCGACTTGGCCATCGTTTTTTGATGGCCTAGTCGAATGGCTAGTTGTTCCACCAGAGGGGAGTGATAACTCGCGCAGCCAGGTCTTGAACTCGAAGCGCTCATACAGGCTGCGCAGTTGTTCCGTATCCGGCGGGGACGGGGCCAGTTCGCTATATGGCTGCGGCAGTTCCACATCGCATTTCACCGTGAGCAATCGGCGCGCTTGCGGCAGCCAGTCCAGCGCCTTGCGCAGATTCTCGCCGACCACGCCGCCGATCTCGCCGGCGTGCTGCATCACGTTGTCCAGCGTGCCGTACTGGGTGAGCCATTTCACCGCTGTCTTCGGGCCGACCTTCTCCACGCCCGGCACATTATCCACCGCGTCGCCGGTCAGCGTCAGATAGTCCACGATGCGCTCCGGCGGCACGCCGAACTTGGCGTTCACGCCCGGCACATCCAGTGTCTCGTTGCTCATGGTGTTGACCAGCGTGACATGCGCGTTAACCAGTTGCGCCAGATCCTTGTCGCCGGTCGCGACGATGCTGTGCGCGCCGTCATGCGCGGCTTGTTGCACCAGTGTGCCGATCACATCGTCCGCTTCCACTCCATCCAGCATCAAGAGGTTCCAGCCGGATGCGGCGATGGCCTGATGCAGCGGCTCTATCTGCTGCACCAGATCGGCCGGCATGGCGGGGCGATGCGCCTTGTATTCGGGATACCAGTCGTCCCGGAATGTTTTACCTTTTGCGTCGAATACGCACAGGCTATAATCCGCCGGGTAATCATGGCGCAGCTTGCGCAACATGTTGAGCACGCCGTAGATCGCACCGGTAGGATCACCGTGGCGGTTGCGAAGGTCCGGCATGGCATGGAACGCGCGGTACAGGAACGACGAGCCGTCTACCAACAGTAATGTTTTAGCGAAACTCATTTCATTCGTTTTCATTCTTTTGTCAAAGGAAATTGCATGAGCATCCAGTCCAAACTACCTGTCCCTGTCATACCCGAAGCCTGGAATTCCAAAGAGGCCTGGCGCGTGTTCGGCATTATGTCAGAGTTTGTTTCTGCCACCGAACGGCTTAACCAGATACACCCCGCCGTGAGCATATTCGGCAGCGCGCGCACCAGGCCCGATCAGCCTTACTTCAAACTCACCGAGGAGATCGCGCGCCTGCTTTCGGATGCCGGATTTTCAGTCATCTCCGGCGGCGGCCCCGGCATCATGGAGGCTGCCAACAAGGGTGCGTTCTACGGCAAATCCGCCAGCGTCGGATTGAACATACAATTGCCGCACGAGCAGTCCAGCAACCAGTACCAGAACATCAGTCAGACCTTCCAGCATTTCTTCGCCCGCAAAGTGATGTTCGTGAAATTCGCCAGCGCCTATGTGGTGATGCCCGGCGGCTTCGGCACGCTGGACGAACTGATGGAAGCCCTGACGCTGGTGCAGACCGGCAAGACCCGCCGCATACCGATCATTCTGGTGGGCAGCAAATTCTGGAGCGGCATGATCGAGTGGTTCCGCACCTCATTGCTGGATGAAAAAGTCATCAGCCCTGAGGACATGGATCTGATCAAGATCATCGACGAACCCCAGGCTGTGGTCAGCGCGATTTTCAAGCACTACGAAACGCGCGGCTTCGAGCCATCCGCAGCGGAACGCGAGAAGCAGCTTTATTTGTGATTCCGTGTCTGTCCTGCACGACTCTTCCCAACGGAAAGGATAATGCAAATGTTCTCGCAATCACCCGGCACTGACGAAGAAGGCTACCTGGTCGATCCCCAGGACTGGAATGAGGATATAGCCAGGCAATTTGCCGCTCAGGAAAGCATCATCCTCACGGATGACCACTGGGATGCGATCCGTTTCATGCGCGTCTATTATGCTGACCATCAGATCGCCCCCGATGCACGCCATGTGATCAAACATCTGGCAGAGCGCATGGGGCCCGAATCGCGCAACGCATTGTTCGAGCTGTTTCCCTACGGTTATGTGAAGCAGGCCTGCAAGATCGCCGGTATGAAACGTCCGCGCGGCTGGAGTACCGGCTGAGCCGGGCAGACCACCAACCCGCGCAGACTCCGCTCGCATCGGCTAAAATGCATCCTTCCAATTCACAGAGACCGACGCGATGCGCTTCCTATCCTTTGTTCTGCTGAGCGTTCTTTCATTGGCAGCCTTTGCTGCCAAACCGGTCCCCGCCAATCTCGAGCCGCTGCCTCCGCCACCCGTATTCGATGCCGGGCCGGATACCGAACAGCCTGATGACGAACCGCAGGTGACTATAACCAAGCAGCCTGAGCCGGTCGTCGAGGAGTATCGCGTCGGCGGAAAACTGTACATGATCAAAGTCATTCCCAAAGTCGGTCCGCCTTACTATCTGGTGGACGATCAGGGCGATGGCAAATTCTCGCGCCAGGAGAGCCTGGATTCCGGGTTGCGTCCGCCGCGCTGGGTCATCCGCAAGTTTTAAACCATGGCAGTTTTTACCACCGTTTCCGAGGCGGAACTCACCGCATGGCTGGCTGAGTATTCCCTGGGGCAGCTGCTGGAATTGCAGGGCATCGCCTCCGGCATCGAGAACACCAACTATTTCGTGACCACCAGCAACGGCCGCTTCGTGCTCACGCTGTTCGAGAAGCTCACCGCCGGCGAACTGCCGTTCTATCTGAATCTGATGGCGCATCTGGCGCGTCACGGCATCCCCTGCCCCAATCCGATGGCGAATCGCCACAATCAGTTTCTGGGCACGCTTAATGGCAAGCCCGCGTGCATCGTCAGCCGCCTGAGCGGCAAATCCACCAGCGCACCGAACCACGCGCAGTGTACGGCGATAGGCGCGATGCTTGGGCAGATGCACATCGCCGGCCAGAGTTTCTCGCAGATCATGCCCAATCCGTGCGGTGCTGCATGGCGCGCGGCAACGGCTCCGCAGGTGCGGCCATTTCTGGATGCGGTTCAGACAGCATTGCTGGATAATGAAGTCGCGCTGCACGACCGGCAATACCCGGACTCCTTGCCGCAAGGCGTGATCCATGCCGACTTGTTCCGCGACAATGTATTGCTGGAGGAGGATCGCATCGGCGGTTTGATCGATTTTTATTTCGCGTGTACTGATGCGCTGCTGCATGATGTCGCGATCACCGCCAATGATTGGTGCATGGATGCCAACGGCAGGCTGGATGCGCAACGTACACGGGCTCTGCTGTGTGCCTATCATGCGGTGCGACCGCTGCTGGATAGCGAACGAGACGCATGGCCGCTGATGCTGCGCCTTGCCGCGCTGCGCTTCTGGCTATCGCGCCTGTACGACATGTATTTGCCGCGCGACGGTGAATTGATCAACGCGCACGACCCGCGCCACTTTGAGCGCATCCTGCGGAATCACATCACAGCAAAGCAAGCCGTTTGGCTATAAGGAGGAAGACAACATGGAACCGAAACACTTGAAGGCAGGCCGGGGATGGGAATGGATCAAGCAGGGCTATGCGCTGTTCATGAAAGCCCCGCTGCTATGGATCGTTCTGCTGTTGATCTGCGTGATCGCAGCGGTGGCGTTATCCAGCGTGCCCGTGGTAGGCGAGCCGCTGGTGAGCTTGCTGATGCCGGTGGTGTTGGTTGGTCTGATGGCCGGCTGCAAGGCATTGCTGCAAGACGAGGACCTGGAACTGGCGCATCTGTTCAGCGGCTTTCAGCAGCACACAGCTCAACTCGTGACTTTGGGCGGCATCGCGCTGGCCGGTCAATTCCTGATTTTCGGTTTGATGATGCTGGCCGGCGGCGCTGCACTGGTGAGCATTTTGATGAGCGGTCAGCCGGATACAGACCCTGAAGTACTGATGCAGGCAGTCAGCGGCGCGGGTTTTGCAGTGCTGCTCGGCATCACGCTGTTCAGCGTGCTGGTCATGGCCATGCAGTTCGCACCGCTGCTGGTGTTCTTCAATAAAGTAACGCCACTGCTGGCGATGAAACTCAGCCTGCGCGCCTTCTTCAACAACATCGGGCCGATGCTGGTGTATGGCATGACATTCATCTTTCTGGCGATACTCGCCAGCATTCCGATGATGCTCGGCTGGCTGGTATTGCTGCCTCTCGTGTTCACCTCGCTGTATGCCTGCTATTGCGATATTTTCCCGGCTGAAAAGGAAGCCGGCTCCGCACCATCGCAAGGCGGTGTTTTTGGCCGCGACGATCAGACGCATTTCTAATTCGTGGGAGCGGCCTCCTGGCCGCGAAAGCCTGTCGCGGCCAGGAGGCCGCTCCCGCCAGGACTTGCTCAAATCGCCGTCAGCTTGGCATACTCCAGCGCCAGCCACTTCACCCCGGCCTTGCGGAAATTCACCTGCACGCGCGCATCAGCGCCGCTGCCTTCGAGATTGACGATCACTCCTTCGCCGAATTTGCTGTGAAATACCGCTTGGCCGATGCGCCAAGCAAACCCCTCCCCAGCCCTCCCCTTATCAGGGGAGGGAATCGGCCTCCCCCCTGACAAGGGGGGACTGAGGGGGGTTGGATTTCGCGCCACCACCCTCGGCGTCAGCCAGTGCAATAGATTTTCCGGCAGCTCGCGCAAAAAACTCGATGCCATGCCATAACTCACCTGCCCGTGCAACATGCGGCTTTGCGCGAAGCTCAGGTAAAGTCTGCGCCGCGCGCGGGTGAGCGCCACATACATCAGGCGGCGTTCTTCATCCAGGCCGCCATCTTCACGCTGGCTATTCTGGTGCGGAAACAAGCCTTCTTCGAGGCCGGTGATGAACACGGTATGAAACTCCAGCCCCTTCGCTGAATGTACGGTCATCAAATGCAGCGCATCGTCCTGATCGCCCGCCTGATGTTCGCCCGCTTCCAGCGATGCATGGCTGAGAAATGCGGTCAGGCTGTCGTCTTCGTTCTCGTGCACGAACAGTGTCGCCGCGTTGACCAGTTCGTTCAGGTTCTCCAGCCTCTCCTCGGCCTCGCGCTTCTTCGTCCCGGTTTCATTTTTATAATGCGCGACCAGGCCGCTGTGCTCCAGCACATGGTCGATGATTTCTGGAAGCGGCAAGCCTGCACAACTCCGTTGCATTTCCCCAATCAGCGCAACAAACCCACCCACTCCCTTCCCTGTTTTTTCTGTCTTCTGTCCTCTGTCTTCTGTCTTCTGAAGTGCTGCATCCCACAGCGTGGTGCTGTGCATCTTCGCCGCCTCCTGCAACTGCTCGATGCTGCGCGCACCGATACCGCGCGCCGGGAAATTGATGATGCGCAGCAGCGCATTGTCGTCATCGGTGTTTTCCATCAGGCGCAGATAGGCCAGCGCGTGCTTGATCTCCTGCCGCTCGAAGAAGCGCAAACCGCCATACACGCGATATGACAAGCCGGCGGAGACCAGCGCGTGCTCCAGCACCCGCGACTGCGCGTTGGAACGGTACAGCAGCGCGATCTCCCTGAGATTGACTCCCTCGGATCTCAACTGCTGTATCTCGCTGACGATGAAACCTGCCTCTTCCACATCCGTCGGCGCCTCATACACGCGCAACAGCTCGCCGCCGCTCTCCGAAGTCCACAGGTTCTTGCCGAGGCGGTTGCGGTTGCGGCTGATCAGCGCGTTCGCGGCGTCGAGGATATTGGCGTGCGAGCGGTAGTTCTGCTCCAGCTTGATGACATTCTTGACGTGGAAGTCGCGCAGCAGCTCCTGCATGTTGCCGACATTCGCGCCGCGAAACGCATAGATCGACTGGTCGTCGTCGCCCACCGCGAACAACGAGTTGTTCTTTCCCGCGAGCAGCTTCAGCCAGCGGTATTGCAGCGGGTTGGTATCCTGAAACTCGTCGACCAGGATATGCCTGAAGCGCTCCTGGTAATGCTCGCGCAGCTGCGCGTTGCGTTGCAGCAGCTCGTAGCAGCGCAGCAGCAGCTCGGAAAAATCCACCACGCCTTCGCGCTGGCATTG
>DATBWQ010000121.1:0-10682 GCA_036514695.1 Gallionella sp. | reverse complement strand
AAACCTTTTGCTTCCGCAATGAAATAAAAACATGAGACTGCCAGAATGGCTGACACAATGTTATGGTTGGTAATACCAATCCCATACAACATGTGCGCAACCCACAGCGTGATACAAATCAGTCCCACATCAATCAAGCGTTGGAATACGGAAATTCCTGAATGGTAAGGCCGCAGAAATCCACCTGTCATATATATAGCGTTCCTAAAATATTTGAAGCTGGGTTAGGGAAGGTCTGAATAAGTAGCAATAAATGAAAACGACGAGCGCACATTCTGCTGTGGAAATTCGAATTGGCCGGAAATTACCCTGGCAAGGGTCATTTCGCCGGTCATACCGGTCGATTTCCCGTTCATCAGACGCACCTTCCCTGCGGAAGTCGCAACAGATGCCGTCGCGCCATGAACAGATTCGCCAGCGCCGCCACGACGAACAGGCGATTGCCGTTCTTCACCATGCCGCGATAGCTGACCTTGGCAAAGCCAAAGATGCGCTTGATGATGAGAAAGGCATGTTCGACCTTGGCGCGCACACTCGACTTTCTACTGTTCTTCTCCCGTTCCCGTTCGGTGAGTCCCTTATTGCGAAACCCCTTCTGGTTAGTGAAGTCACGAGCCTTCGGTGCGGCTTGGGCGATCAACTCCTTTTGGCTGGAGTAGGCCGAGTCGCCATACACCCGCTGTTCGTTGCCGTGCAGCAATTGCGGGATGGCGTGTTTGTCGTGCACGTTAGCCGGTGTGGCGACCACCGAGTGGATCAGCTTGCTCTTGCTGTCCACGCCGATGTGCGCCTTCATGCCGAAGTACCACTGATTCCCCTTCTTGGTCTGGTGCATCTCCGGGTCGCGCGCCTTGCTCTGATTCTTGGTCGAGGACGGTGCATTGATGATCGTCGCATCGACGATGGTGCCGGTCGATACCTTCAGCCCCTTGGTTTGCAGATGCCGGCCGACTTCCTCGAACAGGCGCTGTCCCATTCCGTGTTGTTCCAGCAGATGGCGGAACTTGCACACCGTGGTTTCGTCCGGTGCACCTTCCCGTCCCAGATCGATGCCGACGAATTCGCGCATGGACAGGGAGTCGTAGAGGGCTTCTTCGACCGCAGGGTCGGAGAGGTTGAACCAGTTCTGGAGAAAGTAGATGCGCAACATGCGCTCAAGGCCAACAGGCGGGCGTCCGTTTCCCGCTTTGGGGTAGACCGGTTCGATCAATGCACACAGGGCAGACCAGGGCACCACCCGATCCATCTCAGCCAGAAACGTCGCGCGTCGCGTCGTCTTGCTGTAGCGGTCAAAGCTGCTTGTAGAGAGTGTCGTTTGTTTCATCGTTCGGCTCCGTTTGTTCGATCTTTGCTTCTGACAGCATGAAACGAAATCGTTCAGGACTTAATCAGAGATTCCCTAACAGTCATGAATTATGTAAAGCTCAATAATTCGCACCTGCAAAAACAAGGCAATATCTTGAATACATTACCCCAGCAAATTATTCACATGCTCGCGCTCTTCAACCAGTTCGCGATAGCTGCCTTCCATATGCTTGCGTCCCAGTTCACTGATCGGCAGGTCCTGCACGATGTGATATTCACCTTGTTTGCACCTTACCGGAAAACCGTAGATCACGCCCTCGGGGATCCCGTAGCTGCCATCGGACGGTACGCCCATGCTCACCCAGTTGTTGTGATGTGCGCCGAGCATCCAGTCGTGGATATGCGAAATGGCCGCATTCGCGGCGCTCGCCGCACTGGATAACCCCCGCGCCTCGATCACCGCAGCGCCGCGTTTCTGCACAGTGGGAATGAATTCGTTTTCCACCCAGTCTGGATCCGGCAGGAGGTCGTGCACCAGCGTGCCGCGAATCTCGGCGTGGTTCAGATCTGGGTACTGCGTGCCGGAGTGGTTGCCCCAAACGATCATCTTCTTGATGTCGTGGATCGGTTGAAACAGTTTTTGCGCGACTTGCGCGATGGCGCGGTTGTGGTCGAGGCGCATCATCGAGCTGAAGTTGCGCGGATCGAGGTCGGGGGCGTTTTTCATCGCGATCAGCGCATTGGTATTGGCCGGGTTGCCTACCACCAGCACCTTGACATGGCGAGCCGCATACTCGTTGAGCAGCTTGCCTTGCGCGGAAAAGATCACGCCATTGGCTTCGATCAGGTCTTTGCGCTCCATGCCCTTGCCGCGTGGCCGCGCGCCGATCAGCAGGGCGATTTCGGTATCCCTGAACGCGACTTTCGGGTCGTCGGTGATGATGATTTGTTGCAGCAACGGGAAAGCGCAATCCTCCAGTTCCATCATCACGCCGCGCAACATCGTCTGCGCCTGCGGCAAGTCCAGCAATTGCAGGATGATGGGCTGCTCGTGTCCCAGCATGTCGCCGTTGGCGATGCGGAACAGGGTAGCGTAGCCGATTTGACCAGCGGCTCCGGTGATGGTGACGCGGATGGGTGCTTTCATGTTTTCTTCCTCTGGATAAGTGATCTATGGCAAATAAAACCGCATCATAATTGTTTTGATTTTCTCGCGCCATGTAAAAGGTGTAGCAGCGTGCATTTGAAAGTGTTGGTCAATTGCTAATCTGTGCCGGGTTAGCGCGTAGCGTGCGCTGTGCGCACGACAACACAACCCAAAACCGTGCGCACAGCGCACGCTACCGATAGAATTATCAACACTTTCAAATGCGCCCAGTGTAGCATTACGCAAATTGGCATTACGTCATGGCAGGGATCAGTGATGAATAAACAACGCCCGAAACACCTCGCCTTACATCTCATCAAATTGCCGCTCCCGGGTTTCGTTTCCATTCTTCACCGCATCAGCGGTTTGTTGCTGTTTCTTGCGCTGCCGCTGTTGTTGCTGATGCTGCAATACAGCCTGCGCTCCATCGAGACTTACACGCAGTTGATGACCACGCTTGCGCATCCGTTGCTCAAGCTGGCATTGCTGGGGTTGTTGTGGGCATTCCTGCATCACCTCTGTGCCGGGCTGCGCTATCTGGCGATTGATTTGCACTTTGTGCGATATCTTGAACATGCGCGTACCAGCAGCAAGATGGTGATGGCGGTGAGCCTGGCGCTGACTGTTATGATTGGAGTGAAGCTATGGTAAACCGCATAGTGGTGGGCGCGCATTACGGGCTGCGCGACTGGTTGATCCAGCGCATCACGGCGGTGGTGATGGCGGTGTACAGCGTGGCGCTGGCCGGTTACCTGCTGCTGCAGCCCCGTTTGAATTATGACTTCTGGACGGGATTGTTTTCCGGCCTGTTAATGCGTACGTTTACTTTGTTGTTTTTGCTGAATCTGTTCTACCACGCGTGGATCGGCATCCGCAATATCGTGATGGATTACGTCAAACCGGCAGGGGTGCGTTTGGTCATTCATGTGCTGGTGATTCTGGTTTCGCTGCTTTATGCGATCTGGGCGGTACAAATCTTGTGGGGGTTCTAACCCCTCCCAGCCTCCCCTTGTCAGGGGAGGAGCGGGCAGTTTCCTCCCCTGACAAGGGGAGGCTGGGAGGGGTTTGATTTATTCAGGATTCCGGATCGTTCGGACGGGAATACGGAATTAAGGGAAATAAAATGGCAGTGACGAAACGAACCTTTGACGTTGTAGTGGTCGGCGCGGGCGGTGCCGGGATGCGCGCAGCGTTGCAACTGACGCAGGCCGGGCTGAAGGTTGCGGTGCTGTCCAAGGTGTTCCCGACCCGTTCGCACACCGTCGCGGCGCAGGGCGGCATTGCCGCTTCGCTGGGCAATGTCAGCAGGGATAGCTGGCACTGGCACATGTACGACACGGTGAAAGGCTCGGATTACCTGGGCGACCAGGATGCCATCGAGTTCATGTGCCGCGCCGCGCCGGAAGTGGTGTACGAGTTGGAGCATTTCGGCATGCCATTCGATCGTCTGGAAAGCGGGAAAATTTATCAAAGGCCATTCGGCGGACACATGCAGGACTACGGCAAGACGCCGGTGCAGCGCGCCTGCGCCGCAGCCGACCGCACCGGCCATGCCTTATTGCACACCCTGTACCAGCAGAATGTGAAAGCCAATACCCATTTCTTCATCGAGTGGATGGCGCTCGATCTGATCCGTGACGCAGACGGCGACGTGCTCGGCGTGACCGCGATGGAAATTGAAACCGGTGAAGTGATGCTGTTTCATGCGCGCGCCACGCTGCTCGCCACCGGCGGCGCGGGGCGTATTTTCCAATCCAGCACCAATGCTTACATCAACACCGGTGACGGCTTGGGCATGGCGGCGCGCGCCGGGATTCCGCTGGAGGACATGGAGTTCTTCCAGTTCCATCCCACCGGCGTATACGGCGCGGGGGTATTGATTTCCGAAGGGGTGCGCGGCGAGGGCGGCTATCTGGTGAACAAGCACGGCGAACGCTTCATGCCGAAATACGCACCGAACGCGAAAGATCTGGCCAGCCGCGATGTGGTGTCGCGCGCCATTACCGTGGAGATCAACGAGGGTCGCGGTTGCGGCCCGCACGGCGATCATATTCTGCTCAAGCTGGACCATCTCGGCGATGATGTGATCAAGCGGAGATTGCCCGGCATCCGCGAAATCGCGCTGAGATTCGCCCACGTCGATCCGGCCAAAGATGCTATCCCGATCGTGCCGACCGCGCATTACATGATGGGCGGCATTCCCGCCAACTATCACGGGCAAGTCATCGCGCCCTATCAGCACGGGCCGGAAGAAGTGGTGCACGGTCTGTATGCGGTTGGCGAATGCGCCTGCGTGTCGGTGCATGGCGCGAACCGCCTGGGTTGTAATTCCTTGCTGGATTTACTGGTGTTCGGGCGCGAAGCGGGCAGGCAGATTATCGAAGATTTGAAAAGTCATCCGCATCCCAAGCTACTCCCGGCGAATTCCGCCGATTATTCCCTGGCGCGGCTGGCGCGGCTGGAAAATCAGAAAGATGGTGAGCGCGTCGCCGAAGTGGGCGATGCAATGCGCAAGACCATGCAGAAACATTGCGGCGTTTTCCGCTTCCCCGGCCTGCTCGCCGAGGGCATGGAGCAGATCAAACAGATCGCCGAGCGCGCCGCGCATACCGGGATACAGGACAAGAGTCGCGTGTTCAATACTGCGCGCATCGAAGCGTTGGAACTGGATAACCTGATCGAAGTCGCGCAGGCGACCATGACCGCAGCAGCAGCGCGCACGGAAAGTCGCGGCGCCCATGCGCGCGACGACTTTCCGCAACGCGACGATGTGAACTGGCTCAAGCACAGCCTGTATTTCCGCGAGGGACACCGGCTGGATTACAAACCGGTGCGCCTCAAGCCGTTGACGGTTGAATCGTTTCCGCTCAAGGCGCGGGTTTATTAACCGAAGATCCATTAACCAAAACCTAAGGAGACGGCAACATGAAAGAACTATTATCAGGGATGCTGTTGTTGGCTGCGATGAGCCCGGCTTCCGCGCTGGCGGCGGGCAGCGACGAGCTGTGGGAAATGACCACCAAGATGGATATGCCGGGCATGCCCATGCCGGCAGTGACACAGACTGTCTGTCTGCGCAAAGGGGAATCTTACAAACCGGGAAAAGTCCCGCATCAAAAGAATTGCGAAATGACCGGCCTCAAGGTGTCCGGCAACAAGACCACCTGGAAGATGCATTGTTCCGGCAGGGATGCGATGGATGGCAGCGGGGAGGTGACCCGTACTGAAAAAACCATGAAGGGCTCGATGAAGTTATCCTCGAAGGATATACAAATGACCCAAACCATCTCCGGCAAGCGCATCGGCGCCTGCCAGGCAAAAGAATAAGCCGTTCCGATTGCGATCGATCTGACCAGGACTCTTGAGCAACTGTTATCCAGAAAAGTGCGGCAGGGATATCATGGTATACGAATTGCTACACACACACACACACACACACACATCTACCCTGCGAACCATTTTGTATTTTCAGGTAGAGGTATATGGCCATGTCCAACGGAGATTCAACACAGCCCCGTCCAGGCGCCCAACAGCCGGAGGCGGATATGAAACTGTCACCTGCCCGGCTGCTGGTCGTATTGATGGTTTCGGTGTTCGCCATCGAAATGTTACTGATGGTTGCTTTTGATTTACTGCCTCCCATGCCGACATGGCTTGAAAATTCTCTGGATGCTACCTTTATTGCCGCGCTGCTTTTTCCGGTACTCTACCGGTTGGTATTTCAGCCTTTAAGGATGTTCGTTGCGCAGCAAACGCTTACCCAACATAAGCTGGAGCAACAACTCGATGAGTTGCAACGTTTCCACAAGGTTACGATAGGCAGGGAGTTGCGAATGAAAGAGCTGTTTGAAGAGAACCAGGCGCTGAAGGCGCGGCTGGGGGAGCAGAAAAAATGACCACTGAACAGGATAAAGAGCGCCAGCCAGCCCCTGTTGGGGCCGATGTGGACTTACGCCCGGAAAACGACAACCCGAAAGACGAGCGTGCCGCGCTGCTGTTCATGCTGGAAGATCTCGAGCGGAGCCGGCACCAGGTCGAGCAGGCGCATCAGGAGTGGATGGCCGCGCTGGATGTGGTGAGCGACCCGATCTTCCTGCATGACAGGGAATTTCGTATCCTGCGCTGCAACAAGGCTTACCAGCAATGTGCCGGAATTCCATTCAAAGACATCATCGGCAAGCCCTATCACGAAATTTTTCCGAAATCCGGCGCGCCGTTGCCTTGCTGCCTGCGGGCGATGGAAAAAGCAGAAGAAGAAGAAGAAGAAGAAGAAGAAGAAGAAGAAGTGGCGGCCGGCGAGGCAATCTACCGTTCGCGCGCCTTTTCCATCAAGGATGAGCAGGGGGCTTATCTTTATTCCGTGCATACTCTCGAAGACATCACCGCGAGCAAGCGCGCAGCGGAGGTGCTGGGCGAGAGCGAGACCCGCTTCAGGAATCTGGTAGAAACCAGCAGCGACTGGATTTGGGAAGTTGACGGAAATACCGTCTATACCTATGCGAGCCCGAAAATACACGACATCCTCGGCTATCAGGCTGCGGAAATCATCGGGAAGACACCATATGATCTGATGCCCCCAGCGGAAGCCAAACGGGTCGCAGAACTATTCGGCCGGATAGCCGCGGCAAAAAAATCTTTCACCAACCTCGAAAACACCAACCTCCATAAAGACGGCCATCGGGTAGTCCTTGAGTCCAGCGGTGTTCCGGTGATCGACCCGCAAGGGAAATTCTGCGGCTATCGCGGCATGGATAGAGACATCACCGCGCGCAAGCAAGCCGAGGTGCTGCTGGTGGAAAGCGAGGAAAAATTCCGCAAGATCACTGAGTCGGCGCAGGATGCCATCATCATGATGGGGGCGGATCAGCGCATCTCGTTCTGGAACGCGGCCGCCGAGCGGATTTTTGGTTATACCGCTGCGGAAGCGCTGGGGCAGGAACTGCACCACCTGATGGCACCGCTGGCGGCGCACGCTGCATTCACGCATGGTTTTCAACATTTCCGTTACAGCGGTGAGGGGCCGATCATCGGCAAGGTGATCGAGATCAACGCGTTACGCAAAGGCGGCGAGGAGTTCCCGGTTGAATTATCCGTTTCCGCGACGCAGTTGCATGGCCAGTGGCACGCCATCGGCATCGTGCGCGACATCAGCGAACGTAAACTGATGGATGAAAAATTACAGCTCACTTACTTTGCACTTGATCATGCTGTCGATTCAGTCTTCTGGATGGAACCGTCTGGAAAATTTCGCTATGTCAATGAAACTGCCTGCCGCGTGTTGGGTTATTCCAGGGAAGAGTTGCTATCCATGGGTGTGGCAGACATTGATCCCAACTTGCCGGAGGGTGTTCCGCTGGAGATGTCTCAGGCAACAAAAAATGCGGGGATCGGACGTGTGGAATCGGTGCACCGAGCCAAAGACGGCCACCTTATTCCAGTTGAGATCATGGTGGCCTACCATCAATATAAGGGTGAAGAGTTTCACTGCTCCTTTGTCAGGGACATCACCGAGCGCAAGCAGGCTGAGGCCAAACTGAACGAACAGATCGAGGAACTGCGCCGCTGGCACGACGCCACGATGGGCAGGGAAATGCGCGTCCTCGACCTCAAGCGCGAGGTGAACGAATTGCTGGGATCGTCCGGTCAGCCACCGCGTTACCCCAGTGCAGAATCTAATGACCAGCAGAAGAGTTGAACCTGGAAAAAGTAGTTGGCGGGGCAGTAGGTGCGAATTTATTCGCAGATGTTTGTGTAGGGTCGGATTTATACGACCATGGGCGAATGAATTCGCCCCTACAAATGCAGGTGAACGAATTGCCGGGACAGCCTGGCCAGCCCCGACGGTTGTGTCCCTGTGACGTCAAAAAGGAAACATGATGAAAGGTTTCAGCAATCGACCAAACAGCTTCGCCGTACTGCTTCTGGTCGCTCTGCTCATCGCCGCCATCGGCGTGCTGGTTAACCTGTTTCTGACGACCGTGAGTTGGGAGGCAGTGCCCTTTCACTCAACTATCGAGGCGCTGGGAGCACTGGCCGCCCTGGCGATGGCCGCATTCCTCCTCATGATGCGACGGGGCCGGAATGACCTGGCCCGCTATGTCTGGGTTTCAGCCGGCTTGATCGGCATGGGCCTGCTCGACGGCTTCCACGCTTCAGTGCTGCCGGGTCACGGCTTTGTCTGGCTGCACAGCACGGCCACTCTGGCCGGCGGCGTTTTGTTCGCCCTCGTCTGGCTGCCGGATCGCTTCGCCCGCTCCCGTTGGGCCGGGGCACTCCCGTGGGGCGTGGCGATTGCCGCCGCGATCTTCGGGGCGCTGTCGGTCGCCTTCCGGCCCATGTTCCCGGTGATGCTCATCGAGGGCGAGTTCACCGCCGACGCCAAAATCATCAATCTCCTCGGGGGTATCTTCTTTCTCGCGGCGATGGTGCGTTTCAGCCTCCGGCACCAGGCGAATAAAACCGGCGACGATCTTCTGTTTGCCAGCCTATGCCTGCTCTTCGGCGCAGCGGGTGTGCTGTTCCCGCTCTCTCATCTATGGCAGGCCGACTGGTGGCTGTGGCATTTCGTGCGACTGAGTGCCTACTTCATTGCCCTGGGATACGTGTTCATTATTTTCCGGCGGGCTGAGGGTAAACTGGCCGCCGCCAAAAACGAACTGGAAGCAAAGGTCGTCGAACTGAGCCACGCCAACCAGGCTTTGCAGGCTGAAATCGACGAGCGCAAACGTAAAGAAGGTGAATATCGCACCCTCATTCAGACATCGCTCGATGGTTTCTTTATCAATGATTTCTCCGGACGGATTCTGGATGTGAATGAGGCACTCTGCCAGATGCTGGGGTACACGCGCGAAGAACTTCTGCGCATGAGCATCCCGGATATCGAGGCTTCCGAATCGTCCGAAGAGACCGCCGCCCACATCCAAAAGATCATCCGCACCGGTAGCGACCGGTTTCAGACCCGGCACCGGCGCAAGGATGGCGCGGTCATTGACGTGGAGGCCAGCGCCCAGTATGTCGCGGAACTGGGCGAGCGTTTCTTCGCCTTCATCCGCGACATCACCGAGCGCAAGCGGATGGAACAAACCCAAGCCCGGCTGGTGGCAATCCTCGAAGCCACGCCCGATTTTGTTGGCTTTGCTGATGCCAAAGATACCCATATCATCTTCATCAACAAGGCTGGTCGAAAGATGACGGGCTTGAGTAAAGACGAGGATGTCACCAAGTTAAAAATCGCCGACGTTCATCCGGAATGGGCGAACAAGATGTTCAACGATGAGATCATTCCCGCCGCCATTCGCGATGGCAAGTGGGTGGGTGACTGTGCCTTCCTCAACCGCACCAATGGGCGTGAAACCCCTGTAGCGATGGTGTTGCTCTCTCACAAAGCATCGAGTAGCGAAATAGAGACTTTTTCCACCATCTCGCGCGACATAACCGAGCGCAAACGTGCCGAACAAGAAATCCGCCAACTCAACGCCGAACTGGAGCAACGCGTCATCCAGCGCACCGCTCAGCTCCAGGCGGCCAATACCGATCTGGAAAACTTCAGCTATTCGGTGTCACACGATCTGCGCGCCCCGCTGCGCGCCATCGACAGCTTTGCCAGCATTCTGCGCGAGGACTATGCCCCCAAGCTGGACGACGAAGGTAAGCGCCTGTTCAAGGTGGTGAGCGACAATGCCCAGAAGATGGGGCAACTGATCGACGACATTTTGACCTTTTCGCGCGCCGGTCGTTCTGAGTTGCGGCTGATCACGCTCGACATGAATGCCCTGGTGCAGCAGGTTTGGCAGGAGCTCGAACCCCGGCGGGCGGGACGCGCCATCGAGTTCCGCTTGGCTCCTTTGCCCTCCGCCAGCGGCGACCCTGCCGCCGTGCATCAGGTGTTGCAGAACCTGCTCGACAATGCCGTGAAATTCACACGCGGGCGCGAATCGGCGGTGATCGAAGTAGAGTGTCACCGCGAAGGAGAGGAGAACATTTATTCCATCCGCGACAATGGCGCCGGCTTCGACATGGTCTACGACAACAAGCTGTTCGGACTATTCCAGCGCCTGCACGGCATGGAGGAATTCGAGGGCACCGGCGTGGGGCTGGCTATCGTCAAGCGCTTCATCATGAAACACGGCGGGCGGGTGTGGGCGCAAGGCAAGACGGGGGAAGGGGCAACGTTCTGGTTTACCCTTCCGGCAGAGGCGGGCAAATGAATAAAGCTTCAGAAATTGCGTCA
>DATBWQ010000120.1:0-5819 GCA_036514695.1 Gallionella sp. | reverse complement strand
CTTGACCGCGATGTCCGAGGCGCTCGCTGCCAACTGGTTGGCCTGTTTGGCGTTCTCGGCGTTCTGTCTGACGGTCGAGGTCAGCTCTTCCATGCTGGAGGCGGTCTCTTCCAGGCTGGAGGCCTGTTCTTCGGTGCGCTGTGACAGGTCGGCGTTGCCCGCTGCGATCTCCTTAGAAGCAGTGGTGATCGATTCGGTGGAGCCGCGCACGTCGCCTACCAATTCGGACAACCGGCTTACCATGCCTCTTAGTGAAGCCAGCAGGCTGGTCGTGTCACCCGAACGTGTCTGCACCTGAACGGAAAGATCGCCTTCCGCCACCTGACGAACTACGTCTGCGGCATAGTCCGGCTCACCGCCGATCTGACGCAATATGATGCGGGTGATCATGAACATCAGGCTGGCAATGATCAACACGCTCAGCATAATCTTGCCAGCCGTCGAGAGAATTGCATTCTTGCGTATCTCATTGTTGACCTCAGTCAGTGAAAATTCCATGTTCACCGCTCCGAGCACGTTGCCTTCTTCTGCCCCGACGTGGCACCCCCCCGTTGAGCCGCAGTCTTTGTGGGCAATATAGGGCGCCCATACCTGTAGTTTGTCGCCATCAACAATGTACAGCGGCTTGCCGCTATCCAGCACCTGGCGATCCATCTGGCCACTCGGCAGTTCCTGCGGATCGGTTTTGATGGGGAGTCGCAGTTCCTGGATATTATTTTCAGCGCCGGCAATATCTTTTTGCGCTTCGGAAATTTCAGATTCGATATCCTTGCGGTCGTAGGCATCTTTTGTCGTTTTCAGCTTCGCGCTCAGATCCTCGACCTTCCTGCGGGAATCGGCGATCACCTTCTGCTCGCGTGGAATAGCCTTTTTTTCCCGCGCGCCCATGAACAGCTCGTTAACCTTCTCTCCGCGGATCACCCGGATTTTTTCCAGTCCCGGTATCTCCTTGCGCATCGACTCGAACATCCCGAAGCGGGCGTCCATTTTTTCCTCTTTCATCAAAGTGTTCAGGGACACGCGCACGGTTTCAGCAAGCAACACCGACCAGCGCTCGACTTCATGGATCGCCGTATCTCGCGCAGATTTGACCGAATACAATATGTCCAGGGTCAGAAAAACGATCAGGATCGTGCCTATCACGACGGCCAATCTGGTATTGAGTTTGCTGAAACGTGCCGACATAAGTTATATCTCCGTTATATGGCGCAGCATGATCGGAAAGTTACGCTATACCCAATGTAGTACCCAACCGTTCGCCCTGATGCATCGACAAGCTCAGCACAGGGTACGCAGAGCGTATCGAAGGGTATGCATCAAGTGGTTCGATACATCCGTTATGGTTCGATACCTCACCACGAACGGATGTACCCTGTGCTGAGGCTCCTGAGGTATCGAAGGGCGAAGCATCACCACGAACGGTTAAGTAAACAGCATTGACTCTGTACCCATTGTTAATCGTGATTTGCTTCGAGCGGATTGATCTGATGAAAGGATTCGGTTCCAGTCTTCAGCCGATCCTTCAGGTCGAAAGCATATTTCTTGTCGACGCTGGACTTGAACGGGCTGTCGGTATTGTGGCATTTCTCGCAAACCTTATCTCCCTTGGATGCGTAAGTCTGCCCCGCTGCCCTGACTTCGGCACTCTTGAAGTCAAGCATCTTCTGTTTGTGTATCTCGCGGTAACCACTGGCCGGCCCGTGGCACGACTCGCAGCCCACCCCGGCCAGATCGGGAGTCGAAGTCATATCCACGAATCCACCTTGTTTTTTGAAGCCGGTGGTGTGGCACTTCAGGCACTTCTCATCCTTGCTGTAGTCCTTGTCCGGATCCAACTCCGCTTTGTGCTTGGGTCCCGACCTTTTGCCGGCAACAAGTATCTCCATCGCTTTGCCGTGGACACTGCGCTGCCAGTCCTGTGTCTCGGCCTTGTGACAGCCCGCGCAGGATTTACTGCCGAGGTAGCTCGGCTCGGCTGAGGCGGCTCCGGCCGCCAGGATACACAAACCCAGAAGCGCAACCTGAACAGTATTCATTATCATGGTTTGATTCATTTTCAATTCTCCTGTTTTATCTAACCGGTTCAGAACCATCAAAAAATATAGCTAAGCGTAACGTTAATCATATTGATACTGTAGTCGGGGCTGGTCTGGTTACTGCCGATAAAAGTCGTAGACGAAGTAGGCGTTTGACCATCCCATGCCCAGTCAGTGGAAGTGTATTTTTCATGGGCGTATTTCATATTGATCGAGACATCCTTCTGCAACCGGTATTTGCCGAACAGCTCCAGCCGGCTGATCCGGGTAACCACATCGGGCAACGGCAAAATAGTGGTGAGGCGCGCGCCAATATTGCTGAAACCGGTCGACCCGGTCGTGGTGGCATGGGTGAGATCCCCGCCCCATTCAAAGTTGCCGCCGGGTTTTACCCGGAGACCCAGTCCCATCGTCAGCGAACGGTCGTTACGGGTAACAACGCCTGTCAACGGATCGAACGCCGCGGTATTGTTCTGCCTGTCGAGGGTAGTGATTTCCGGGACGGTTGCGCTGGATGCGCCGTTATGGCCATTCTGAACGGTCTTGTAAACATCCAGGGTGGTGAAGAACGTCCCACTGACCGTATCGGTAGCAGCCAGGTTGGCATCAAGGTTGGCTGACCAGCCGGTCGCTTTGGCCAGGCCGAAACCGGCTTCGGTATCGGGATATTTTTCGTTGTAATAGCTGGCGCCCAATTGCAGGTCCAGCTTTTCGCCGGGTGCAATATTGGCAAACGCGCGCAGCTTGTCGCGCTTGCGGTCAGCCAGGAAAAACTTCCGCACTGCCGGCGTGTCGAGGAACGGCGTGGTAGCTTGGGAAGTTAGCGATGCCGCCCCTGTACAGGCTGTCGAAACACCATTGTATAAAAATGTATTGGGCGCAACGCACAGGCTCGCGAGATACGTTGCGGTATACGTACCCATCAGCGCATCTGCACCGACATAAGGGGAGGCCTTGCGGTCGGAGTGGGCGTAGGCCAATCCAGCCGAAGCCGTGTCGCTGAAGCTGTGCTTGACTTCAGCCTTGACCGTACTTTCCTTGTCGCCAGCGGTAGGCTCGTAAGTGTGAGTGACTTTCTCATAGCCGTAGCCCAGCTTCAATTTGGTGGCAGCCGTAAGGTGGTAATCCATATCCACATAGGCCACCTGCTTGGTGTTGCTGAGCGGCGTGTTCTGTCTTACATTACTCGCGCCGACCCCGCCACTATCGCGGTCGGCAGGGATATAGGAATATTGATTAACTGGGGTGCGGTTGTCACGGTCGTCATACTTGTAACCGGCAGTGACATTCAGATCGCGCGTCAGCTTCGAGTTCAGCTTGATGTCCGCATGTGTCGTATCTATCTTCCCGTTCAGCGAGGTCGTCGCAGGCATCGCGCCGCCAGTGGAGTAAGGCAGGAACGCCTCGTTCTGCGTCATGCGGCCGAAGCTCAAGCTGCCGGTCAGGCGTGTTGCGTTGCTGATCGTGTAGCCGCCGGTAGCATTGAGCTGGTGAAGCTGGTTGTCGGGCATCTGCCCGAGTCGGCCGGTCGTGTTACCTGATCCCGTGTACAAGTTATCCCAAGTAAGGGACTTGTTGGCATTGCTGAACAACGAGCCATAATATCCGGCCTGCAGTTGCAGTTTCTCGGCGGCATAATGCGCCAGCACCTCGAACTGGTCAGTGGTGTAATTGATCGGCTCGGGCACGAGCATGGTGCCCCGGCTGCCGCCGGTGCCGATCTGCATTGGCGCGCCGGTGAGTTTGGTGCCATCCTTCTTCTCGCGCTTGAAGCTCGCCGCGACATCCCAGCCGCCGGGGAGCTGCTTGGTCAGACCCAGTTCTGCTGCTTTGCGCTGGGTCTCGACGTTGAACCGTTTCATATTGGCCGCAAGGCCGGCCATCGAGGCTGGATCGGCACCGTCCGTCACGGTGGCTGGCTGGGTCAAGATCGTGGTTCCAGCACCCAAGTAAGGCGTCTCATAGCTGTCGCTGCGTAGCTTCGTCAACTCATCGTATTCGAAGCGCAGCCCGTAATTGCCCTGTTCCCCCCCCATGATCCTGACGTTGCGTGAATCCAGCCCTAGGTTGCGCCCGATGATCTCCAGATAGCGGGCATTGTCCTCGCCACGGCGGGTCATCTTGATGTTGGCGATAACATGGGCTTTAGAGCTCTCCAGTCCCCGATAGTCGCCGAACTTGAAACTGTCGGACGAGGTCTTGCCTATGCCAACTTCGATTTCGCTTTTCGTCTGGGCGGGGCGCTTGATTTCGCCGGCGGGCGGTGCGTCCGATGCGATCGGCGCAGTAGTTACACCGGCTGGCAATACAGCAGGTGCAACTGCCTCAACGGTTTCGCCACTACCCGCTTCGGCTTCACTCACAGGCGGCTGGATTTCGCCGACAGGCGATTCAGCCCGTGCGATCGGCGCAGCAGCGAATCCGATTACCGTGATGGCAACCGCCAGGAGAGCGTGTGTAACACCTTTTTCAGTTGTCAGGTTCATGTTTGTTCTCTCCTATCGAACGAAGCGTGCGCCGGACGGGTGGTTGCTCCCATGGATCTGGGTGTGGCAGTTCAAACAGGCTTTGCCTGCCATCTGTGGTGCTGCTGTTGCCGCCCCTCCCGGCGTCACCCCCGCGCCCAGATCGTAACCACTGCGGATACCCGTGGTCGAATGGCCGCCTGCTATGTGGCACTGCGCGCACAGATAGGGCGGCCGGGTCTTCAGCATCGAAGCATTGTTGGTGCCGTGCGGATTGTGGCAATTGAGGCAATTGTCGCTGACCGGCGGATGCTCCCACAGAAACGGGCCGCGTTTCTCGGCATGACAGAGGAAGCAGGTCTCGCCCACGGTGCTCTTCAGCAGCAATGTGGGGCCATTGGAACCATGCGGATTGTGGCAATTCGAGCAGACCACCTTGCCTTCATCGATCGGGTGGTGCGAGGCCATCTTCGCCTGGGCGCGCCGCTCCTTGTGGCAGGTGTAGCAGACCTCGGGCTGGGTGCGTTTGTCGCGCACCTTGTCCTGCGCCGTGTGCATCTGGTGGCAGGAGGTGCAATCCACATCGCTGCCCTGGTGCGCGCTGCCCATCCAGTTCATGCGTCTGGCGTCCTTCTGGTGGCAGGTCAAACAGATGCGGCTCTTGTCGTCCGTTCCGCTTCCTTTTTTGAAAGATTCGATTTTCAGGGGGCCGGTGTAATTGTCCTCACCGGCGACTTCATTGTGCGCGGCGCCGCCACCGTGGCATGACTGGCAGCCTGCCATCGCATCGGCTGAAAACGCCCTGCCATGGACGCTATCCTGATAGGTTTGCTTTTGGGTTTTGTGGCAGCCGAAACACTGGCGATTCTCGATAAAGCCGCTTTCCTCCGCCGATGCGACTGACCATTGCAACATGACAAAGACCAAACTGCACACAGCAAGAATCAGTTTTTTCATGCTGTTGTTGCCAATGCATAGTCCAGCTTGCGCTTCTTCCCGAGCGATGCCGGCTATCCCCATCCGGGTGCGAATACCTGAATTACTGAACATCATGGTTCCCCCTTTTAATAACCTGTCCACATTAAAATCTTAAGATCCGATCCGGTGCGCACTATTGAGCTTTACATAATTCATGACTGTTAAGGGAGCCGGAAATTACAAACATACCAATTTAGTTGTAGGGTGGATAAGCGCAGCGCATCCACCATCATCGGCTATCGGTGGATGCGCTGCGCTTATCCACCCTACGGACTAAAGAACAAATGGTACTTTTGTAATTTCTGTTTCCCTAAGTGATTTACCGGGCGGGCTTTGCCCG
>DATBWQ010000119.1:0-2105 GCA_036514695.1 Gallionella sp. | reverse complement strand
AAAGCCATTATAATCACAGAGCAGGAACCGAATACCTGAAAGAGTGCCCAACCAGCGAACAAAATGAATAACCCGCCTTTCATTCTTCCCAAGCCTATCGGCGATATCCTGTCCATTCTGCCGGGATATCCGCAGACTTTGCTGTTCGTCCAGGCAGTCAATCTGGTGCTGGGTGATACCCTCCGCTCCGAAGTGATGCTGCCCCTGCAGGGCAAGCTCATCAGCATCCGGGTGACTGATGCCGGTGTGGCATATTATTTCACCCTCGACCGCAACGGCATGGTCGCCTGCCGTCGCACCAGGGAGCCGGAATTGACGATCAGCGCCAGTGCCTGTGATTTTCTGATGCTCGCCCTGCGCAAGGAAGACCCGGATACATTATTCTTCAGCCGCCGCCTATTCATGGAAGGCGATACCGAGCTTGGCCTGCTGGTGAAAAACACGCTGGATGCGCTGGAACTGCCTCCTTTTGATTTAAGGTCATTATCCCCTCCCAGAATTCTCGCCAGGATCAAGGCACGGTTACTGGCCTGAAGAAAATGTCCTGGCCTGAAAAGAATCGATATGCCGGTTTGCTTGACGCGTTTGCATCCAGATATGCAAAGCGATCGCTGGTCATATTCGTGATCGCAGCCCTGGCGATCGCGGCCTATCTCTACACCGGCCATGCGGCAAACGGGCACGATGGCAATGCCGGCAACACGGCAGTTGCCCGTTCAAATCTTGATCAAATATCTGCCCCGGACAATGCATCGGCCCGCCCGGCGAAGAAACTCTGGGTATGCCCGATGCACCCCGAGGTCATCCAGGATCAGCCGGGCGTATGCCCGATCTGCGGCATGGACCTGGTGGAAATGGATCAGCCGGGTGCGCATCAGCATGACCACAGCATATTCCTCGAAACTGCGACACAGCAAAGGCTGGGTGTGCGCCTGGCTGCAGCCAGAATTCAGACACTGAGCCGGGACATCCACGCCTATGGCAATGTGGCAGCAGATGAAAGCCTGGTTTTCAACCTGAGCGCGAAAGTCGAAGGGGTGATCAGAAAACTCCACATCAACTCGGTTGGCCAGCAAGTCGCAGCAGGGCAAGTACTGTATGAAATGTATTCCCCGGAGTTGCTTAAGTCCCAGGAAGAATACATCGACCTGCTGGAGGAAAAAGATATTCTGTTCGCTCCCATGGAAGATGAGGATGCCCATGTAAGCGGCAAGTCGACAATGACCGAGGATGACATGATGGCGGTGAAGATGAATGCAGAAAAGCGCGTTCTTGCCCGCGACAGCCTTCTCTATGCCGATGCCGGAAATGAACTGATAGCAGAGTTGAACAGCACCTACAAGTCCAGGGAAGTGGTTGAGATACGCGCACCGCAGTCCGGCTATGTCACCAAGATCGAGATTCATGAAGGCAGCACGGTCAAACCGATGGATAGCCTGTTTTCCTTTGTCAACCTGTCAAATGTCTGGATCGATGTGCCGCTTTACCCTGATCAACTGGTTTGGGTGAAGGAAGGTGATGGGGTAACCATACGATTGCCGCAACCGGGGATGCGGGAGATCAAAACGCGCCTGAAGTTGATCGCTCCCATGGTTGACAGCACGACACGCACCGTGCTGGCCCGGTTGAGCGTCAGCAATCCCGAAAACCGGCTGCCCATAGGCTCATTCCTTGACGTCATCATCCACGCCAAGCCGCATAAGGCGCTGGTCGTGCCCCGCTCCGCGGTGATGCGCACCGGCAAGGGTGACTTCGTGATACTGGCCGAAGGCAGCGGCCATTTCACGCCGGTAGAAGTCGAAACCGGGATCGAAACTGCCGATTTCATTGAGATCACTGCCGGTTTGCAAGCGGATGATCAGGTCGCGGTGAACGGGCAATTTTTACTGGATGCTGCGGCATCGATGAGCGATGCCGCACAGCGCCTGCATAACAACAACCACAATGCGAACGAACACTAGCACCAGACACAAAAAAGTGTGCCGCAAAGGAATACCAATTCCATGTCCGGGCTTATTCCAATTCGCAATAGAAACAGAATCATTGAGCTTTACATAATTCATGACTGTTAGGTGATTTACCGTAGGGCGGGCTTTGCCCGCCGC
>DATBWQ010000118.1:0-6188 GCA_036514695.1 Gallionella sp. | reverse complement strand
GAGACTGCTTTTTCTAGGTTAATAGGAATTGGCTTGTTGCCCGGTAGATGGGCTGAGCATCGCGAGATTACACATTCTGCAAAACTTAACGCCCCTCTCCCCAGCCCTCTCCCGCCAGCGGGAGAGGGAGTATCAGAGACTGCATTACCGGCCCTGCAGGGCTACATGGTAGAATCCGCGCCTTTCCCACTTTCAATATTTCACCCGCTTTTAATAATTTCAGGGACAACCGCCATGTTCTCCAGCAAAAACACCATCGCCCAGACCGACCCGGAATTGTGGGCGGCGATCCAGAATGAAAACCGCCGCCAGGAAGATCACATCGAACTGATCGCCTCGGAAAACTACACCAGTCCGGCGGTGATGGAAGCGCAGGGCAGCAAGCTGACCAACAAGTATGCCGAAGGCTATCCGGGCAAGCGCTATTACGGCGGTTGCGAGTATGTGGACGCGGCCGAGCAACTGGCGATCGATCGCGTGAAAGCCTTGTTCGGCGCGGAATACGCCAACGTGCAGCCGCATTCCGGTTCGCAGGCCAATCAGGCGGTGTACATGTCGGTGCTCAAGCCCGGCGATACGATTTTGGGAATGAGCCTGGCACATGGCGGGCACCTGACCCACGGCGCATCGGTGAATATCAGCGGCAAGCTGTATAACGCGATCCAGTACGGGCTGAACAAAAAAGAAGAGATCGACTACGACCAGGTGCAGGCGCTGGCGACAGCGCACAAGCCGAAGATGATCGTCGCGGGCGCATCCGCCTATGCGCTGGTGATCGACTGGAAGCGCTTCCGCGCGATCGCCGACAGCGTCGGCGCCTACCTGTTCGTGGACATGGCGCACTACGCCGGTCTGGTCGCTGCAGGGGTGTATCCGAATCCGGTCGGCATCGCGGATTTCGTCACCAGCACCACCCACAAGACCCTGCGCGGCCCGCGCGGCGGCATCATACTCGCCAGGGCAGAATTCGAAAAAGTGCTGAACTCGGCGATCTTCCCCGGCATCCAGGGCGGACCGCTGATGCACGTGATCGCCGCCAAGGCGGTGGCGTTCAAGGAAGCGGCCAGCAAGGAATTCAAGGCTTATCAGATTCAGGTGGTGGACAACGCGCGCGTGATGGCCAAGGTATTGCAGGAACGCGGACTGCGCATCGTGTCCGGGCGCACCGACAGCCATATGTTTCTGGTGGACCTGCAGGCCAAGCATATCACCGGCAAGGATGCCGAAGCCGCGCTGGGCCGCGCGCATATCACCGTGAACAAGAATGCGATTCCCAACGATCCGCAAAAACCGTTCGTCACCAGCGGCATCCGCATCGGCAGCCCGGCGATGACCACCCGCGGATTCAAGGAACTGGAAGCGGAAAAACTCGCGCATCTGATCGCCGACGTGCTGGACGCACCGGGCGACGATAAGGTGATCGCGCGCGTGGTTGGCGAAGTGAAGAAGTTGTGCGACAAGTTTCCGGTGTATGGAAATTAAAGCGAGAAGGGTAAAGGGTGAAGAGGGAAGGGTAACTGCGGTTTCCCTCCCTTCTCCCTTCTCTCTTCCCCCTTCCCCATGAAGTGTCCATTCTGTAAAGGCAATGACACCCAGGTGGTGGATACCCGCGAAAGCGAGGAAGGCGACCATGTTCGCCGCCGCCGCCGCTGCCTGTCGTGTGACAAGCGTTTCACCACTTATGAGATAGTGGAACTGCGCATGCCGCAGGTGGTCAAGCAGAACGGGATGCGCAGCGAATTTGACGAGGAAAAGCTGCGCACCAGTTTCAATCGCGCGCTGCACAAGCGCCCTGTTCCGACCGAACTGGTGGATACCGCGATAGACCACGTGATACAAAAAGTCTTCGCGATGGGCGAGCGCGAAGTCGGCTCCCGGCAGATCGGCGAGATGGTGATGAAGGAGTTGCTGAAGCTGGACAAGGTGGCCTATATCCGCTTTGCCTCGGTATATAAAAGTTTTCAGGATGTGGGCGATTTCACCGAAGCGGTCGAAGCGGTGCGCAAGTCACCGGAGCGCAAGTCCTCGACGCGCCGCGCCAAACAGAAACCATAAACATGTTTACTGCACAGGACTGTCAGTGGATGGCGCAAGCGCTGCGACTGGCTGAGCAGGGCCTGTACAGCACCAGCCCGAACCCGCGTGTCGGTTGTGTGCTGGTGGCTGGTGAAAAGATTGTGGGCAGCGGCTGGCATCAGCGTGCCGGAGAGGCGCATGCCGAGGTGCATGCTTTGCGTGAGGCAGGCGAGGCGGCACGCGGCGCAACGGCTTATGTGACATTGGAGCCTTGCAGTCATCATGGCCGCACGCCACCCTGTACCGATGCGCTGATTGCAGCCGGTGTCGCGCGGGTGGTGGTGGCAGCAGCAGACCCGAATCCGCAGGTGGCGGGAGCGGGCAACGCAAAAATGCGCGCGGCGGGGATCGCGGTCGAGATCGGGTTGATGGAGGCGGCGGCGCGCGAACTGAATGTGGGGTTTTTTGCGCGCATGACGCGCGGCACACCGTGGCTGCGCAGCAAGATAGCCATGAGTCTGGACGGCCGCACCGCGCTGGCCAACGGCGTCAGCCAGTGGATCACCGGCGATGCGGCCAGGCGTGATGTGCAGCATTGGCGCGCGCGATCCTGTGCGGTGCTGACCGGCATCAATACTGTGCTGGCGGACGATCCGCGCTTGAATGTGCGCGAGATCGGAGGAGAGAATCCGGCCCCGTTGGGCGGCGTCAGTAACCCCCCCAACCCCCCTTGTCAGGGGGGAGCGCGCGTTCCTCCCATGACAAGGGGAGGGCAGGAGGGGTTGGTTGTGCGCCAGCCGCTGCGCGTGGTGCTGGATAGCCGGTTGCGTATGCCACTGGCCGCGAGAATTTTAGGAGGCGGCAACGTGCTGATCTACACTGCGATGCGCGATAGCAAAAAAACCTCGGAGCTGGAAAAATCGGGAGCATCGGTTTGTGAGTTGCCGGATGGCAATGGGCAAGTGGATCTGCCTGCAATGATGCGCGATCTTGCACAACGCGGTTGCAATGAAGTGCTGGTCGAGGCAGGCAGCACCTTGAATGGCGCATTGTTGCGCGCCGGATTGGTGGACGAGTTACTGCTGTATGTCGCACCGCAGTTGCTGGGCGATATGGCGCGCGGCATCGCGCAACTGGGTGAGTTGACCGGTCTGGATCAAAGCATCAGGCTCAAGTGGCAGGATGTGCGGCAGGTCGGGGAGGATTTGCGTGTTTTGGTGCAGGTGAAAAAATAAGGCCGTCATTCCCGCCTGCGCGGGAATGACGAGATATCAAGGAACCAGGAAATGTTTAGTGGGATCATTGCAGATGTAGGGCACATAGCTGCGGCGACCGACCGCGATGGCGGTCTGCGCCTGGTGATATCTACCGGGGTTTTGGATCTGAGCGACGTGCAGATCGGCGACAGCATCGCGGTGAATGGGGTATGTCTGACTGTGATATCGCATACCGCCGATACCTTCACTGTCGAAGTGTCACGCGAGACACTTGATTGCACCGTCGGCCTTGATGCACAGGGTGCGCCGGTCAATCTGGAAAAAGCGTTGCGCCTGGCCGACAGGCTCGGCGGGCATCTGGTCAGCGGCCATGTGGATGGCGTCGGCGAAGTCGTGGCATTTACCGATCTGGGCGAAAGCTGGAAACTGGTCATACGCTCGCCGCATGTGCTGGCGAAATATATTGCGATCAAGGGCTCGATCACCGTCAACGGTGTCAGCCTGACCATCAATCAGGTGAGCGGCGCCGAAGAACTTTTGGCCGGGCACCCGGATGAGTTCAGCGTCAACCTGATCCCGCACACGCTGGTGATGACCAATCTGAAAAATTTGCGCGCAGGCAGCCGCATCAATCTCGAAGTGGACTTGATCGCGCGCTACGTGGAACGCATGATGCAGAAAGAAGCGCCATGACAGGAATCTCGCCCGTACAGGAAATCATCGCGGAGATCCGCGCCGGACACATGGTCGTGCTGGTGGACGAGGAAGACCGCGAAAATGAAGGCGATCTGGTATTTGCCGCCGAGTTTGTCACGCCGGAATTGGTCAACTTCATGGCCAGGCAAGGCCGTGGATTGATCTGCCTGACGCTGACCGAGGCGCATTGCCAGCAGTTGAACCTTCCCTTGATGGTGCGTGACAACGGCTCCCCGCTGGGCACCAACTTCACGTTGTCCATCGAAGCGGCGTCTGGAGTAACCACCGGCATTTCCGCCGCTGACCGCGCGCGCACCATACAGGCAGCAACCAATCGCAACGCGCGGCCAACTGACATCGTGCAGCCCGGCCATATTTTTCCGCTGATGGCGCAAAAAGGCGGAGTGCTGGTGCGGGCCGGTCATACCGAGGCGGGCTGCGACCTGGCGCAATTGGCCGGCCTGACACCGGCAGCGGTGATCTGCGAAATCCTCAATGATGACGGCGAGATGGCACGACTGCCCGATCTGATTGAATTTGCAAAACAGCATCAACTCAAGATCGGCACGATTGCCGATTTGATCGAATATCGCAGCCATAACGAAAAGCTGGTTGAACAGATGGCGCGGCGCAAGGTACAAACCGCATACGGCGAACTCGAACTGGTGACTTATCGCGACAAAACCACAGAGTGCACACATCTGGCATTGGTGAAAGGGGATATACGACCGGATGCTGAAACGCTGGTGCGCGTGCATGAACCGTTATCGGTGATGGATTTTCTGGAACAGGCGCATTATCCGCATTCCACCAGCGTGCATGAGGCGCTGTTGAAAATCAGCCGCTCGCCCGCCGGGGTGTTGGTGTTCATGCACCACGGCGAAACTTCGCAGGATTTGCTGGCGCGTGCCGCCTCCTCGCCGGACGACCATCACGTTGCGCGCTGGGACCCGCGCAGCTACGGCATCGGCGCACAGATATTGCGCGACCTGAATGTCGGGAAAATGTGCCTGATCGCCACACCCCGCAAGCTGCCAAGCATGACCGGCTTTGGCCTGGAAGTCGTGGGTTATTGTCAAGCCAAGGAAAATTTATAAGCCAGGGAAATATATGAAAGAAATCGAAAAAAATCTGGATGGTTCCGGGCTGCGCATCGGCATCGTGCAAAGCCGCTTCAACCCCGAAGTGTGCGAGAGCCTGCTGGGAGCGTGCCGTGCACAACTGGTACAGCACGGAGTGTCCGAGGCCGACATCACGCTGGCCACCGTGCCGGGCGCACTGGAGATCCCGCTGGTGTTGCTGCACATGGCGGAGAGCGAAAAATTCGACGCGTTGATCGCGCTCGGTGCAGTGATACGCGGCGAAACGTATCATTTTGAGATAGTGGCCAATGAATCGGCACGCTGTATCAACGAGGTGCAACTGGCATGCGGCGTGCCGATCGCCAATGCGATCCTCACCACCGATACCGATGCACAGGCGATCGCGCGCATGCATGTCAAAGGCGGCGAGGCCGCGCTGGTCGCGATCGAGATGGTCAATCTGTTGCGTGGATTGGCATGAGTGCTGACACGGCCATGAGTGCGGCCAACAAAGCCCCGCAGAAGAGTCCGCGCCATCGCGCCCGCGAGCTTGCCATGCAAGGTATCTATCAGTGGCGTGTAACGGGCGGTGATGAGGCGCAGATCGAAAAGCAGATCCATGCCGAAAAGAATATCGGACGCTATGACAAGGAATTGTTTTCCAGGCTGTTGCGCGGCGCGCTGGGCCGGCATGCCGACATCGAGGCGCTGATCTCCACCCATCTCGACCGGCCGCTGATCGAACTCAGCCCGGTGGAATTCGCGGTACTGTTGCTGGGGACTTTCGAGTTATCACAAAGCCCGGAAGTGCCATACAAAGTCGTCATCAACGAAGCGGTCGAACTGGCCAAGACCTTTGGCGGAACCGATGGACACAAGTATGTCAACGGCGTGCTGGACAAGCTCGCACCGCAACTGCGCGCGCCGGAGTTTGCGGGGCGCGCTAAATAACAGGAGAGTTACCAGTCGTTAGACGTTAGTCATTAGTTGATGTTGTCGCTTCGCGGCTTGTTAACTAAAGACTAGCGACTAACGTCTAACAGTTTGTTGAATTTATCCCCCAAACACGTCTACCGAAATAAGGGTAAAGCGTTAATGGTGGAGGCGAATTAAAACGAAAGCGAGATGCGGTATGCGAGGAGCGGATATAACTCAGGAAGGCTTGTTTGTGATGAAA
>DATBWQ010000117.1:0-4618 GCA_036514695.1 Gallionella sp. | reverse complement strand
GTGCGCGGCGAATATGTGGGGCTGGTGAACGAAGCGCCTTTCCCCCCGACTTTTCAAATGCCCGAACTGGCTTTCGATATCGGCACCGGGACCGGCGTGCTGGCTGCGGTGCTGGTGCGCCGTGGCGTCAAGCGCATCGTGGCCACCGATCAGGACCCCAGGGCATTGGCCTGCGCCCGCGAGAATCTTGCGCGGCTCGGTCTGGGTGCACAGGTGGAGGTGGTGCAAGCCGATCTGTTCCCCGCAGGAAAAGCGCCGCTCATCGTCTGTAACCCGCCGTGGATCCCGGCTCGTCCCGGCTCTCCGATCGAACGCGCGATATTCGACCCTGACAGCCGCATGCTGCGCGGATTCCTGAGCGGGCTGGCTGCGCACCTCGAGCCGGGTGGCGAGGGCTGGCTGGTGCTCTCGGATATCGCCGAGCATCTCGGCCTGCGCACTCGTGATGAACTGCTGGCTGCATTCGCTGTGGCAGGGTTGAAAGTAGCCGGGCGGATGGATGTCAAGCCGCATCATCCCAAGGTTTCCGATGCTGCTGATCCGCTGCACGCCGCCCGTGTGGCGGAGATCACGTCGCTGTGGCGGCTTGCGGTTCGCTGAATGACAGTAAGAAGAGCGGGGGCGGTTTACGCAGCTGTAGGTCGGGCTTTGCCCGACATGGTGGGCGGAGCCCACCCTACATCAAGATGTTTTCATTTTGCGCTGCTCCGGGCGCAAGCCAACCCGCGTAAGGCGGATTCCGCCAAAGGTGCCGGAGTCAAAAATTTTCTGTTTCCCCGAGTTCTCTTTTATCGTTTGACCTGAACCAGGTAATCGCGAAATTTTTGCGCAACATCGACCGGTTCCTGCACGACATCATGGATAAGGCCGTACAAGGGATAAGGCGCGGCGTCGAACAGGCGGTATCTCTCGACCATTGCCAGCGTGTGTATGCCTTCTCCGCCGATGTCTCCTGTCTCGCCTCGGGCAAGTCTGCGCCCCAGTTCATGGTGATGTGATCCGGCACTGGTGGCAGTCGTGATCAGGTCACCCAGCCCGGCCAGATGCAAGGGTGCGGCTGGCTTGCCGCCCATCTGTCCCACGATGGAGATCAGCTCGTGCAATGCGGTCACCGCCAGGAATCCGCGCATGTTGTCACCGAGTTGAAGTTCATCCGCCATGCCGAAAGCGATGGCATAAACATTCTTGAGGATGACCGACCAGGAGATTCCGGCGATATCGGTACTGTGGCGGATACACAGCCTGGTGTCATGAAAAAGGTCCCTCACCCTGTGGAAGATCGATACATCTGCGCAGCCCAATTCGGCGAAGGCGTAGTGATCTGCGCATATCTCCTCCGAGATCATCGGGCCATATAGCAAGCAATATGGCTGCCGCCCATCGAGGGTCTGCTGGTATATTTGCGCCGGTGTCCGGCCTTGCGCATCCAGCCCTTTGGCGATGCTGATGCAGATGCAATGGCTTTGCAGGAAAGGCGCGAGTCTGGTCAACAGATCGTGATGCGGAATGGCCGGCACACAGAGCAACAAAAAATCGGCCAGAGCCGCTTGTTGCTCGACATCAATGGACGGTAAACCCTCGACAGGGCGGGAGTCATGAATGGCTAACGGGTGTTTGCCGCCCAATAGATGCGCCATGGCATGTCCCATCTCACCATATCCGACGATCAATACGCGGGGCATTCCGGCAGGACGGGCGAGCCGCTCTAGGGAGTAAACTTCTTGCGGCGCATTTTGCCCGGGCTGATGGTCATCTGTGGAAAATGACTATAGTTTTTCAACGCTGCGCACATCGCAGATATTTCCCGACACGATGATCTTGTCCCAGTTGCAGACAGTATCTTTGATCAGTCTGATTTCAGAAGTCTTGAGGATGGTGCAGTATGGGATGTCCAGAACCGCGATGGCTTTGCTCTTCCGGTACATGATGATCTTGTGTGTATTGACGTCCGACCAGTTGGTGACATTATTCAAGTCAGCGCAGCCGGCCCAGGCAAATGAGCCTGTGAGTCCGTAGAGCAGAACGGCAGGCAGGCAGGCGATCCTTCTCATGAGTCCTCACCAGGCAAATTCCAGAGTGAAGCGGGTAATCCATGGTCTAGCCACGTTTTTATTTTCGTTGTATGAGCACTTACGATTCCTGCATATTCCATGAAAACATTCACACCAGAGGATCGTTCTTGACACAGGGCGGATTAAACCCTTTATTTTGTTTTGTGACAAGCATCTTGCGGTGGTATGTTGCAAAAAAAGATGAAGGAGAGCCGGATTGATAAACGTCAGGCAAAAAACAGGGCGGTTTCCCGCCCTGTTTCCCCCCACCTTTTTTAACAATCCCGCTTAAAGCAGCGGCACGATCATCAGCGCTACGATGTTGATGATCTTGATCAGCGGGTTCACCGCCGGACCCGCCGTGTCCTTGTAAGGGTCGCCCACAGTGTCGCCGGTAACGGCGGCCTTGTGCGCTTCCGATCCTTTGCCGCCGAAGTTGCCTTCCTCGATGTATTTCTTGGCGTTATCCCATGCGCCACCGCCGGCGGTCATCGAGATCGCCACGAAGATACCGGTGATGATGGTGCCGACCAGCACCCCGCCGAGTGCCTGCGCACCCAGGGTCACGCCGACGATCACGGGTACGGCGATCGGCAGCAGCGACGGGACGATCATTTCCTTGATCGCAGCCTTGGTCAGCATGTCCACGCAAGTGCCATATTCCGGCTTGCCGGTGCCTTCCATGATGCCGGGGATCTCCTTGAACTGGCGGCGCACTTCCACTACCACTGATCCGGCTGCGCGGCCTACGGCTTCCATGCCCATCGCGGCGAACAGGTAGGGCACCATGCCGCCGATGAACAGGCCGATGATGACCATGTGGTTGGATAGATCGAAGGTCGTGACCACGCCCGCCATCTTGGCCTGCAGAGCATGGGTATAGTCGGCGAACAATACCAGCGCGGCGAGACCGGCTGAGCCGATGGCATAACCCTTGGTGACGGCCTTGGTTGTGTTGCCCACTGCGTCCAGTGCATCGGTGATCTTGCGCACATCAGGCGGCAATTTGGACATTTCGGCGATACCGCCGGCGTTGTCGGTGATCGGACCATAGGCATCCAGTGCCACGATGATGCCGGCCATCGACAGCATCGAGGTCGCGGCGATCGCGATACCGTACAGCCCGCCCAGAGCAAAGGCGCCCCAGATAGCCAGGCAGACGACCAGCACCGGAGCGGCGGTGGCCTTCATCGAAACACCCAGGCCGGCGATCACGTTGGTGCCATGACCGGTGGTGGAAGCTTCGGCGATATGGCGTACCGGCGCAAATTCGGTGGCGGTGTAATACTCGGTGATCCACACCATCGCAGCAGTCAGTGCCAGACCGATCAGCGTGGCGTAGTACAGACGCAGTGAGCTGATCAGTTCGCCGTTCACCGTCACGCCATCGCCCAGCATCATTTTGGTGAGGGGATAGAACGCGATCGCCGCGAGCACCGCAGAGACGGCCAGGCCGCGATACAGCGCGTTCATGATCTTGCCGCCTTCACGCGCGGTGACGAAGAAGGTGCCGACGATGGAGGCGATGATCGAGAAGCCGCCCAGCACCAGCGGATAGATCACCGCTTCGGGGGAGCCGGTGATCAACAGGCCGCCCAACACCATTGTGGCAATGATGGTGACCGCGTAAGTTTCGAACAGGTCGGCCGCCATGCCGGCGCAGTCGCCGACGTTGTCACCGACGTTGTCGGCGATCACCGCCGGATTGCGTGGGTCATCTTCCGGGATGCCGGCTTCGACTTTACCCACCAGATCGGCACCGACGTCGGCACCCTTGGTGAAGATCCCGCCGCCAAGACGGGCGAAGATGGAAATCAGCGAACCGCCGAAGGCCAGACCGACCAGCGCATGCGTAGCTTCTTCAGCACTGGTTTTCATTATCATCGTGAGGAAAGCGTAATAGCCTGCCACGCCGAGCAGACCCAGTCCCACGACCAGCATGCCGGTGATCGCGCCGCCTTTGAAGGACACGTTCAATGCCGCGTTCAGACTTTCTTTGGCAGCTTCGGCAGTGCGCACATTGGCGCGCACCGACACGTTCATGCCGATATAGCCGGTCAGACCAGACAGGATCGCCCCGATCGCGAAGCCGATGGCTGTCGGCCATTTCAGCGTGACCAGAATAACGATGAACAGGATCGCACCGACTATGCCGATAGTGGTGTACTGCCGGTTCAGGTAGGCCGATGCGCCTTCCTGGATCGCGGCTGCGATGCCGCGCATTTTTTCGTTACCGGCAGACTTGCCCAGTATCCATTTGATGGAAAACACACCGTACAAGATCGCGACAATGGCACATAACAAAGCAAATACAAGACCGCCTGACATAATTACACTCCCTATAAATAAATCAACTGTACACCCTGACACCCAAAACGCCTGCTATCCCGATTTATTTTAAAGCAATAATAATCATGTAGGGTGCGTTCCACGCACCACCATCGCTGGTGCGTGGCACGCACCCTACAGAATTGCACTTTTATTGAGGATTACATATTTGAAGACAGAGTCTCCGCATCTCGTAGGGTGCGTGCCACGCACCAGCGATGGTGGTGCGTGGAACGCAC
>DATBWQ010000116.1:0-2161 GCA_036514695.1 Gallionella sp. | reverse complement strand
TGGTGCGTGGAACGCACCCTACATAATTGTTGTTTACCCGCACGCCCCGATCGCCCCACAACTCGTGCAGAACTCGCAGCCGTCCTTCTTGATCAGGGTGGCGTTGTGGCATTCCTTGCAGACTTTGCCGGCCAGTGTCTTGGGTCCGGCGGCTTTGCTTTTCTTTTTCGGGACTTCCATCACGCCCATGTGCAGTATCGGATAGCCGTTCTCATCTAGGATGCCGAGCATCGCGTAACGGTGGATGATCAGCTTGGCGACGTAGGAAACCGTCGAGGGGTAGCTTTCCATCTTGATGCCGCCGGGCACGCGTGCCATGAAGTCGCCTAGCGGTTCGCCGAAGTTGAGCAGCTTGCGCAGCTTCATGCTTATCCAGGCCGGATCGATGACGCGCATATCCAGGCTCAATACCTTGCACAGTCCGTCGAGGGCGCGCGGATAAACGCCGGCCAGCCACATCGAGTAGGGGCGGCGCTGGCCGTCCGGCAGCACCAGTTCCTTCAGGCCCAGCACGAAGTCGTCGCCGCTGCCGGCATTGGAAATATCCACCGTCCAGCTCATCGTGCCATCGGTGCCGGTCTTCGGTTCCTTCTTCGCGAACAGCGCGTCCATCATCGGGGTGGTTGCGTTCGCATTCACTTCCAGAGCGCCCAATTCTTCGATGCGGTATTTCAGCAGGTGCGCGAATGCCGCAACCAGGCTGGGCATGCGCTTTATTTCTCCGTCGGGCGGCATCGGCATGTCGAAGGCGTCGTCACCGGCGGTCTTCATCAGCATCTCCAGCTTCATGCGCACCCACACCGGATCGCTTGTGCGCATGTCCATCGACAGCGATTTGGCCAGCGCGCCGAGTCCGCGCGGCTGCTCCGAGCCGTTCACCCAAACCTCGAACGGGTGATTGTGGCCATTCGTAGTGTGAGAAACGAAGGTGACAAAACTGCCGAGAGGATGCTTCACCACCTGCGAGACCCAGCCTGCGCTGCCATTCGGCAATTCCGGGCGTCCCGGCCAGCGCAACGAGGCGAGAGCCGGTGTGGGGGTAGCCTCCAGCACGATGCGCCTGTCCTGATCGAATATAAAATCCTGCGGCTGCTCCTCTTCCTTGATTGGCGTGACGGACAGCACCGAGCCCAGCACGTTGTTCGGACGATAGGTCGCCAGTCCCTTCAGGCCGGCCTTCCACGCTTCGGTATAGAGGTGTTTGAAATCTTCATAGGGATAGTCGGCGGGCACGTTGACGGTCTTGCTGATCGAGGTGTCGATGAACGGCGCGACGGCCGCCACCATCTTCATGTGATCTATCGCCGAGATCTCGAGTGCGGTGACGAACGCGGGCGGCAGTTTGCTCACATCTCCCCCCATCTGCTTGTACGCGCGCCAGGCGTGATCTTCCACCGGGTAATCCTTGGTGCCACCCTCCGCCATGCGTTTCTTGCGCGTGTAGAACCACGAGAAGGCCGGCTCGATGCCGTTCGAGGCGTTGTCCGCGAACGCGAGCGAGATGGTCCCGGTCGGCGCGATCGACAACAGGTGGCTGTTGCGGATGCCGTGCGTGCGTATCTTGTCCTTGATCTGGTCGGGCAGACGCGAGGCGAAGCGCGGTGCGGCCAGATATTGGTTCGCATCCAGCAGCGGGAATGCACCGCGTTCGATGGCCAGATCCACAGAGGCGAGATACGACTCGTCGCGCATGATGCACGTGATGTCTGCGGCAAACGCGCGCGCCTCATCGGTGTCATAGCGCAAACCCAGCATCACCAGCGCGTCACCCAGCCCGGTGAAACCCAGCCCGACGCGCCGCTTGTTCTGCGCTTCCAGTTGCTGTTCCGGCAACGGCCATGCGGTGACATCCAGCACGTTGTCCAGCATGCGCACCGCGACCCGCACCATTTGCTTAAAGGGTTCGTGATCGAAAGCCGCGTGCTCCGAGAAGGGATTCTTCACCATGCGGGTCAGATCGATCGAGCCGAGGCAGCAGCAGCCGTAGGGGGGGAGGGGTTGCTCAGCACAAGGATTTGTAGCCTCGATCACCTCGCAATAAGACAGGTTGTTGTCCCGGTTCATCAGGTCGATGAACAGCACACCCGGTTCGGCGTGGTCGTAAGTGCTCTCCATGATCTGCTTCCACAGATCGGCGGCCTGCACTCTGCGATATACCCAT
>DATBWQ010000115.1:0-6550 GCA_036514695.1 Gallionella sp. | reverse complement strand
AGTTTTTCTTTCTTGGTAACTCAAAACACAAAACGAATACGCTCCAGGCCATGCGGGTGGCCGTCTTCCACCCGACCAAACCCCTTATCTTTTCGTTCTTCTCAATCATCATTCTCGCACCGCTATGCACCTATCCGACCTAAAAACAAAACACGTCACCGAACTTGTTGAAATGGCTGCGGCCAATCAAATCGAAAACGCCAACCGAATGCGCAAGCAGGATCTGATGTTTGCGCTGCTGAAAAGCCACGCGAAAAAAGGCGAAAGTATTTTTGGTGACGGCACACTGGAAATTCTGCCGGATGGCTTCGGTTTCCTGCGCTCACCGGATACCTCATACCTGGCCGGGCCGGATGACATTTATGTTAGCCCCAGCCAGATTCGCCGCTTCAACCTGCACACCGGTGACTCGATTGAAGGCGAGATTCGCACCCCGAAGGATGGCGAACGCTATGTCGCACTAGTCAAGGTGGACAAGGTCAACGATGAGCCGCCTGAGAATGCAAAAAACAAGATCCTGTTTGAAAACCTCACCCCGTTATTCCCGACAGTACCTTTGATCCTCGAGCGCGACATCAAGGCCGAGGAGAACATCACCGGACGCATCATCGACATCGTCGCGCCGATCGGCAAGGGGCAGCGCGGGCTGCTGGTGGCCTCACCGAAATCCGGCAAGACCGTGATGCTGCAACATATCGCCCATTCCATCTCCTCGAACAATCCCGATGCCATCCTGATCGTGCTGCTGATCGACGAGCGCCCCGAAGAAGTGACCGAGATGACCCGCACCGTGCGCGGTGAAGTGGTTGCCTCCACCTTCGACGAGCCGGCCAGCCGCCACGTACAGGTCGCAGAAATGGTGCTGGAGAAGGCCAAACGCCTGGTCGAACACAAGAAGGATGTCGTCATCCTGCTCGACTCCATCACCCGCCTGGCGCGCGCTTACAACACCGTAGTTCCTTCTTCCGGAAAGGTGCTGACCGGCGGCGTGGATGCCAACGCGCTGCACCGCCCCAAACGTTTCTTCGGCGCGGCTCGCAACATCGAGGAAGGCGGCTCGCTGACCATCATCGCCACCGCGCTGGTCGACACCGGCTCGCGCATGGACGATGTGATCTACGAGGAATTCAAGGGCACCGGCAACATGGAGATCCACCTGGATCGCCGGATGGCCGAAAAACGCATCTACCCGGCGATCAACGTCAACCGCTCCGGCACGCGCAAGGAAGAATTGCTGATCAAACCGGACATCCTGCAAAGGATCTGGCTGTTGCGCAAACTGCTCTACCCGATGGACGAGTTGGAGGCGATGGAATTCCTGCTCGACAAGATCAAGGCAACGAAGAACAACGCGGAGTTCTTCGACTCCATGAAGCGCTAAGCCAAAATAATCCTCTAGCCCGTCATTCCCGCGCAAGCGGGAATCCAGCAAGAACAAATATTCCGCGTAGCGGACAAGACCGCGATGTTGTCCCGCTTCGCGGGAAATTATTTAATCATCTGGATTCCCGCGTGCACGGGAATGACACAGTTTTTGAAAATGGATTATTTGGGTTAAAAAAGGGTTTTGACGGTTGCGGATATTTATGTATAATCCGCGCCTTCGCAAAAAATCGCCCCAAAATCACACTAGTAATCGAGGTTGTCATGTACGCAGTCATTAAAACCGGTGGTAAGCAATATCGTGTTACTTCCGGCGAAACCCTGAAGATCGAGATCCTTCCCGGAGACGTTGGCAGCGCCATCGTTCTGGACAAGGTGCTGATGGTCGCTGACGGCGACAAGCTGTCGGTGGGCAGGCCTTTGCTGGCCGGCGCCTCGGTGAAAGCGACCATCGTGTCGCACGGTCGCGGCGACAAGGTACGCATCTTCAAGATGCGCCGCCGCAAGCACTACCAGAAGAATCAAGGTCATCGTCAAAATTACACCGAGATCCGCATCGACGGCATCTCTGCATAAATATAAGTCTGGGCATAAATACAAATCCTGGCGTAATTCGGTAAGGAGCAACTAGCATGGCATCAAAAAAAGGCGGCGGCAGTACCAGTAACGGACGCGACTCACATTCAAAACGACTGGGCGTGAAGAGCTACGGCGGCGAGCTGATCAACGCGGGCAGCATCATCGTGCGCCAGCGCGGCACTGAATTCCATCCCGGCGACAACGTCGGCATGGGCAAGGATCACACCCTGTTTGCCAAGATCACCGGCAAAGTGGTGTTCGCCATCAAGGGCGCGCAAAAGCGTAGAACTGTTTCCATCGTAGCCGCAGCCTAGTAATCCCCAGGCAAGCGCTACTTTGACAGAATCAGCCCTATCGCAAGGTAGGGCTTTTTTATTTCCAGTAGGGTGGGCTCTGCCCACCATGTCGGGCGCAGCCCGACCTACATTCTGGTTCCGGTTCGTCCGGCTTAAACCCATGAAATTCATCGACGAATCCAAGATCGAGGTTATTGCCGGCAACGGCGGCAATGGCGCGGCCAGCTTTCGCCGCGAGAAATACATCGACAAGGGTGGCCCGGACGGCGGCGATGGCGGCCGCGGCGGCAGCGTGTACGCAGTGGCGGATCGCAACATCAATACGCTGGTGGACTACCGCTTCGCCCGGATACACCGCGCCAAGAACGGCGAACCGGGACGCGGCGCGGATTGCTACGGCAAGGGCGCGGACGACATCATGCTGCGCATGCCGGTCGGGACAGTGATCACCGACTTCAACAGCGGCGAAGTCGTCGCTGACCTCACCCACGATGGCGAAAAGGTATTGCTCGCCAAGGGTGGCATAGGCGGCTTGGGCAACATCCATTTCAAATCCAGCACCAACCGTGCGCCGCGCCAATGCACCCCCGGCGTCGAGGGCGAAACCCGCGAATTGCAACTCGAGTTGAAAGTGCTTGCCGATGTCGGGCTGCTCGGCATGCCCAACGCCGGCAAATCCACCTTCATCCGCGCCGTTTCTGCCGCCAAGCCCAAGGTCGCCGACTATCCGTTCACCACCCTGCACCCCAATCTCGGCGTAGTGCGCGTCTCGCCAGAAAAGAGTTTCGTCATCGCCGACATTCCCGGCCTGATCGAAGGTGCGGCGGAAGGCGCCGGGCTGGGGCACCAGTTCCTGCGCCACCTGGCGCGCACCCGCGTGCTGCTGCACCTGGTGGATATCGCGCCGATGTACGAGGGCACCGATCCGGTACACGAGGCCCGCGCGATCCTCAACGAACTGAAGAAATACGATCAGTCACTCTATGAAAAACCGCGCTGGCTGCTGCTGAACAAGGTCGACCTGCTCGAAGACCGCGATGAAAAAGTCGCCGCTTTCCTAAAGGAATTCACCGATTTCGACCGCTACTTCGTCATCTCCGCGATCAACGGCGAAGGCTGCAAGGAACTGACCTACGCCATCATGGATCACCTGCTGGCGATGAACGAACTGGAACGGCAGGCTGCCGCAAACAGCGCGCAGGAAACCGACGCGGATATAATTTAGGAATGCGTCATTCCCGTCCTTCGACAAGCTCAGGATAAACTGACCTACGGTCAAGCGGGAATAATGAAACTTGAATTTTTGTAGGGTGCGTTTACGCACCAATATTGCTGGTGCGTAAACGCACCCTATGTCTGACGCGGATATAATTTAGAGCACATATGAATACCGTATTGACCAACTGCAAACGCATCGTCGTCAAAGTCGGCAGCAGCCTGGTGACGAATCAGGGCGCCGGGCTGGACCTCAAGGCGCTCGGCAACTGGGCGCGGCAGATCGCCGCGCTCAATGCCGGCGGGCATGAAGTCGTGCTGGTTTCGTCCGGCGCGATTGCCGAAGGCATGCAACGCCTCGGCTGGAACAAACGCCCCACTTCGATACACGATCTACAGGCCGCCGCAGCGGTGGGCCAGATGGGCCTGGTGCAAGCCTATGAAAGCTGCTTCCGTAAGCACGATCTGCATGCCGCGCAAGTGCTACTGACGCATGCCGATCTGGCCGATCGCGAACGTTACCTGAACGCGCGCGCCACGCTGACCACCCTGCTTGCCTTGCGCGTCATTCCGATCATCAACGAGAACGACACCGTGGTCACCGACGAGATCAAATTCGGCGACAACGACACGCTGGGCGCGCTGGTCACCAACCTGATCGAAGCCGACGTGCTGATCATCCTCACCGACCAAGACGGCCTCTATACCGCCGATCCGCGCAAGGATGCCAAGGCCACGCTGGTCCGTGAGGCCCTGGCCGGCGATGCGCAACTGGAAAGCATGGCGGGCGGTTCAGGCAGCCACATCGGGCGCGGCGGCATGATCACCAAGATACTCGCGGCGAAACGCGCTGCGCGCAGCGGCGCGCACACCGTCATCGCCTCCGGACACGAACGCGATGTGCTGCTGCGCCTGCTGCAAGGCGAATCCATCGGCACGCTGCTCACCGCCCCCACCCTCACCCTCGCGGCACGCAAACAATGGCTAGCCGATCACCTGCAAGTCGCGGGGAAACTGGTGCTGGACGCAGGTGCAGTGACCGCGTTGCGCAGCGAGGGCAAGAGCCTGCTGCCGATAGGCGTCAAGAAAGTCGTCGGGGAATTTGAACGCGGCGCGGTGGTCACCTGCGTGAACGAAGAAGGCCAGGACATCGCGCGTGGCCTGACCAACTACAACTCCGAAGAAGCCCGCCGCATCGCGGGTCATGCCAGCAAGGAAATCGAAACCCTGCTTGGTTATGGCGGCGATACCGAGATCATCCACCGGGACAACTTGGTACTACTGTAATATCAGTGGTACCAAGTTTCGGCGTAGGCTCATATCGGCGAAGCCGATGTGAAACCGCGTAGCAGTGGCCGTAGCCACAACTTGGTCTTGTTGTGAAAGCATTGGGGCTGAATTAGCTAACCCATTTGCTCGCGGATTAGCGCAGCCTAGCCTCTTTAAATTTGGATATAATGATTTTTTGAGGCGCAATTTTTGCAACCCTACCCGATGGGCTTTTCCAATGGCAGAAAATGAAGAGGATTATTTGCGCCAGTGTTTGGAGCAAAATATTTGCCCTTTTTGTCAGAAATCAATTACAAAAAAATTTGGAAGTGGCCAATTCAAAGACGGTGTATTTTGTTCTTTGAATTGCTACACAGAATGGAACAAGGCATTGCTGATACGACGACATCAAGACAAGGCACAGAAGAGTAAATCCGATGAATGAAGTGATAATGAAGGCCGATTCAACGGCCAATCCTGGTCTAATAGCCTCTCCGCGCGTGATCGACGGCACCGGCATTTTCCCAAGTCAGTATATTGAGAAGATGCTAAGTAACGGCGAAATCAAAACGATGCTGATGCCGTTTGATCATGACCAAGTCCAGCCCGCCAGCATAGACCTGCGCCTAGGCGATTGTGCTTATCCCGTAGATACGAGTTTTCTTCCCGGTGAGGGAATAAAAGTACTCGATAAATTGAAGCAGCTTGATAACCGGTATGCCGCCTTCAAAATCGACCTTGGCAAAGGTGCTGTTCTTGAAAAGGGGCGTGTATATGTTATTCCTCTTTTGGAATCCATTAGTTTAAGAAGTGAAGTGGCTGCCTTTGCTAACCCCAAAAGTTCAACGGGCAGGCTGGATATTTTGACGCGCCTGATCGCCGACGGAGCGACCAGTTTTGACCAGGTATCTGAGGGTTATAAAGGTGAACTCTATTTAGAGGTTGCCCCCCGAAGTTTCAGCGTAGTGGTAAAAACCGGCACCCGCTTGAACCAGCTAAGATTCATCCGCTCACGAGGAGAAGAGGCAAAATCCATCCCGTCCGCAGAATGGAAACAGCTTCTCGATGGAGGCCAGATTGTCAATTCCAGAGACCACGAGAAAAACGCGAGATCAATCAAAACCGGCCTATTACCTTTCACTGTGGATTTGGAAGGCTCCGGCAAGAAGGACAACATAATCGGCTATCGCGCGAAAAAACATGTCAAACGTATTGATCTGGAAAGGCGGGATTATGACCCGCTGGATTTCTGGGAGCCCATCCGTTTTCACAAAACTTCTTCACTGATATTGGATCCTGATGAATTCTATATTCTCATGACCAAAGAAGCGATCGCAGTGCCGCCGGAATATGCGGCTGAGATGCTGCCGTACGACACCCGCGCGGGTGAATTCCGCGTCCACTATGCCGGTTTTTTTGACCCTGGATTCGGTTGGGATGCCAAGATAAACAAAGCGGGAAGCAGCAGGGGGGTTCTGGAAGTGCGCTCACACGAGGTGCCCTTCTTGCTCGAGCATGGGCAGACGGTCGGATGGCTACGCTATGAGCGTATGGCGGCCAAGCCAGAGCTTCTGTACGGACAAGATATCAGTTCGAACTATCAAGGGCAGAGCCTTAAATTAGCCAAGCAGTTTAAGCAACAGTGAAGAAGGTTTAGGTACTGGAGTCCAATGGCACTAACTTAAGCATGCTGCAATATGCTGCTGTTGCTGCTCCATAAGTTGCGCACGCAATATTTGACGCGGTTTCGTGAGCAATTGAAACGGTTTCGGTCTTCGCTTCAGCGCGCGTGGTTCAACCCGTCCTGG
>DATBWQ010000114.1:0-9392 GCA_036514695.1 Gallionella sp. | reverse complement strand
GCTTGCAACTCCTCACCCACACCCTCGGCAAAGGCGTTCTCACCGAACACGAACACCGGCACATCCGCCCCCAAGCTCAGGCCGAGCCGCATCAAACGTGCGCGGGTCAAACCCAGCGACCACAAACGATTCAGCGCGATCAGCGTGGTCGCCGCATCCGAGCTGCCGCCGCCCAGGCCGCCGCCCATCGGAATGCGTTTTTCAACCGCGATGTCCACGCCAGATGTGCAACCGGTCTCGCTTTGCAGCAACCGCGCGGCACGCACGCATAGATCCGACTCCTCCGCCACGCCCTCGATGGTATTGGTGCGGTGCACCGCGCCGTCCGCGCGCAAGCTGAAGTGCAGCGTGTCATGCAGATCGATGAAGCGGAACAGGGTTTGCAGGGTATGGTAGCCATCCGCGCGCCGGCCGGTGACGTGCAGGAACAGATTCAGTTTTGCCGGTGCGGGGCAAGTGAGCTTCATTGCGGATTCCATTCCCACTCATCGATCAGCAACTGCATTTGCATGTCTTCATGATTCAACTGCAAGCGCGACGGCAAGCTGTCCGGACTGGTATCGGCATAGCGCAGGTAGCGCACTTCCCATCCAGCCTGATGCAGCACACTGATCCGGCCATCGCCATCCCGCTCGATCTGCGCGGGACCGCCGCCGTCCGGCAGGCCCAACACCCACTGATGCAGGCCGCTCAGCGGCAGATGCCAGCCCAATACCTGCTCCATCAGCGTTTCTGCATCGTCGGCCTGGTAGTGTTCATTGCCATCTTCCAGCGTCGCCTTTTGAGCATCGCGATAAACGCGTGCGGCCGTTTGCCCGAGCGGCGCGAACATCAGTATCTCATCGGAGAGGGGGCTATGCGTCCAGCGCAGTCCGGCCGAATGGCGCTTTCCCTGATGATCGACCGAGATGCGTCCGTTCAGCGCGAACGGTGCGGACTCAGCCTGCGCCGGTCGCACGACCGGCACCGGCTTGGACGGCAGCAAGGCACAGCCGCTCAACAGCACAACCAGACAAACCTGCCCTGAACGCAGTAGAAGTGCCGGAAACAAACGTGCGTGAGTAAGACTCAAGGCATGAATTTCTTGATCACGGACTGAAGTTCGGCGCTATCGGGATGGTCATTGAGACTATCCAGCCAGATTTTCCTGGCTTCCGCCTTGTCACCGCGCACCCACAACACCTCGCCCAGGTGCGCGGCGATCTCGGGGTCGGGACTGCCGGCGAACGCGCGTCGCAGCATCTTGACGCTTTCTTCCAGCCTGCCGCTGCGATAGTAGCCCCAGCCCACACTATCCATGATGGCGGGATCATCGGGTGCGAGTTGCAAGGCTTTCTCCACCAGTTGCACGGCCTCGGGAATCCGCTCATTGCGCTCCATCAGACCGTAGCCCAGCGCGTTGTAGGCGTGCGCATGATCCGGCTGGATCCGGATCAGCTTGCGCATCAATTGTTCGAACACATCCGGCTTGCCGAGCTTGTCCGCCAGCATCGCAGTCCCATAAAGCAGATCGGGATGATCGGGCAGCTTCAGCAAACCGTTCTGCATCACCTGATAGGCTTCGGGCAGCCGGTTCGCCTCGCGCAAGAATTGCGCCTCGACCGATATCAGCTGCACGCGCTGCTGATCGTCAGCGGCCTGAAGCTGGTGCAACTGCTGTAGCGCCTCGGCGAGCTGACCGCGTTTACTCAGCAGGTAGGCGATACGGATCTGCGCGGCAAACAGATACTCCCCGCCCTTTACCCCGCGATAGTGCTCGATCGCCTCATCGTCGCTTTTCTTCGCCTCGCCCAACTGGCCGAGATAATAGCGCACCGTATCCTGATCTTTTTTGCCTTTGCTGAGCGCCTGTTTAAGATGTTCTTCCGCACCTTCGAGATCCTTCATCTGCAACGAAATCAGCGCGATCGCAAATGCATTCTCAGGATTTTCGGGATATTCGTCCGCCAGACGCTGGAATTCGTCGCGCGCCTGTTTGAACTGCTTTTGCTCGAGCAGCGCGCGGGCATACTGCAAACGGACTTCATGCGCATCCGGATAACCAGACAGGTAGCGTCTCAGCACTTCCAGTCCTTGCTGCGGCGCATGCTTCTGCAGCAGGAACGCCTCCAGTGAAGCCGCCATATCCCACTCCGGACGCAGGCTGCGCGCCAGCTTTGCTTCATCCAGGGCAAGCTTTTCGTTCCCGGACGCCTGCGCCAGTTGCGCCACCGCCCAATGCGCCTCAGCCACACGCGGATAGGGTTGCGCAAGCTCAAGCATCAACTTCAGCGCCGCTTCCTTATCCGGATAGGGAGCCAGCATTTGATACATTTGATAGAAGATGTGCCCGGCGCTGTCCTGTTCCACCTTCAACACGGTAATGAGTTCCTGACGGGCTTCGTCCAGCCTGCCGCTGCGCAGCAATGCCGAAGAATACATGCGCATTGCCAATGGCGAAGCCGGCTCGACCTCACGCCAGACCTTGAGTGCCTCGATAGCCTTGTCCATCTGACCGGATTGTAGCGCCAGTTGCGCGGCACGCATGGCCAGGCGCGGATCGCGGGTTTTATTGGCCAAATCCGAACTGCCCCGCACGGCGAGCTCAACATCGCCACGCTGACTGGCGATCTCGGTCAACAGAAATTCATAGAGCAACTCGCCGCTCAGCTCGATGTTGGGCAGTACCGGCTCGGCTCCCGCCTGTGACTCAGGCGCTTCGGCAGGATGCACGTCAGTCAGCCGGGCAGGCGCCTGCGCACAAGCGCTGAGCAGCAAACTGCCGAAGATGATGTACTTGAACTGGTTCATATCATTACTGCTTTTGATGTGGACGCGCATAATAGGTTATATTTAACCGAATTCACAACCACGACAAACACTTTACCTTGCCCAACGCCACTTCCGACATAACGCTTTCCGCTCGCAACCTGACACGCCGCTTTGGCGATCATCTGGTCATCCACGACGTGTCTCTGGAATTGAAACGCGGCGAAGTGCTGGGTCTGCTGGGGCACAACGGTGCGGGCAAAACCACCACACTGCAGATGCTGACCGGCTGCCTGGCGCCAAACAGCGGCAGCATCGAAATATGCGGCATCGACCTGTTGCGTCAGCCCGTGCCGGCGAAAGCGAACCTGGGCTATTTGCCCGAAACCCCGCCGCTGTACCGCGAACTCGGCGTGGACGAATACCTGACCTTCGCCGCCCGTTTGCGCGGCATGAAGCCCCCCGCGATCGCCGATGCACTGGCGCAAACCAAACAACGCTGCGGTCTGGAAGCGGCAGGCAAAAAGATCATCGGCATGCTGTCCAAGGGCTATCAGCAGCGGGTCGGTATCGCGCAAGCCATCATCCATCATCCCTCCGTGATCGTGCTGGACGAACCCACCGTCGGCCTGGACCCCGCGCAAAACCGCGAGATACGCGCGCTGATCCGCGAATTGGGCGATAGCCACAGCGTGATTCTCTCCACCCATTTGCTCAGCGAGGTGGAAAGCGTCTGCGACCGGATCGAGATCATGCAGCAGGGCAAGCTGATCTACAGCGACACCAGCAAGCATATGCGTGAGCATGGCAGCGTATCCGGCTTCATCGTCGGTCTGCGCAACCCCCCGCCTCTGAGCACTCTGGAAGGCATCGCCGGGATCAGCCACGTGGAGCGGCTTACCTCCACACAGTTCCGCGTGCTGCATAAACCGGAAGACAACCCCAAGGGCGCGCTGCTCAGCCTGGCAGAACAGCATGGCTGGCAACTGGAGCAACTCACGCCGCTGCAGGCCACGCTGGAGGAGGTTTATGTCAAGATCACCGATGCGGAAACGGCCATAGCGGGAGAGGCGAAATGATGCAAGTGTGTGTCTTTTGGAGTGCGCAGACTCGTCTGCGCTTTTATAGCGGCGACACGTCGCCGCACTCCAAAGGAGAAACCCGATGATCCGCCTGCTTGCCCTGCGCGAACTGCGCAGCCTGTTCGCGATGCCATCGACCTGGTTCATGCTGGCCATCCTGCAATTCATTTTCACCTGGTTTTTCCTGAACACCCTGCAGACGTTCCTGGACCTGCAACCGCAACTGGCGCAACTCGCCAACGCGCCCGGCGTGACGACCATCGTGGCTGCACCGTTATTCAACATGCTCGCGCTGTTGCTGATGATGCTGGTGCCGATGTTCACGATGCGCCTGATCGCCGAGGAACGGCGAAATCAATCCATTGCGCTGCTGCTTTCTGCACCGCTATCCATTCGCCATATCGTGCTAGGCAAATTCTTCGGCCTGCTGACCTTTCTGGTCGTGATGATGGCCGGCGTGCCGCTGATGCTCTACACGCTGGCGCTCGGCACTGATCTCGATCACGGCCTGCTGCTGGGCAATCTGCTCGGTCTGTTGCTGCTTACTGCCAGCTACATTTCTGTCGGGCTGTATGTCTCCTCACTCACCGCGCAACCCGTCATCGCCGCGATCGGCGCGCTGGCGGTGCTGGCCGGTCTGTGGCTGGCCGACATCGCCGCGACGGCGGAAGACTCGCCTTGGCACATCATCTCGCCGCTCAATCACTTTCAGACTTTCAACGCCGGCTTGCTGGACAGCGGCGATGTCGCGTTCTTCGTGCTGTTCAGTGCGGTGTTCCTGCTGCTGACGATGCGCCGCATCAACAACAACCGCATTTACGGATGAGTAATGATGCGTAAATTTCTTGCCTCTCCGTCGCTGCGCAACCTGCTGTTCGTTTCCCTGCTGCTGGGCAGCGCGCTGGGCCTGGGCTATCTAGCCACGCGCTATCACCTGCAGCGCGACCTCACCCACAACGCCAGTAACAGCCTGGAACCGGCCAGCGTGGAGGTGCTCAGGCAATTGAGCGGCCCGGTCAACATCACCGTGTACGCCACCGAACAGGATGCGCGCCTCGGCGATATCCGCAAGATCGTTCGCGACTTCATCTCACTCTACCAGCGCTACAAGACCGACATCAATCTGGTATTCATCGATCCGAGCAAGGAAGCCGAAAAGGCCCGCGCAGCGCGCGTCCAGCTCAACGGCGAGATGGTGCTCGAATATGCCGGACGCAGCGAGCACCTGTCCCAGATCAACGAACAGATCGTCACCAGCACGCTGCTGCGTCTGGCGCACACCCGCGACCAGACCGTGATGTACCTGGACGGGCACGGCGAACGCAAACTGGACGGCATCGCCAACCATGACCTCGGGGCGCTGTTCGGCGCAAAGCTCAAACAGAATGGTTTTCGTCTCAACAGCCTGAATCTGGCACTGGCTCAGGAAGTGCCGAACAATGTCAGCGTGCTGGTGATCACCCAGCCGCAACTCGACCTGATGCGCGGCGAAGTGGACAAGCTGCTGCGCTATGTCGAGCGCGGCGGCAACCTGCTCTGGCTGGTGGATGCCGAACCGCTGCACGGGCTGGAACGCCTTGCCGAGAGACTCGATCTGCTGCTGCCTCCCGGCATCGTGATAGACCCGGCCTCCTCCGGGATGAACGCTCCCCCCACCTGGTCGCTGGGCGCCACCTATCCCCCCCATGCGATCACACGCAACTTCAACCTGATCACGGCATTCCCCTCGGCACGTCCGCTGGTATGGAACGAGAACCCGGACTGGCAGCATCACGCATTGGTGGAAGTGGCCTCACGCGGCTGGGTGAGCCGCAACATGTCCGGCGGCATAACTCCTCCGGACAAGCCGCTCTTCAACAAACAGCGCGACACCCCGGGCCCGGCCATCATCGCGCTGGCACTGCAACGCAGCATCAATGACAGAGAGCAGCGCATCGTGGTGGTCGGCAACGGCGCGTTCCTCGCCAACAGCTACGCCGGCAACGGCGGCAACGTCGACCTGGGTGTGAACATGGTGAACTGGCTGGCCGGCGAAGAGCATCTGATCACGCTGCAACCGCGTGCTGCCAAAGACAGCAGCCTAGTGCTCAGCAAAACCGAACTCAATGTCATCAGCATCGGCTTCCTGCTGGTGTTGCCGCTGATGCTGGCCGGGGTCGGGGGATACATCTGGTGGAAGCGCCGCCGCGGCTGAACAGCTCCCTCGCCCGCGCGCGGGAGAGGGTGGGGGTGAGGGTCGCCGAGCAAAAATTACGCTTTGTATCGGCACACAGTCCCTCATCCCCAGCCCTTCTCCCGCCTGCGGGAGAAGGGAGGCGCAACAATTCCGCGGCGAGGTACCCATGCCCGAACTCCCCGAAGTAGAGATCACGCGGCGCGGATTGGCCGCGCACCTCACCGGCCTGACCATCGCCGACGTCGTCATCCGCAACGCCAAGCTGCGCTGGCCGATCCCGAAGAATCTGCCCAGGCTGTTGCGCGGACAGACCATCCACTCGCTCAAGCGCCGCGCCAAATATCTGCTGATGGATTGCGGCAGCGGCACGCTGATCCTGCATCTGGGCATGTCCGGCAGTCTGCGCATCCTGCCCGCTGATACGCCACCCGAGAAGCACGATCACTTCGATCTGGTGCTGAGCGACGGCACGCTGATGCGCCTGCGCGACCCGCGCCGCTTCGGGGCAGCGCTATGGCATAGCGGCGATGTCCTCACCCACCCGCTGCTCGCCTCACTCGGCCCCGAGCCGCTTGAGGAAAACTTCGATGCGCACTATCTCTACCAGGCCACGCGCGGGCGCAGCGTCAGTATCAAGCAATGCATCATGGACAATCATGTGGTGGCCGGGGTGGGCAACATCTACGCCAACGAAGCGCTATTCCGCGCCGGCATCAAGCCGCAGCTCGCCGCCGGAAAACTCAGCCTGCCGCGCTGCGCAAAACTGGTCAAAGAGATCCGCGCGACCCTGGCGGAAGCCATAGCCCAGGGCGGCAGCACGCTGCGCGACTTCGTCAACAGCTCCGGGCAACCCGGCTATTTCCAGCAGCACTATTGGGTGTACGGGCGCGGTGGCGAACCGTGCAGGCGTTGCAGCTCGCTCATCAAGCAGATCCGCCAAGGACAACGCTCCAGTTTTTATTGTGGGTATTGCCAGAAGTAATCCTGATGCGCGGCAACTTTATGCTAGAGTGCTGCGCTCGGAAATATAACAAACTGGATCATGGCGCACTGCGCCAGCCTTTCACCCCGCTTCAGGGAGGAACCATGAAATACATCCTGCTCGCCGTTGTTCTGTTGTTCGCTGCCTGCGACGGTTCATCCACACCGGTGCCGAAGATAGCCGCCCCGCAACGCGAGGCGCTTGAAAAGGCCAAGGGTGTGGATCAGGCTGTTCAAAAGCAAACCGAGGAGTCGAAACAGAAAATCGAGGATGCTGAGTAGGGGCACGGCGCGCCGTGCCCATTCAATCGCCTTTTCCATGATAAACCTGACCATGCGCCACTTGCTCTTCATCGTCCTGCTTGCCGTTGTCCATGCGCCCTTTGCCCATGCCGAGCTATTGCCGCGCCCAGATCATGTGGTGGTGGTCATCGAGGAAAATCGCAGCTATAAGCAGATCATGGACCCGCACAATCACAATTCCTACATCCACGCGCTGGCGAAACGCGGCATGTTGTTCACCAAGTCTTATGGCATCACTCATCCGAGTCAGCCGAACTACCTGGCATTGTTCTCCGGTGCAACGCATGGCGTCATCAACAATTTCTGCCCGCTTGCCTTTGATTCCGACAACCTCGCCACGGTTTTGCTGGATGCGGGACTGAGCTTTGCCAGTTTCGCCGAGTCGTTGCCCGAAGTGGGCGATGTGAGCTGCATGTCCGGTGCTTATGCTCGAAAACACAATCCGGTGGTGAACTGGCAGGGCAGCAGACTGCCCGCCGACGTGAACAAACGCTTCGCCGATTTCCCGCAGGATTTTTCCAAGCTGCCTACCGTGTCCTTTGTTATCCCCAACAAGAATAACAACATGCATGATGGCAGTTTTGCTGATGCGGACAACTGGCTGAAAACCCACATCGCGCCGTATGCCGACTGGGCGATGAAACACAACAGCTTGCTGATACTCACCTGGGATGAGGATCATTACCAGTCAAACAATCGCATCCCGACGATACTGGTGGGTCCGATGGTACAGGCCGGAAAAAGCGATCAGCGCATCGATCACTACAATGTGTTGCGGACTTTGCTTGATTTCTACGGCCTGCCCGCGCTCGGCGCAAGTTCTGATGCGGAGGCTATCAAAGGAGTTTGGAAGGAACACTAACCAGATGTAGGAGCGGGCATGGCCCGCTCCTACGTTTATTGGATGATGCTATACATAGCGACAGAAATCGTAGCGAGCGGCTTTGGAGTGGGGGAGGCCGGAGCATACACATCAGTTTACCGCTACGCGGCCCCGGAGCGCGAGCACCGCCCGACCCCGCCCCAGAGTCGCGTATAACCAATGACTTGGTTGGCGTAGTTTGCCAACCTAGTCAGATGGCTAGTTGTTTCATCAGTAGATTTATGTCGCTATGTATATTAACCCTTCGCCGCCATCAGTCTTTCATACTTGGCTTGCAACTGCTCAGGGCTTTCCACGCGATTCGGATCCTTTGGTATGCAATCCACCGGGCACACTTCCACGCATTGCGGCGTGTCGTAGTGCCCAACACATTCGGTGCATTTGTCCGGATCGATCACATAGATGGCATCACCCTGCGTAATCGCATCATTCGGGCATTCCGGCTCGCAGACGTCGCAGTTGATACATTCATCGGTAATTATCAGTGCCATGCTACTTCTCCTTTATCAATCAAAATTTCTTGGTGATTCGAATTCCCAGGCTGTTCGATTTGTCAGCCAGTAAATTCTTTTGCCGTAATTTTTCCATCACATAGGGCGACACAAACTTGCTGACATCTCCGCCGAAGCGCGCAACTTCGCGCACCATGGAGGCCGAGATGAAAGTGTACTGCTCCGCCGGGGTCAGGAATAAGGTCTCGACCTCGGGATACAGATTGCGATTCATGCCCGCCAACTGGAACTCGTATTCGAAATCCGACACGGCGCGCAATCCGCGCAACACCACGCGCGCATCATATTCCTGAACGAAGTTCATCAGCAAGCCGTTGAACCCTTCCACGCGCACATTGGCAAAATCTGCGAAGGTCACTCGTGACATCTCCACCCGCTCATCCAGCGTGAACAGGGTTTTCTCGCGGCTTTCCGCCACTGCCACGATGACCTCACCGAACAACCCAGCGGCACGCCGCACCACATCTTCATGTCCGCGCGTGATGGGATCGAACGTACCCGGATAAACCACCTTAATCATTTATGGAAAGCCCTAAGCCGGACAAGCCGGAACCAAATGTTGGACGGTAGGATGCGGTGACGAAGGAACCGCATCGCTCGCGTTAAATGATGCGGTTCGTGCCTCACCACATCCTACTGCTACTATTGAGCTTTACATAATTCATGACTGTTAAGTGATTTACCGTAGGGCGGGCTTTGCCCGCCGC
>DATBWQ010000113.1:0-3537 GCA_036514695.1 Gallionella sp. | reverse complement strand
CCAAACCCCGGATTTCGCGTAGCCTGTCCTGAGCCTGTCGAAGGGCTACATCCGGGCTACATCACTTCCATTTTTTCATTTTAGCCTGCGCTGTCCCCGCAGCAAGACTGCGGGGAATTACAAGTTAAACCATTTGAATGTCTGAATACCAAACACCGTCATCAGCAGCGAACCGCCGAGATGGGTAACGATGATTGCCGATCCCCACGCGTACTGGCCGCGCAGCAACAGCGTGACGGTCTCTGCCGAAAAAGTCGAGAAGGTCGTCAGCCCGCCGAGGAAGCCGGTGATGATGAACAGCCGCCACTCCGGTGAAAGTCCCGGATAGTGCGTAAAATAAGCCACTGCGAGGCCTACCAGATAACCGCCGATCAAATTGGAGGCAAGCGTGCCGAGCGGCAACTCCGGCAGCGACGGATTAAGCCACAGCCCCAGGCCCCAGCGCAGCCACGCGCCAAAGGCGGCACCGACCCCGACTGCGAAAAAAGCATAAATGGCCATAAAGAAATTTTCTAATTGCGTCATTCCCGCGCAGGCGTGAATCCAGTCATTGAAAAACCGCCGCAACGCGGGGACAAAACCCAAAGGCATATTGAATAAGAACGCTGGATGGCCGTTCCTCGAAACTCGCCACAAGCAGCTCGTTTTCCCGCCTGCCATAAGGACAGTTTACCCTGAGCCAGTCGAAGGGCGGGAATGACGGTGTATTTTATTCTGCCTTGCCTTTATTCTACTACACGCACCAGCGCAAATCCGCCGCCCGGCGTGCGGAAGTTGGTGGTCTGTCCCTGATACAACCGCGCCGCAACCAGTTGTATCTGTCCGTCGTAAACATAGCAGCGCACGTCGTACTTGAGCGACACAGCTTCGGCATCATTCATGCAAACGCTGCGTTCTCCCGGTGCGGCCATTTTCTGCGCGACATAATCACCCTGCAATATCTCGGCATAAACGCGCCTGGTCAGCTTCTCGCCGCGATACGCACCCTTGCTGCCATAACCGCTGTTCGGCTTGAAGAACCATTGCTTGCGTTCCGCCCACAGCGTGGCTTCCATGTCCGGCCGCACCACGATGGTATGCGGAATACCTGCGTGCAAAGTGGCGATGTCGGTTTCATTTGCGCCGAGCGTGCGCAAGGTTTGCGCATCGCTCAGCCGCGCAAGATTGCGCTTGTCGGCGTAGCGGGCAAAGTGCGCGGGGCCGGGCGTCAGCACCACGCGCCCGTCCAGATACGCCTGCCGCAATGCGGGATGCTGTCGCAACGAAAAATCAGTGAGGCGGTTATAGATCAGATCGATGCGCTGCCCAATGCAATACAAGCCGTCCTCGCGCGCTTGCAGTGCTGACGGATCAACGATATGCGCCGCAACGTCCACAGACTCGAACAGCTTTTTCGCCAGCAGGAATTCGGGATAGAGATATTGCCCTTCCGGCTGCTCGTCCACGATGGCGATGGTGTTGAGCGGCGCATCGCCATGCACCAGCCGCCACTCGTTGCGGAACATCGCGAGAAAAGTTTGCTCGAGATCGTCCCCGCACACTGCCACACCCGGCAGCACTGCTTCGCGCTGACTTTCGAGCAACAGCGCGTTGAGAAAGCCTCCGCCCGCGTTGCTGTTGATCTCGATAAGGTGTATGCCCTGTTCGTTGAGATGGAAGTCGTAGCCGTAGAAGACACCTTTGGCGGAATGCTGGACATTATTAGGTTCGTCATTCCCGCGCAGGCGGGAATCCAGCGGGCTTATTGAAGATGCATTTCCAGCATGACTCCGCTGCGCGGAGAATTTTTCGACTGACTGGATTCCCGCCTGCGCGGGAATGACGGGATTGGTATCCTGCCATCCGGGCAGCTTGACCACCCGCTCCACCGCTTCGATCACCTCGCGCATCTGCTGGATCTGCGCAGCGCTAATGAACACAGCCGCTTCGGCGAACAAATGGGGACAGCGTTCAACGATGCGCAGGAAGAAAGCCTCGCCCTGCTCGCGCTGCTTTTGTTCCAGCGCACTGCGATCCACCAATGCCGAATGGCAATCGCTGTTCAGCTTTGCGACGAGTTCGATGCTCACAGAATTATTTGTACTTTCCTACAAAGCCTCGAAAATTCCCGCCGCGCCCATCCCGGTGCCGATACACATCGTCACCATGCCGTATTTCTGTTTGCGGCGGCGAAGGCCGTGCAGCAACGTCGCGGTACGGATCGCGCCGGTCGCGCCGAGCGGATGGCCAAGCGCGATCGCGCCGCCGAGCGGATTCACGATGGACGGGTCGAGGCCGACATCCTGGATCACCGCCAGCGATTGCGCGGCAAAGGCCTCGTTGAGTTCGATCCAGCCAATATCGTTCAGACTCAACCCCACTTGCTTCAGCACGCGCGGGATGGCTTCCTTCGGGCCGATGCCCATGATCTCCGGCGGCACGCCCGCGACGCTGAAGCCGAGAAACCTGGCGATGGGCGTAAGGTTGTAACGCTTCAGCGCCGTCTCGCTGCAAAGCAACACTGCCGCCGCGCCATCCGACATCTGCGAGCTGTTGCCCGCCGTGACCGAGCCTTTTTGTGCGAACACCGTCTTGAGTTTGCCCAGCGCTTCGAGGGAAGTATCCGCACGCGGCCCTTCGTCCTGCGCCGCCTCGCGCACCTTCTCTTTCACCTCGCGGCTGCCCATGTCCGGCACATGCTCGGTGATGCGATACGGAGTGATCTCGTCCTTGAATTCGCCATTGTTGATCGCCGCGATGGCGCGCTGATGGCTCCGCAACGCGAAAGCATCCTGCGCCTCGCGTGACACATGCCATTTCTCCGCGACCTTCTCTGCCGTCAACCCCATGCCGTATGCGATGCCGTAATGCTCGTCCTCGAAGATGGCGGGATTGAACGCCACCTTGTTGCCCATCATCGGCACCATGCTCATGCTCTCCATGCCCGCCGCAATCATCACGTCGGCTTCGCCGAGCCGGATGCGATCCGCTGCCAGCGCCACCGCCTGCAGGCCGGAAGAACAGAAGCGATTGATGGTCAAACCCGGCACCGTGTTCGGCAGATCCGCCAGCAGCAACGCGATGCGCGCCACGTTAATCCCCTGCTCCGCCTCCGGCATCGCACATCCGGCGATCACATCGCCGATGCTCGCCGGATCGAGCGACGGCGCTTGCGCCAGCACGCTCTTCAGCACATGCACCAGCAGATCATCGGGACGGGTGTTGCGAAACATCCCGCGCGGTGCCTTGCCGACCGGCGTGCGCGTCGCGGCGACGATATAGGCTTCCTGGATTTGTTTGGTCATGGTCACCTCTCAATTTTGAGTGAATGCCGGATGCAACGAATCTTCCGCCCATCGTTGCGGATTATTGTCGATATATTCGGCAATGCGATCATAATCCGCGTCGTTGCGGATGATGTGTTCATAATAATTGCGCTGCCACACAGGTGTGCCTGATGTTTTGCGAAATTCGTTGATCATGCGCGCGGAAAACGTTTTAAATCCGCGGATAATCTCGGATAACCCATGCCGCGCCGTAGGGGCGGGGTTCAAACCC
>DATBWQ010000112.1:0-8783 GCA_036514695.1 Gallionella sp. | reverse complement strand
CGTTATTCTTCCTGAAATTCTCGATCTCGCCCACCAGATGCTGCATCAGGCTATGCGCACTTTGCCTGCCGCTCTGGATCACGATATCAGCCACCTGCTGGTACAAGGGATCGCGCTGCCGGTACAACTCCGTCAATTTGCCGTACGGATCACCGGTTTGCAGCAGCGGACGATTACGATCATGCCGGGTACGGTGCCATAAATCATGCACACTCGTCCTGAGGTAGATGACGATTCCGCACTGCTGCAGCAGCATCCGGTTTTGCTCTGCCAGTACCGCACCCCCGCCGGTGGACAGAACCATGTTATCGAACTTGACCAGGCCGGCTATCGCTGCGGTCTCACGCAAACGGAAGCCCGGCTCGCCTTCAACATCAAATATGTGCGGGATGTTCACACCGGTGCGCTTCTGGATTTCCTCGTCGCTGTCCACGAATTCCTTGCCCAGATGCCTGGCCAGTGCACGTCCCATCGTAGTTTTTCCCGATCCCATCATGCCCACCAGGATCAGGTTACCTGACTGAAGCTTGCGACCATGATCCGGGTGATCATTCGCGCTATCGTTTTCTTGGCCGCTCTGCATGTTGCACATTGTAAACGATAATGACAAAAGCCCGGGCCAGGCCGGGCTTCGTCTTTATGGATTTACGAAATCAGCGCAGATTCAGTGCATCGTTCATGATCCGCGGAGTGATGAAAATCAACAGCTCGTTCTTGTTGTCGATTTTGGCGCTTCTCCTGAACAGGTAACCCAGCACGGGGATGTCACCAAGCAAAGGCACTTTGTCGACGCCATCGCTTGCCACCTGGGTATACACGCCGCCGATCACCACCGTGCCGCCATTTTCCACCAGCACCTGGGTGTTAACCTTGCTGGTATCGATGCTTGGGACGCCGGCATACAGCGTTCCAACCGAATCCTTGTTTACCTTGATATCCATGATGACATTGTCATCCGGAGTGATCTGCGGCTTGACTGACAAACTTAAAGTGGCTTTCTTGAAAGCCACATTCGTCGCGCCGCTGCTGCTGGCTTGCTGGTATGGCACTTCGGTCCCGGTTTCGATCATGGCTTCTGTCTTATCAGCGGTCACAACCCGCGGGCTGGAGATGATTTTGCCCTTGCTGTCGGTTTCCAGCGCAGTCAACTCCAGGGACAGCATTCTACTCAGTGACTGGTTCAGCAAGAGCATTGAAAACGCTCCCGCAGTACCCGCCGACGGCAGATTCACGTTCGGCGTATTTACATTGGCGGTCACACCAGCCAAACCCAGTGGACTTGTTGCTGGCGGGACATTCGCACCAATCTGTCCGACGTATTTGCCCACGGAGAAAGAATCGGTGGCGTTATAGTTCAGCCTCACGCCCAGATTCCTGCTGAATGTATCCGACGCCTCAACCACGCGCGCCTCTATCATCACCTGGCGTACCGGCACGTCAACTTGCTTGATTAACTTGCGAACTCCATCCAGTGACGTAGGTGTGTCCTGAATAAACAGTATGTTGGTCCGTTCGTCCCAGACGGCACTACCGCGTTTGGAGAGAATTTTTTGTTTGTCGTCTGTCAGAATTTTCTTGAAAGAATCAGCCTTGATGTAATTGAGCTGAAAGCTCTCAGTACGTATCTCTTCCAGATCGGCGATTTCCTGCCGGGACGACAAATCGATTTTTTCCTTGGCTGCGATCTCGTCGCGAGGAGCAACCTGAATCACATTGCCATTCTTGCGCATATCCAATCCGCGACTCTGCAGGATGATATCGAAAGCCTGATCCCACGGCACGTCCTTCAGGCGCAGGGTGAGATTACCGGTCACCGTATCGCTGATCACTATATTCAGCTCGGTGAAATCGGCGATCACATTCAATGCTTCACGAACATCGATCTTCTGGAAGTTCAGTGTCAGCTTTTCACCTGCGTAGCCGATTTTGGTACCCTTGACCATCTTGTTGGGATCCTCGGCAACCGGCTTCACTTCGATGATGAATTTATTGTCGGTTTGATAGGCGGCGTGTTCCCACAGCCCCCTGGGCTCGATCACCATACGCACGTTGTCGCCCTGAGCAAAGGTGTCCACGCCCTGTACCGGAGTCGCAAAATCGATCACGTCAAGCTTACGCTGCAAATTTTGCGGCAAGCTGGTTTTGAGAAAATCCACGATCAGCACGGTGCCCTGCTGCCGTATGTCTATTCCTATGCCCGAGTCGGAGAGGTCTACCTGTATGCGCCCCTCGCCATTCTTTCCGCGGTGAAAATCAATGTCGCGCAAGTTGTGCTTTTGCACATCCCGGTTCGCCTCGGCAAAGCGCGATATTCTGGTGGTAGCGGCCATATCCGCAGGTTTGGCATGCAAAGTGATCAACAGGCTGTTACCGTCGACCTTGGTGTCGTAAGTCAACATTTGGCTGAGGTTGATTACCAGGCGGGTGCGCCCGCCTGCCTGAACAATATTGGCACTGCGCAAGTCCCCTTCGGTGAAATCCTGAACTGATTTACCCAAACCGTTTGCCGTATTTGGAAAATCAAACGCGATACGCGGCGGGGTATTGATCGTGAACGCTGCAGGGGGATTAGCCAGCGGTTGAGACAGTTCGACCTTGATGACCGTCGCCCCGCCCCCGGCACTGCTCACACCCAGCGCGGTGATGCTGTTCTGTGCGCCTGTCTGTGCCTGCGCAGACAGCACGCCAAAGACGAAGAATATGCCAAACAATCGAACTGCGCCGTTAAGATGTCTCATTATCTTGCTCCCAGTCATTCAAGTAATTGCAGGGTGCTCACGCGTTCAGACCAATCGCCGGCACTGTCTTGCACCATCTCTTTGATGATAATTTCCGTATCGGTCACTTCTTTTATCAGGCCGAAATTCAGGCCGATATAATTGCCGGCCTTGACCCGATGCAGCTTGCCATCGGTGGCGCGTATTACCGCATACCCCACCTTGCTCCTGTAAAGATATCCGACCATTTTGAGATTTTCGAGCGGAAATTCTTCCAAAGCCTCCTTGGGCCGATCCAAATCCGGCTGATTGATTCCACCACCGCCGGGACGCTTCTCTGGTTTGCGCGGCTTGAAAGGATCGGGCAAATTTGTGTCATTTGCATAGGCAAAATGCTCATATGGCTTCACCTCCGGAGGGGGCTCTATTTTGCCGCGCATGTCCGCACCGGAATTTTTAACGAAATCGCGCAAGTCCTGATACTCCTCGCCACCACATCCGGCCAGCAACAGCGAAACAAGAATAAAAAATATCAGCCTCATTTTTTGGTTCCCGCCGGCTTTTTCGGCGCCGCCTTCTGCTTTTGCGCAGCCAACTCATCTTCATCCAGGTAGCGGAAAGTCTTTGCTGTGGCATCCATGACCAACCCGCCGCCAGCAGGGCTTAACGAAATATTATTAAGTGTGACGATACGAGGCAACATCGCGATATCCCCGGCAAATTTGCCGATGTCATCATAGTTTCCCGTCACTTTAATGGTGATCGGTTGCTCGGTAAAAGATCCATTCACCGTTTCCACACCGGGCTTGAAAAGCTCGAACAGCAGCCCGCGTCCCAAACCAGCCTGGTTGATATCAGTCAGCAACGCGTCCATCTCTGATTTGCTTGGCAACTGTTTGAGCAGCGCGCCGAATGATTCCTGGGTTTCGGTCAGCTGTTTCTTGATCAGGTCCAGGTTGATCGCCTGCCTCTTTTTTATCAGGAAGGTCTCCTTCAGCCTGCCTTCCTCTTCTTTGACTTTACCCAGGGTTTCCCATTGGCCTTGCCAGATGAACACCGCGCCAGCCAGAACCACGGCAGTAAACATCGCCACGAAGGCAATGATTTTTGCCGGCCACGGCCATGCGCCGGGAGTCTTCGGGTTCAGGTTTTTCAGGTCACTTAATTTCATCATAATAACCTAGCTCTTTGCCTTGGCGGGACTGGCTGGAAGCGGGTTGGCCGCAGCCTGCGGCTTGGTCAAATTGAAGTTCAATGAAAACTCGCTGACACGAGTACCTCCCGCACTGACAGCATGAATTTCCACCAACGAGGGCGAATCGAGCCAGGGCGAATCCTCGATTGCCCGCATCAATGTCGAGATGCGCGCATTGGACTGGGCATAACCAACCAGACTGATTCTATTGCCCGCTTGCTTGAGCGTTTTGAGGTACACCCCATCCGGCAGGATGCGCAACATCTGATCCAGCAGATGCACCACATCGGAACGAGTGCTTTGCAGATTTTCCACGACATTTTTGCGCGCCAGCAAGGCTTGCGTTTGCTCGCGGAGTTTTTTTATCTCCTCGATTTGTTTGTCCAGTATCGCCGTCTCTTGTTTCAGGTAAGTATTGCGTCTTTCCTGGTAGGATATCTGGGAACTGATCGCGACCTGCACGAACCCCACCAATAAACCCCCAAGCACTACAGAGATCACACTCAATGCTACAAACTGCACCTGGCGTGCGTGACGCTTTTCTGCGCGATGCGGCAATAAGTTTATGCGCATCATGATGGGTCAAACCTCCTCATCGCAAGACCACAAGCGATGATCAGCGATGGTGCATCGGCCTGCAATTGCCGCGGTTTGATGCGGCTGGACAGCGTCATCAAGGCGAATGGGTTCGCCACCATGGTACTGACCTGGGTTCGCGTCGCCACCGCGTCATCCAGTCCCGGCAATGCCGCGCATCCGCCGGAAAGCACGATATAATCCACCTCGTTGTATTGTGACGAAGCGAAAAAAAACTGCAATGCCCGGGCAATTTCCATCGTCACGTTCTCACGAAAAGGCGCCAATACATCGCTTTCGTAATTATCCGGCAGTCCGCCATTGCGTTTGCCTGCCTCGGCCTCATCTGCAGACAAACCGAACACCGCCTGGATCTGCTGGGTCAATTGGTCGCCACCCACCTGCTGGTCTCTTGAATACACCGACTGCCCGTTACGCAGCACATTGACGTTCATCACACTGGCACCGATATCGACCAGTGCCACGCATTTATCCAGCGCGCCGTCGGGTAACTGGGCGCGAATCTGCTCGAAAGCCATCTCGGCCGCAAAAGGCTCAACATCCACGACCACGGCCTTGAGTCCGGAAACATGGCAGGCCGCGACACGATCCTCGACGTTCGCCTTGCGGGATGCCGCCAGCAACACCTCCACTTCCTCGGTGTTGTTGGGCGCCGGCCCGATCACCTGAAAATCAAGATTAACTTCTTCCAGGGCGAAGGGAATGTACTGATTGGCTTCTGACTCGACTTGATATTCCAGGTCCTCTTCGCGCAGACCGGCTGGCAGGAGAATCTTCTTGGTGATCACCGCCGCTGCAGGAAGCGCCAGGGCCACGTTCCTGATGCGGCTACCCAGCCGCTTCCAGGCATGCTGCAGGGTTTCCGAAACCGCTTCAAGATTATTGATGTTGCCGTCACTCACTGCATCTTTAGGCAGCAACTCGATTGCGTATCGCTCAACCACATAGCCACCCTTTTTTGGCGACTCGCTTAACTCCACCATCTTGACCGATGACGAACTGATATCGACACCTATCATGGGCGGTGTCGAAGCTCGCAAAAAGTCCAGCGGTATGTCGAAATTTACTTTAAGCATAGGCCGGTTAGCGCTTTATCTGTATAAAGTGGTTTAAATCCTAGCAATAACTATAAATCATGTAAAGCTATTTCTGGGGGTTATTTATATTCAAAGAGCCGATATAATTTCCCCCACCATAACATTTGATACTAATCTCCGGACAACTGCACATGCCTTCCAGTCGCTGGTTCTTTCCTGTTCTTGCCACTTTAACCTTGCTTTTGTTTCCGGCGATATTGCTAGGGCTGGCAGTTATGCTGGCTTACCCGGGCCTGCCATCACTGGAAGTGCTCACCGACTATCGCCCCAAAATCCCGCTGCGGATATACAGCGCGGAGGGTACGCTGCTCAGTGAATTCGGGGAGGAACGGCGCGCACTGGTCAAAATCTCTGAAGTCCCCGAGGTGATGAAACAAGCCATTCTTGCCGCTGAAGATGACAGATTCTACGAGCACGGCGGCGTGGATTACATGGGCGTGATGCGCGCGGCGCTCTCCAACTTCACCTCGGGAGGGGTGAAGCAGGGCGCCAGCACCATCACGATGCAGGTGGCGCGTAATTTTTTTCTAACCAAGGAAAAGACCATAACACGCAAGTTCAACGAGGTGCTGCTTACTTTCAAGATCGAGCACAGCTTGAGTAAGGACGATATTTTGCAGCTTTACATCAACCAGATTTTTCTGGGGCAACGCGCATATGGTTTTGCAGCCGCATCCCAGGTTTACTTCGGCAAACCTCTGAGCCAGGTCTCAATTGCCGAAGCTGCCGTCCTGGCGGGGTTGCCCAAAGCACCCTCCCTGTACAATCCGGTGGTCAACCCGCAACGCGCCAAGGTTCGTCAACTTTACGTTTTGCGCCGCATGCACGAGCTGCATTTCATCGACGATGAGCAACTTCAATTCGCGCAACAGCAATCTATCGTGGCGTTGCGGGGCAGCCAGGAGTTCGGAGTCAAGTCGGATTACCTCTCGGAAATGGTCAGGCAGGCTGTCTACGAAAAATTTCAGGAAGACACCTACACGCAAGGTTTCAGGGTTTACACCACCATCCGGCTACAGGACCAGATCGCCGCATACCAGGCAGTGCGCAAGGGCGTGCTCGAATATGACCGCCGCCACGGCTACCGCGGCCCGGAAGGATTTATCGATATACCCGGTGGCAGTTCCAGCGCCAGTTACAGCGCGGAACAACTGGAAGAGGCACTGCTGGATGTCACCGACGGCGACGATTTGATTCCCGCTGTAGTTCTGGAAGCGTCACCCAAGCTGGTTCGGGCGTATTGCAGGGGCGGTGAAATTGCCGAAATCACCGGCGATGCACTGCTCTTTGTTCAACAGGCTTTGACCAAAAAGGTCGCCTTGAATCAGCGCATCAACGCAGGTTCGCTGATACGATTACAAAAAGACGAAACAGGTGTTTGGCAAATCAGCCAGCTTCCCCAAGTCGAGGCCGCCTTTGTTTCCGCGAATCCGCGCGACGGTGCCATCTACTCGCTTATCGGCGGCTTCGACTTCAACAACAATCAATTCAATCACATCACCCAGGCATGGCGCCAGCCGGGATCGAGTTTCAAACCTTTCATATATTCCGCCGCGCTGGAGAAGGGCTTCACGCCCGCCACGGTGATCAATGATGCCCCGTTGATCTTCGATGCCAAGCAGACCGGCAACGAGCCATGGGAGCCGAAAAATTACGACGGAATATTCGAAGGCCCGATGCGTATGCGTCAGGGATTGCTCAAATCAAAGAATCTGGTTTCGATCCGCATCCTGCAGTCCATCACACCCCAATATGCCCGTGACTACATCACCAAATTCGGTTTCGATGACACCAAATATCCAGCCTACCTGACCATGGCCCTGGGGGCCGGCTCTGTGACACCGATGCAAATGCTGACCGGATATTCCGTTTTTGCCAACGGCGGTTTTCTCGTCACCCCTTACTTCATCCAGCGCATCGAAGATGCACAAGGCACCGTACTCAGCAAGGCCGTCCCTGAAGTAGCCGGCAATACCGCGAAACAGGTTATCGATGTGCGCAACGCCTATACCATGGTCAGCATGCTGCAAGACGTGGTCAAACACGGCACCGCCTTTCGTGCCATGCAACTCGGCCGCCAGGACCTGGCCGGCAAAACAGGAACCACCAACGACTCGATCGATGCATGGTTTTGCGGATTTCATCCGACCGTGGCCGGCATATCCTGGATGGGCTACGATCAACCGCGCAGCCTGGGTGACAAGGAAACCGGCGGAGGGGCAGCCTTGCCGATCTGGATGAGCTACATGGAAAAAATGCTTAAAGACGTGCCGCAGGCTGTTTACACCATGCCGGCCAACATGGTTGCCTTGCGCATCAATGAAGAAGGGTATCGTGATGAAAATGGCTCGCGTATCGAATATTTCTATCAGGAGAATATGCCATCCGAGCGGTTCATGCCTGCACCCAGCGAGGAAATGAAACCGGCGGACGCCGTCAAGGACCAACTGCTCTGACGGGTGCCCGGACCAAAGTTTTCGGAACTACCACATGACCAAAGAACGCGCGCCCAAAGAATATGTAAACAGACGTGACCTGATGCGCGAACAACTGGCACATCAGGCCGCCAAATTGATGGCAGAAGGCGGCATCACCGATCACGCCCATGCCAAACGCAAAGCCGCCAAACAATTGGGCGCGAGCGATACGCATCATCTGCCCAGCAACGACGAGATCAACGCCGCGCTGCACAGCTTTCGCAGCCTGTTTCAAAGCGAAAGTCACCCCGGCATATTGCGGCAACTGCGCGAAGATGCGCTGGCCAGCATGCGCATGCTGGAGGAATTCCATCCCTACCTGACCGGTTCGGTATTAAGCGGAACCGCAGGGGTGCAATCGGACATCAACCTGATGTTGTTTTCCGACGACGCAAAAGCCGTGCTGCTGTTCCTGCTCAAGCACAAGCTCACATTCGAGGATGGGGAATGGACGGTACGTGTGGGCGGACATGAAGAGATTGTGCCGAGCTACACGCTGACCGGCGAATCCGGCACGCAGACACACATCATCGTCCTGCCCGAAAACGCCCGCTACAGCGGCAGCCGCCACCCGGAGACCCATGCGGATATTGCGGCGGTGGAAGCGTTGCTGACGGGGTGAATTGAATTCGCAGGGTGGGCACTCCGTGCCCACCCTACGTAGCTGGATGATGATGTAGGTTGGGTGGAGCGCAGCGAT
>DATBWQ010000111.1:0-17216 GCA_036514695.1 Gallionella sp. | reverse complement strand
GGCTTTCAACTATCGCGGCGCTCATTCGTGTTGCATGGCGCTGGCGAGGAACATCTGCTCCATCCCCGGCCGCCCGTGCCAGTAACCGTTGCAGGCCGCTTCCGGCATGATGCTCTCCATTTGTTGCATGGCGTTTTCGCCACTTACCCGCTGGGCTATGCAGTCGCGGAACAGGCGGATGATGGATGCGCTGTGTTCGGATTGCGGGCTGATGCGCAGCACATCCACCCGGGCACTTTTGAGGGAGTCCAGATCGCCGATCAGGTTGTACACCAGGGCGGATTGGGTCTGGGTGCCGTTGATCACCAGAAACGGCTTGCCTTCGCGGGTGCGCATGGTCTTGCCGTCGGGATCATCGATGCAGAGGAAGCGGCAGTCGTCCTTGGGCAAATTGTGAAAGCGCGCGGTGAAACAGCGCGAAGAAAAAGCCAGCGGCAGCCTGCCGTAGGAAAACACTTCCGTTTCCATTCCCGCCGGTCGCGATTGTTGCAGCGGCTGTAACGATAGAAGCGACATTTCTACCGGCATGACCCAGCGCCGCGCGCCGAGAGACGCGATCAGATCCAGAGTCTGCGGGTTGTAGATATTGAGGCAGGGTCCGGCGATGAAAGGCACGCGTCCCGCCAGACGGTGAACTGCCCCCATGTCATTGGCTTCCACCGTGAAATCGCCGTTCTCAGTGATCCTGCGCAGTGACTTCAGGTCGGACTCTGATTCGATCAATGTGAGCGTGGAAAGGACCACTTCCTTGCCTGCGGCAGCAAGCATATTCGCCACTTCCAGCCAGTCTGACAGGCGCATGACATGGCGACGGGAGCAAACCGTTTCGCCGAGATAGACGATATCCACCGGAGTGGTGGCGATTTCCTCATAGTATGCCCGCAGCTTTTCCAGAGGCCAGTAATAAAGAATGGGCCCTAGCGCAAGTTTCATTTCCATGGCCGGTGATAAGCCCCCAGGGTATGTTGCTGGCCTTCGGAGATTTTGCCCAGTTCGGCAGTCCATGCGGGTTTGACGGTAAAGCCCGGAGGGTTTTTGATGCACTGGTCTATCGCCTCGCGCCAGACACGGGTGACTTGTCCCACATAGGCCGGGCTTCTTTGCCGCCCCTCGATCTTGAGGCCGCGCACCTTGATGCGCAGCAGTTCCGGCAGCAGCTCCAGCGTGTTCAGGCTGGCCGGCTCTTCCATTGCGTAGTAGGTTTCACCTTCCACCTCGAAACGCCCCTTGCACAAGGTGGGGTAGCCGGCATTCTCATTGTCGGCGTAGCGGTCGATCAGCACGCCGTTGAGGCGCGATTCCATGCCCTTGGCAGTTTGTTGCCAGCGCACTGCCTTGGGCGGGGAACATACACCGCAGTTGTTGGGAGATTCGCCGGTGACATAGGAAGAAAGGGAGCATCGCCCTTCGACCATGACGCACAGCCCGCCAAACCCGAACAGCTCCAGCTCCACCGGTGTGCCGGCGGCCAGTTCCTCGACCTGCGCGAATGACAGCACGCGCGGCAGTACTGCCCGGCGGATGCCAAAATACCCGTGGTAAAAATTGATCGCCTCGTAGTTGGTTGCCGAACCCTGCACCGATAGGTGGAGGTGCAACTGGGGGTGGGTCTTCATCGCATATTGCATCAGACCGGGATCGGCCATGATGATCGCATCCATGCTGTAGTCGGCGGCCTGGTCGATCGCCTTTTTCCAGCGCTCCCAGCCATGAGCCTGGGGATAGGTATTTAGCGCCAGAAACACCTTTGCGCCTTTAGCATGCGCATACGCCACGCCTGTGCGCGCATTTGCCGCGTCGAAGTTGAGTCCGGTGAAATTGCGGGCGTTGGTATCGTCGCGAAAACCGAGATAGACGCAGTCCGCGCCGTTGTCCACGGCGACTTTTAGCGCCGGCAGACTCCCTGCCGGGCAGACCAGTTCCAGTTTGTATTCAGGCAGCATAAAGAATCTCTTCCCGGGCGAGTGACGGCCTGGCTAATTCGCCCTGGCGATGGCCGCGGCGCTTCAGTTCCGACTCAATCCCGTTCAGGATGTTCCATTTTTGCGTACACCAGGATGGAGCAAGCAAGATGTCTTTCGATGCAGTACCGGTGATGCGGTGATATACGATATCGGGCGGCGTGCGCTCGATCAGGTCAGCCGCGATCCGGATATAGTCGGCCATTTCCAGCGGCTGATATTCACCGCGCCGCCACTCGGCGGCCAGCATGGTATTTTTGACCACATGCAGCGGGTGTATTTTAAGACCGTCTGTTCCCAGGGCCAGCACGGTATCCAGCGAGGCGTGGTAATGGCGCTCCGTTTCGCCGGGCAGGCCGATGATCAGGTGAGTGCATACCGGAATACCGCGTTTTCTTGCGGCGATTACCGTTTTCTCATATTCCTTGAGGCCATGGCCGCGGTTCACCCGCTTGAGGGTCACGTCGAAGGCTGATTGCAGGCCGAGTTCCAGCCATACCACCAAGCCGCGACGCTGATAGCTCACCAGCAGATCCAGCACTGCCTCAGGAACGCAGTCCGGGCGTGTGCCGATGGACAGGCCTGCCATATCCGGTTCGGACAACGCCTCCTCATAGAGTGCCGCCAGTTCGGCCACATCGGCATAGGTGTTGGTGTAGGCCTGAAAATAAGCCAGGAAGCGGCGTGCCCGGGTGCGCTTTGCTATCGCTTTTTTGCCGCACTTTATTTGTTCGGAAAGCGCAGGCGGAGTGCGCCCGTTCGGACTGAAAGAGGCATTGTTGCAGAAGGTGCATCCCCCCATCCCCTTGACGCCATCGCGGTTGGGGCAGGTCAGGCCTGCATCGAGCGCGATCTTGTGCACGCGCTCGCCATGTTGCTGCAACATATACTGCCCGAAGGTAAGGATATAGTCAGAAAGTGCCATTGATCACAAGCAATACGATTTGCATAATGTTCAGGCTATAGCAGGCGAGAGAAGTCTATTTTGATATAGGTCAAGGCGAACTTAAAAATCAGTTTGCTTGGCAGGCTGTACATATTGAAACGGCTCCAGAAATACAATAATTATTTCTAAATTAAAAGTGCAATGCCGTAGGGTGCGTTCCACGCACCATTGATTATTGTTGTATTAAAATGGAACGGGAATAATTGCGCAACCAGTAGTTGTCATACGTGATAATTATTGTTTGTCGGGGTCTTTGTAATCCGGATTCGCGTAGCAATAGCCTCTCAGTTTTTCGGCAGCCTTGGTGCATGCCTCATAGTCGATATATGTGCATAATGTGTTCCACGTCACCATGCAATAGGGTCCTACCTTGGATGCGGGTATTACCTCCTCATCGCTGGCTACGCAATCTCCCTTGCTGGCAAGCTTGCATTTATCGTATGAATCGTAGTTGCAATCATCCACATAAACCATTCCTTCCGGTGTTGTTGTGCAAAATGCGACAGCATGTGTATATTGCGGGAGCGTGATTGAGATGCACAACAGCAAGCTGGTAAGTATTTTGTTAATTAGCATAGTGATCTCCTTTGCCTTGCCCGGTGACAGAATCCAGTATGGAACTGATGGGTGCGGGAACGGTTAGAATTATAGCGTCTTAATTGATGTATGAATTATACATGATAACCTTGACATGTTTTATGCTGTTATTTGTGCTGCATCGCTCGGCTTGTCGTTTATCGCAGAGCCGTCGCAGAACACCAATCTGACTACAGGCTAATGAATATCATGAATATCTTCGTAGTTACGACAGCCGCGGTGCTGATGGTTTTATCAATACCACCTGCACAGGCCATGGACGGGAACGACCTGTTGGCGGGCTATAACTCGTATAAACGAGTCAAGGCAGGAATTGCAGCGGGCACGGACGCATACAAGGGAGGGTTGTTCGACGGCTATGTCTCGGGCGTATTTCATTCCTCTGTTGGCATTGCCCTCTGTGTGAAAGGAGATGTCAAAGACGGCCAGATACAGGAGGTGGTAGGGCAGTTTCTTGAAACACACCCGGCATCCCTCCAGCGCTCCCCGGTTCTGCTTGCCACGCAAGCATTAATGAAGGAATTTCCCTGCAAGTGAAAGGCAAGGCTGAGGCGGAGCTCCATCGTTACCGCTCACGCACCGTGAGATGCCAGGGCCGGATTGTCAGGGCCGGACTTGCTCCCTGACGTGAATTTCGCTAATCTCGCTGCCGCTGTGTTGCAACATGATGACCATAACAACAAGTCCCGGCAAGTGTCGGCGCGATTTCCCGGCGATAGTGGTGCGTAATCCGGGTGCAAAATACTTCAATCTGTAAGGACGATCCTGTGAAAATTGTTGCAAGCTGGTTGCTGCTTACCGCTGTATTGTTCACCTTTGCAGCCGAGGCGCGGCAAACCATCAACGGCTGTGAGATCAAGCGAAGAGCCAGTTGTCCCGGCGCCAACCTTTCCGGTGCGAACCTGACCAGGTCCAATCTGGCGGGTGCCGATCTTGCGGGAGCCGACCTGTCAGGCGCCGATCTGAGCGGTGACAGGATCACGGAAGCCAACCTGACAAAAGCGAATTTTTCCAATGCCAATCTCTCCGGGGCCGTTCTCTCCAATACGTATATGAGCGGTGTGAATTTTTCGCGTGCAAATCTGGCCAAAGCCGATCTCTCTCAAAGCACCTTGCCGGGTGCCAACCTCAGGGAGGCCAACCTTGCAGGCGCGAACCTGTCGCTGGCCAATCTTAAAGGGACCGATCTGACCGGCGCCAATGCGACAGGGGCGGTGTTCGCGATGGCCAGCCTGGTCGAGGCCAACCTCACCCGCGCCGATCTTACGGGAGCTACGCTGATCGGTGCCGATTTGCGTAATGCCATTCTGGTGGAAGTGAAATATTGCAATACCACCATGCCGGACAGAAGCATCAACAACAGCGGCTGCCTGAAATAATGGCGGCCCGGGGGCAATAACATGTATTTGAAACTTGTACTGGTAACTTGTGTGCTCGCTTTTGTCGCAGTGGTATTCACTGCCTATGCGCGGCTTTCCGATGCCGGACTTGGCTGCGCCAACTGGCCGGCCTGCTATCAGGAAAACGCGCTGAAGCAAAGGCAGCCGCCCCAGGCTGATGCCGCGAGCATCCATACATCATGGCAGTGGAAGTTTCAGAACATGGTGGGATTGCTGCTGGGGATACTGGCCATCGCGATCTGCGGACATTCGTGGCAGAAGCGCAAGGAATTGCGGCAATCACCCTTGCTGCCGACCCTGCTGGTGGCGTTGATGGCATTCCTGGGGGTATTCGGCATCTGGGCATTTTCCTACCTGCCGCGGGCTGTCATCGTCCCGGTGCACCTTGCGGGCGGTATCGCCACGCTGGTTCTGCTGATGTGGATCGCGCTGCCTCAGATGGCATCGGGTGGTGAAGTCAGAGCCGGCGAGGCGCGGGGCTGGCGTGTATTCTCGCGGATTGGCCTGGCGCTGGCGCTGGCCCAAGTCATGCTGGGCGGTTGGGTAAGCTCCAATTTTGCCGCGCTAGCCTGCACCGGGTTTCCCCTTTGCCAAGGCGCGCTGCTGCCGGCCATGGATTTTTCATACAGTCTGGCAAATGATGGTCTGCCGCTTTCCGTGGAAAGATTGACCGCGATACACTGGATGCACCGGGCCGGCGCGGTGCTTACCGTTATTTACTTGAGTTGGCTATCCTTCGGGATCATGGCGGTGGCGGGGCTGCGCATGATCGGCAAAGCCATGTTGGGGCTGGTCGTGTTCCAGTTCGTGCTCGGTGTCTCCAATGTGCTGCTCGGGTTGCCGCTTGCGGGCGCAGTCCTGCATAACGCGGTTGCGATGTTGTTGCTGGTCACGCTGGTGTTGTTGAATTTCAGGCTGAAAAAATACAAGACGTGATGAGCAGATATCCGGCTTAACTTTTTGCCAGGCCGGTGAGGTTGTGGCAGCCGGAGGATACATGTATTTCTGCCAACTGATGCTGTCCTGTTCCAGCAATATCAAACTCCGCGCCCGATTCGCGGCCTGCCGGATAATTATTTGAATCACCTCAATATGACCACCGCTATTTTCAGCAAGGGCGAGTCCGTTCTGCTGCGGGGATGGCAGTTTCGAGATAAAGTGCGGGATGATATTGCTTGACAATCTTCCGCTTTTACTCCAGCATGATATACGTGTATTGCTGATACATGTTTATGCAGGCTTCGAACGTATCAAGCCAGCAGCAGCGGGTATCAGCCATGCATGACCAGGATTAAGCCGGCTTCAAAACTGATGCGGTTTATTTATATACCAAGTAGTATTATTATTATGCAGTTCAGGTAAATTCAAATTGGAGGAAACATGAAAGCTTTGTTAGTAAGTTTGGTTGCAGCAACAGGTTTGATGATTGCCGGTGGCGCGATGGCGGCTGATATGCCGGCGCTTGCCAAGAAAAGCGGCTGCGGCGGATGCCATGCAATCGACAAAAAGATACTTGGTCCAGCATGGCAAGAAGTCGCCGGCAAGTACAAGGGTAATGCTGACGCGGTAGCCAAGCTGAGCGAATCGATTTCCAAGGGAAGCAAAGGCGCATGGGGTGCAGTGCCTATGCCCGCACAGTCCAAGCTCAGCGAAGCCGAAGTTAAGGAATTGGCTGAATTTATCATGACCTTGGCCAATTAAGCAGGAAGCGATTCCACGAAAAAGCCGACGCGAGTCGGCTTTTTTTTGTCTCAAAATATGCATCGCCGGCGCCATGGCCTGCAGGGAAACGACCAGTGCACGGATATTGTCAGTGGCCCCGTCAGACCGAAAATAAGCCTGCAACGTTGCAGGCTTTTGTTTATCCGGCTTGCCAGTTCTGGCGAATCCGGTAACCGGGTTATCACGGTTTCAATTTGATATTAGTGCGCCCGAAGAGATAAATCCGGACGCTCTCATGGCGGCCCTTGATCGAAAGATTCATCTTCCATGAGCATTCAAGCCTTCAAATCATAAAACCGGATCAAATTGCGCCCTGCATCTTTTGCTTGATACATCGCTATATCGGCACGCTTGAAGATGTCCTCTTGGCTGTCTTCGTGATTGATGAACAACACCACGCCGATACTCGACGTGCAATGATGCTCCACAGTAGCTCCTGCTTTGCCCGTTTGCTGAATCTCCAGCACATAAGGTTCGGCCAGAATGGCGCGGATCTTTTCGGCGACGATGCCGGCTTGGGCAGCGGATTCCGCTTTACCCGCATCCAGATCGCTGAGTATCACCACAAACTCATCGCCGCCGAAACGCGCGACAGTGTCTATCTCGCGCACACAACTGGTGATGCGCCGTGCAACTTCCATCAGCAGCAAATCGCCCGCAGCATGCCCGTATGCATCATTGAGCGATTTGAAGTTATCCAGATCCAGAAACATCAATGCGCCATAACGACTGTTACGTTTGCTGGCAGCCATTATTTGAGCCAGCCGGTCGTTAAGCAGGCGGCGATTGGGCAGTAGCGTCAATGGGTCATAATAAGCCAGCTGGCGAATCTGTTTCTCTGCCTCGGCAAGCAGCTTCTTTTCCTGTTCCAGTTCATCGTTTTTTTTCAGCAGGTCGGATGTTCTGCTCAATATCTTCGACTCCAGTTCGGCAGCCTTGTTTCGCAATTCGGCTTCTGTGCTTTGCAGTTTGGAGACAAGTGGAAACCATTTGGAAAAGCCGATAAACAGCATGATAAAGCCGCCCAGATAGCCCACCAACTTTTCCAGAAAGGATTCGGTATGTGTTTTGCCGATTACGACATATTGGTTAAGGCTGGAAAAATTATCGGTGATGTCCAGTAATGAAGCGAACAGGATGAGTGAAAAACCACCGATGATCTGCCACCACCCCCTTTGCTGCCGGAGTTGCTTATGTTTTCCTACGCGCCACAGATACAGCAAGATGAGGGCGGTAACAAACGCGCGCAGTACCTCAAAGACGACATCAATATCCATAGTGTAAGTTTGCGCGCAAATCTGTGCCAAATAGCGCGCAAACTTACACTGCTGAGCATTGATCTAGTCACTCGAGAACTGTATTGGTGACTTGTAACCGAGCGTTGAATGCGATCGCCTCCGGCTGTAGAAAAGTGGCTCCCCGACCTGGATTCGAACCAGGGACCTGCGGATTAACAGTCCGTCGCTCTACCGGCTGAGCTATCAGGGAATGAAGAGGTGCGCATGATAGTGATTTTGCCATGCTCGGTCAACCTCAATTACTTTACACCTCAATTACTTTACACGAGCAGGTTGCAGTGATTGTTGCGCGCATGCACATGCTGATGCAGGGGGCGGACAATCCGATTGCGCAGCATGTCGATTCATGGGCTTGACCCGGCGCGGCAGAGAGAAACAGAATTACAAAATTTTTGAAAGAACCCAAGGCGAGCATGATCATGGGCGAAGCTGCGAGCTGGCATTATTGAACTGTTTGGAAAGGGGTAATTCTTGGGCGTGACAGGCGCGCTATCAGTTAGAATGCAACATGGACAGCAAAACGATTTTTGCACGAACCAGCAAAGGCGAGGATGAGATGCGCAGCAAGACCGCGCATCTGTCTGGCGATATCAAGCGCTCGTTGCTGATGGTGGATGGGGAAGCCACCTTCGGCGAGATCAGCAAACGCGCTGCACCCAGCCTGCGCAGCAGCCTTGAACAGATGTTCAAGGAACTGCTGCAGGGCGGATTCATTCAAGAAAAAACTAAGACCGGCAAAATCCCCAAGATGGCCGTTCCACCCAGAATGGCCGTTCCACCCAAGATGGCCGTTCCGCAAAAAAGGCCGGTGGATGATGAAGGTGAAAACGAACTGGATTTTGCGTCTGATTTCCGGTCCCACTCTCGGGAGGAGCAGGCAGCCGAAGCGGAAAAGGCCAATGATGAAGCCGAGGCTGCAGCCATAGCATATTCCATAGAACAGGCGAAGGTAGAGCAGGAAACCGAAGCCAAAGCACGCGCCGAAGCCGAGCCACAGGCGCGAGCAATGGCAGAAGCAAAGGCCAGACAGGAAGCAGAAGCAAGAGCCCGCGCAGAAGCGGAAGCCCGCGCTGCAATAGAAATCCAGGCGCGTGCGTTGGAGGAAGCAAGGGAAAGGCAGGAGACTGAAGCAAGAGCACGCGCAGAAGCCGAGGCACAAGCGCGAGCAATGGCCGAAGCAAAGGCCAGGCAGGAAGTGGAAGCAGCCGCACGCGCAGAAGCAGAAGCCAAGACGCGTGCATTGGCCGAAGCCAAGGCGAAACACGAAGCGGAAGCCAGAGCACGTGCCGAAGCCGAAGCGCAAGCGCGAGCTGCGGCCGAAGCCAAGGCGAAACACGAAGCCGAAGCGAAGGCTAAGCGGGAAGCGGAAGCCTCTGCCCAAGCCGGTTCAGTCGCTGCGGAAGTCAAATTGGAGCCATTTACCTTCACGATTCCCGGGGAAGGTGCGCCCTCTGCATCCACCGTCGCTCATGCAAAGAAGGATTCGCAGCAGGACGATGCTGCGCTGATGAAGGACATAGGGAAGTTCATCCAGTCTGAAGAAGTGAAGAAACCGCCCGCCGCAAAAGCAGCCGGCCAAATCCAGGAACAGGCAGTAGCGCCAGCTTCGGAGCATGCGCCCGAAACAACCCGATCCAGGGAAGCTGCCAAATCCGATGCAGAAGAACGCAAGCCGTCCGGCGATGAAATGAAAAAGCTCGAGGAAGCTCAAGCCAAAGTATGGGCGGAAGCCGAGCAACGTGCCAAACAAGCCGCCAAGGCTAAAGCAGTGTGGGACGTTCAACAGCCACCCCAGCAACCCGCTGCGAAAAAGACCGCACCGGAGGCGCGAGTCAAACGCAAGCCGCTACCCTGGTTCAAGCTGGGCGCCGGATTGGTTGTGATGTTGCTGATCATATTGTTCGTCGCGCCATTTGTGATGCCGACACGGGAGTATGTGCCCAGGATCGAACAACTGCTCAGCGGCAAATTGCATCAGCCGGTGTATATCGGGCGTCTGGAGGGGCGTTTGCTGCCCACGCCGCGTTTGGACTTGATCGATATGTCGATCGGTGACACGAAGCAGATCAAGGCCCGGCTGGCCCGGGTGAATTTCGCGATACTCACATTGTTCACCGAGACCAAATCGATACACAGTGTCGAGCTGGAAGGGGTGCAGGTCAATGGTGCGGCGTTGCAGCAAGTATCCGCATGGCTGCAGCAAGCTGCCGCCGACACCGGCTATCCGATCGCCCGCATCCTGTTTAATGAAGGCAAGCTGGAGGCGGAAGGCTTCGAATTGTCCGGTGCCGGCGGCGAGTTGAATTTCGATCAGGCCGGCAAATTCAGCCTGGCCAGGCTGCATGCCGAGGGAAACAAATACGCACTGGAGCTGGAGGCCGCCCCGGCGAATAGAACCAGGGTATCCATCTCAGTGCGCAGCAGCGCGCTGCCGTTGCTGCCGAACTGGGTTTTCGACGACTTGACCGCCAAGGGCGAGATGACGGCCAACGAACTGGTGATCACCGAAATTGATAGTCGCATCCTGGGTGGGATACTGCTTGGCAATGCCCGCATCAACTGGCGCTCCGGCTGGCGCATGCAGGGATCGCTGGTGGCCAAGACCATCACGATGCAGAACATGCTCAAAGTGGTGAGCGGTGACATGGAGGGCACGGCGCGCTTTCAGATGCAGGCTGCGAGCCTGGCCAGGCTCACCGATGCGGCGACCCTGGATGGCTCCTTCGTGATCAAGAAAGGAGTGGTCAACGGCATAGACATCGTCGAAACCGCGCGTCTGCGCCTCACCGAAAACATGCCGGGCGGACGGACACACTTCGATGAATTGAGCGGTGAGATGTCCTACGCGAAGGGTGCATATGCCTTCCGGCAATTGAAAATGACTGCAGGCGTGTTGGCGGCCAAGGGTACGGTGGACTATTCCGGGCAACAGGCGGCGGGATCCATCACCGCCGATCTGGCTTTGCGGGAGGGGATGGGGCCGGTCTCCCTGCAACTGGGTGGCACGCGCGATAACCCCACGCTGCGCGCCGTCCGCTAAATCCTGTTGATTAGTGACGTAGCCCGGATGTAGCCCTTCGACAGGCTCAGGACAGGCTACGCGAAATCCGGGGTTTGTTGGGCGTGGCCGAAGTTTCCCCGGATTCCATTGCATTCCATCCGGGCTACGCCCGCTCAAGCAAGCGCTTTCGCGATACGCTCCAGCGCATTCCTGAGATTGGCCATCGACGTGGCGAACGATAAACGGATGTAACCCTCGCTGCCGAATGCCGAACCGGGCACCACGGCCACACCGGCTTCCACCAGCAGGTATTCGGAGAAGGCGATGTCGGTGGCAGCCTTGATGGCGCCCTTCTTGTGCAATGCAGCGATGGCCTTGCGCGCATCCGGGAAGGCATAGAACGCGCCGCCCGCCATGATGCAGCTCAATCCCGGTATCTTGTTCAGCTCGTTCACCACGAACACATGCCGCTCGCGGAACGCCTTCAGCATCGGCGTGATGCAGCCTTGGTCGCCATTCAGCGCAGCCTCCGCCGCCACCTGCGAGATCGAGGTCGGGTTGGAAGTGCTTTGCGACTGCACGTTCTCCATCGCGGTGATGATGTGCTCCGGACCCGCCGCATAACCGATGCGCCAGCCGGTCATCGCGTAAGCTTTTGAAACTCCGTTCAGCACCATCGTGCGCGGATACAGGTCGGGGCAGGCGTTCAGGATGTTGACGAACTTGGCATCGGTCAGTGCGATGTGCTCGTACATATCGTCGGTCGAGATCAGCACCTGTGGATGTTTGCGCAGCACCGCACCCATTGCTTTCAAATCGTCCAGCGTATACACCGCGCCGGAAGGATTGCTCGGGCTGTTGATCACCACCATTCTGGTTCTGGGCGTGATTGCCGCTTCCAGTTGCGCGGGCGTCATCTTGAAGCCCTGCTCGATACCGGCCTGCACGATCACCGGCTTGCCTTCCGCGATGAGCACGATGTCGGGGTAGGACACCCAGTAAGGCGCGGGAATGATCACCTCATCGCCGGGATTGATCACCGCCAGCGCCAGGTTGAAAAAGCTCTGCTTGCCGCCGCAGGAAACCAGAATCTGCTTCGCGGTGTAGTCCAGCCCGTTGTCGCGCTTGAACTTGGTGATGACGGCCTGCTTGAGTGACGGTGTGCCGCCGACGGCGGTGTACTTGGTGAAACCCCTGTTGATCGCGGCAATCGCTGCGTCCTTGATGTGCTGCGGCGTATCGAAATCCGGCTCGCCCGCGCCCAGCCCGATGATGTCCTTGCCTTCCGCTTTGAGCTTCGCTGCACGGGCGGTGACGGCGAGAGTGGGGGAGGGCTTGATGGCCTGTACGCGTTTCGAGAGTTCCAAAATATTTCCTTGCTGTTTGAACGTGAGCGCGAATTATACCTGTGCAGGGGAAAGAGTGAATGACCAGTAGCGTGCGCTGTGCGCACGATGTTCCAAGGTTCGCTGTGCGCGCAGCGCACGCTACGCTGACTCAATCCATCCTACCGAGCTGTCGGCCATGAAGTCATTGCTGTTGGCAGAGCAAACAGCCTGATGTATGATGCGTGATGTTTGATGTAATCTTTCAGGAGGTGCAAGATGCGAACGACCCTATCCATTGATGACGATGTGCTCGCGGCGGCCAAAGGTTTGGCTTCCCTGCAGCACAAGAGTGTCGGCGAGGTCATCTCGGAACTCACGCGACAAGCGCTACGGCCCAATATGCCGGGCGGCAAGGCACGTAACGGCGTACCCTTGCTGCCGGTGCGCGCCGGGGCAACGGCAGTGACGCCGGAATTGGTGAATCAGTTGCGCGACGAGTTGCCCGGATGATTTTCCTGCCCGATGTGAATGTGCTGATCGCGCTGATCGATCCCGCGCATGTTCAGCACAATGCGGCGCATGAGTGGTTCGCGGCGCATGGAAAGAAAAAGTGGGCCACCTGCCCGTTGACCGAGAATGGCGTGATGCGCATCGTGGGGCATGTCCGCTATCCCAATTCACCGGGCACGCCAGCGGCGGTGGCGCAATTGATGTCCGGCTTATGCTCGCTGCCGGGCCATGTGTTCTGGCCAGACGACATCAGCCTGCTGGACACCAAAAAACTGGACGCAGCGCGCATACTGAGTTCCGCTCAAGTGACCGACAGCTATCTGCTGGCATTGGCCTGCGCCCACGGCGGTAAACTGGCAACCTTTGATCGCCGTCTGGTCGCGGATGCAGTGCGCGGCGGCGCAAAGGGATTGCATCTGATTGGCTAATCCCATTTTGTAGCGTGCGCTGTGCGTACGACGCACTTACCAACATCGTGCGCACAGCGCACGCTACGTTAGCTGATACCGAGCAATGCGAACTGCGATGAACATAAAGATGCTCCCCCAAAGCAATCAAAAGCTAAACCCCTCCCGGCCTCCCCTTGTCAGGGGAGGAGCTTCCGCTTCCCCCCTGACAAGGGGGGACTGAGGGGGGTTTGGTTTTCCCCATCAATGAACATCCTAACCTTCCCCAACAGCCCCTACATCCTGCACCAGCCGTTTGAGCCGGCGGGCGACCAGCCCACGGCCATCGCGCAACTGGTCGAGGGCATCCGCGACGGCTTGTCGTTCCAGACTTTGCTCGGCGTGACCGGCTCTGGCAAGACCTTCACGATGGCCAATGTCATCGCGCAGCTCGGCCGTCCGGCGATGGTCATGGCGCCGAACAAGACGCTGGCGGCGCAGCTGTATTCCGAGTTTCGCGAGTTCTTTCCCGAGAACGCGGTCGAGTATTTCGTCTCCTATTACGACTACTACCAGCCCGAGGCCTATGTGCCGTCGCGCGATGTGTATATCGAAAAGGATTCCAGCATCAACGAGCAGATCGAGCAGATGCGCCTGTCCGCCACCAAGGCGCTGCTGGAGCGCGAAGACTGCGTGATCGTCGCGACCGTCTCGGCGATCTACGGCATCGGCGATCCGGTGGATTACCACGGCATGATTCTCCATTTACGCCATAACGAAAAGATGCACCAGCGCGATGTGATCAAGCGCCTGATCGAGATGCAGTACGAGCGCAACGACATCGATTTCTCGCGCGGCAAATTCCGCGTACGCGGCGACGTGATCGACATCTTCCCGGCGGAAAGCAACGAGAATGCGTTGCGCGTGACGCTGTTCGACGACGAGGTGGAAACCCTGTCGCTGTTCGATCCGCTCACCGGCCACGTCCTGCAGAAGGTGCCGCGCTACACCGTCTATCCGTCCAGCCATTACGTCACGCCGCGCAGCACCGTGCTGGCCGCACTGGAAACCATCAAGGTCGAGCTGGCCGAGCGCATCGCGTTCTTTCAGCGCGAAAACAAACTGGTCGAGGCGCAGCGCATCGCGGAGCGCACCCGCCACGACCTGGAGATGCTCAACGAGATCGGCTTCTGCAAGGGCATCGAAAACTATTCGCGCCACCTGTCGGGGCGCAAGCCGGGCGAACCGCCGCCAACGCTGATCGATTACCTGCCGCCCAACGCGCTGATGTTCCTGGATGAAAGCCACGTGATGATGCCGCAGATCGGCGGCATGTACAAAGGCGACCGCGCGCGCAAGGAGAACCTGGTCAACTACGGATTCCGCCTGCCCTCCGCGATGGACAACCGCCCGCTGCGTTTCGACGAATTCGAAAAGGTGATGCGCCAGAGCGTGTTCGTTTCCGCCACGCCTTCCGTGTACGAGGCCGAGCATACCGGCCAAGTGGTCGAGCAACTGGTGCGCCCCACCGGGCTGGTCGATCCGCAGATCGAAGTGCGTCCCGCCACCAACCAGGTGGACGACCTGATGTCCGAGGTCAACCTGCGCGTCAAGCAGGGCGAGCGCGTGCTGGTTACCACGCTGACCAAGCGCATGGCCGAAGACCTCACCGACTATTTTTCAGAGCACGGCATCAAGGTGCGCTACCTGCACTCGGACATCGAAACCGTCGAGCGCGTCGAGATCATCCGCGACCTGCGCCTCGGCATGTTCGACGTGCTGGTTGGCATCAACCTGCTGCGCGAAGGGCTGGACATCCCCGAAGTGTCGCTGGTCGCGATACTCGATGCCGACAAGGAAGGCTTTTTGCGCTCCGAACGCTCGCTGATCCAGACCATAGGCCGCGCCGCGCGCCACATCAACGGCAAGGCGATCCTGTACGGCGACAAGATCACCGACTCGATGCGCCGCGCGATAGAAGAGACCGACCGCCGCCGCATCAAGCAAGTGGCATACAACTTCGCGCACAACATCACGCCGATAGGTGTGCAGAAGCGCATCAAGGACATCATCGAAAGCATGTACGAGCCGGATGCCGCACGCGACCAGCTCAAGGCCGCGCAGGAACAGGCGAAATATTTGGCTATGAGCGAAAAGGAAGTGGCTAAGGAAATCGCCCGGCTGGAAAAAGAAATGCTGCAAGCTGCGAGGAACCTGGAATTCGAGAAAGCCACCGAACTGCGCGACCAGTTGAAGAAACTGCGCGAGAGCGTGCTGATCTCGCCGTTGTAAAAAATTCCCCTCCCACTCGCTCCAACTTATCCCCTCCCCCTTGCAGGGGGAGGGTTAGGGAGGGGGTAGAAGCCAGGCCGGAGGTAGATTTTCTGGAGCAGCTAGCGGGTCGGGCTTGATTTTTTGTGGCATATAGCATAAAGTAAGGAACCCTTACTTTACGAATCGGAGCATTATCATGCTGGCTAAAATGACCTCCAAAAATCAGCTCACCCTGCCTAAGAGCGTTACCACCGCAGTTGGTTCTGCAGAATACTTCGATGTGGAAGCCCGCAACGGCCAGATCGTGCTCACCCCGGTGCGCATACAGCGTGGCGATGCCGTGCGCGCCAAATTGGCCGAACTGGACTTGAGCGAGCAGGACATTGTCGATGCAGTCGCATGGGCGCGAAAATCCCCGGCAACAAAAAAATCGCGCAAATAATGCCGCGTTCCAAACCTATACCCCGCGTCGTGATCGACACCAATCTGGTGTTATCTGCTCTGGTATTTGCACAAGGCCGGCTGTCACCGCTGCGCCATGCATGGCAAGGCAAGCACTGTCAGCCGCTGGCATCCAGTGCCACTGCCGCAGAGCTTATATGTGCGCTCGCATACCCGAAATTCAAACTCACTGCCGCAGAACAGCAGGAACTGCTTGCCGACTATCTGCCCTATTGCACCACAGTGCGCATGTCCGCCAAGCCACCCAGAACACCCGCCTGCCGCGACCCGTTCGACTTGCCTTTTCTGCAACTCGCCGTCGCGGGCAAGGCGAAATACATGGTTACCGGTGATCAGGATCTACTGAGCCTCGTCGGCCAATTTGTCTGTCCCATCATCACTGCCGACCAATTCATGAAAACGTTAAACCTGTAATCGCTTCTTTGCGCTTACAAGTAAAAGGTCTGACATGTGTGGCCGCTTGGCCCTGAATGAAAATCCCCGCAAGGTTGCCGAACACTTTTGCCTTCGACAGGCTCAGGCCGAATGGAATAGAATCTCAATCCGTGCCGGATCGATAAGTGCTATTTTTACAGTTTCGTCAGGAGGCTAAAATGGAACTTCGCAAAAAAAGTGACGATATGAAGATAATCAGTGCAATCGTCTGCCTGTTTATTGGCTTTCTTTTTGTCTGGAATATCGCGGCGCACATTACGGATATTTACGAATTGCGCCTGGACGCAGAAACGTGCAACCAAGTGAAGACTCACGGATTGGTGCCATCCGCCGATTGCATCATTACTGCCCCGTTCCGGCCACACGGACTTGATCCGGTTGGCTATCTGACGCTGCCGGACGGCAGTGATATTCAGATTGCGCCAGTTGCGGCAGACCGGACTAACAGGAGCGCAGAATGGTCAACTTGGATGAAGGCGCAGTTCTGGGTCGCCTTGCTGTTCTGGGTGGCTACGCTGGCGCTGCTGCTAAGCGCATTCCGCGACAAGAAATGAAGGGCACCTCTAAAAATCCGGATTTGCGAGCATCCGCTGCGCGGATTGCCTGCTTACCCCACTTCATCCTGTACGGGCGATTCATGAATCGCCCCTACTGCGTTGCGTAAATATTTTTTGCTTACATATAACCCATATTCGGCGCGGCAAAACGAAGTTTCAGTGTAGGGTAAACTTTAGGTTGGCCGGAACTAAAATTTTTTATGCGCCTTGCATTTGGGCGAACTCTGAATTTTTAGAGGTGCCCTGAACCATGGCTTGGCCTGAAGGTGCCGGGGTAGGGGTCGGCGCCGTCAACAAAATGCCGCGCTATTTTCATCGCGCGGCTTCGTCTTTATACAT
>DATBWQ010000110.1:0-9993 GCA_036514695.1 Gallionella sp. | reverse complement strand
CAGCGCCGCACCGTTGGCTGCGGCCGCTACGGCAGCAGGCAACATCCCCGCCGATTTTCCGGTGGAGAGTTTTTTGCGCAGCGCGAAGACCTCGTTCATCCGCTTGCAGGCCGCGAACGACCGCAAGGATCTGAATGACATCCGCGAATACACCACGCCGGAGATGTTCGCCGAAATCTCGATGCAGATGCAGGAGCGCGACGATGTACCGCAGAAGACCGACGTGGTCGCGATCAACGGCGAGTTGCTGGAAGTGGTTACCGGGGGCGATCTGGCGATCGCCAGCGTGCGTTTCACCGGCCAGTTGCGCGAGAACAATGGCGCGCCGGAAGACGTGGATGAGATCTGGCATGTGCAGAAGAATCTGCGCGACGACAAATCGGTTTGGCTGCTGGCAGGGATACAGCAAACCACATTGCACTAGGTCACTGTGTTTGCCCTGCCCTCTGCCGCGGCACTGAATCACCTGCTCACGCAGAACAGTTGGGCATTAGAGCGGCTCGCCCGCTTTGCCGGAAAGACGGCGCGATTCGACATCGCGCCGTTTTCTTTTGCCTGGACGATACTGGCTGACGGCACGCTGCGCAGTGCCGATGCGGCTACCAGTGCCGATGCACTGTGCGTGATCGCGCCTTCACTGTTGCCGCGACTCGCGCTTCAGGATGAAAAGGCGCACACCGGGATCCGCAGCGAAGGCGATGCCGCGTTGCTTGCGGAGATCTTTTTTCTGTCGCGCAACCTGCGTTGGGATGCGGCGGAAGATCTGAGCAGGGTCACCGGCGACATCGCGGCGGAGCGCATCGTGCAAATCGTGCAGGGCACCCGTCAACAGTTGCGCGACAGCGCACTGAGTTTTTCGCAGGCTGCGGCGGAATACTGGACCGAGGAACGTCCGCTGCTGGCCAAACCGCAACAGGTGTCCGCGTTCATGCAGCAGGTGGACACGCTGCGCGACGATGTGGCGCGGCTGGAACTGCGCGTCATAACCCTCTCACCCTCTCCCCTGTCCCCTCTCCCCCAAAAGGGCGAGGGGAATCGTTGTTGACATGCGCATATTCCGTCTGATCAAGATCATTTTCGTGGTGCTGCGTTTCGGGCTGGACGAGTTCCTGCTCGCGCATGAACGCGTGCGCTGGATGCGCGCGCCGCTCAATCTGTTGTTGTTCCTGCGCAATACCTCGAAACCGCGCGCCGTCCGCCTTCGTCTTGCGTTGCAGAAACTCGGGCCGATCTTCGTCAAGTTCGGGCAGATGCTGTCCACGCGGCGCGATCTGATCCCAGCCGACATCGCCGACGAACTGGCCAAGCTGCAGGATCAGGTGCCGCCGTTCCCTTCCGCACAAGCCGTCGCGCTGCTGGAAGCCGCATATCGAAGACCGTTGAGCGAGGTGTTCCAGAGTTTTGAGGAGACACCGGTGGCCAGCGCCTCGGTGGCGCAAGTGCATTTTGCTGTGCTGCCGGATGGCCGCCAGGCCGCGGTCAAGATCCTGCGGCCGGGCATCAGCCGCGTCATCGAGCATGACATCGCGCTGCTCAAAGTCGCCGCCGATCTGGTGGAAACGCTTAGTGCGGATGGCCGCCGCCTCAAGCCGCGCGAAGTCGTCAACGAATTTGAAAAAATCCTGGGCGATGAACTGGATCTCAGCCGCGAAGCCGCCAACGCCAGCCAGCTCAAGCGCAATTTTTCCAGTTCGAACTTGCTGCTGGTCCCAGAGATGTTTTGGGATTTCTGTACCCCAGAAGTGATGGTGATGGAGCGCATGTACGGCATCCCGATCAGCCAGGTCGGCGCGTTGCGCGAAGCGGGTGTGGATATCCCGAAGCTCGCCGCGAACGGGGTCGAGATCTTTTACACCCAGGTTTTCCGTGACGGGTTTTTTCACGCCGACATGCATCCGGGCAATGTGCAGGTGGCGCTGGACGGCCGCTATATCGCGCTGGATTTCGGCATCATGGGCACGCTCACCGACAGCGACAAACATTATCTCGCGCAGAACTTCATCGCTTTCTTCCGCCGCGACTACAAGCGCGTCGCCGAGGTGCATATCGAATCGGGCTGGGCTCCCGCCGAAACCCGCGTAGACGAACTGGAGGCAGCCATACGCGCGGTATGCGAACCAATTTTCGACAAACCGCTGCGCGAGGTTTCGTTCGGGCGCGTGCTGTTGCGCCTGTTCCAGACTTCACGCCGCTTCGGCATCGAGATCCAGCCGCAACTGGTGTTGCTGCAAAAGACACTGCTCAACATCGAAGGACTGGGCTTGCAACTCGACCCCGAGCTGGATCTGTGGAAGACCGCCAAACCCTGGCTGGAACGCTGGATGAGTGAGCAGGTAGGCTGGCGCGGCCTGCTCAAGACGCTCCGCGAGGAAGCGCCGTATTACGCTACCTTGTTGCCTCAGTTGCCGCGCTTGCTGCACCGCTACCTGACCAATGAAACTGCCGGCCGCGACGACGGAGCACTGAAAAAGATTCTGGAACAGCAAAAGCACCGCAACCGTTTGCTGACCCTGATCAGCCTGTTGCTGCTGTGCATTTTCGCTTGGCAAGTCATTGTTTCGCTTTAAGTTTTTCTCTGTAATTTCCTTTGTGCTCAATATCCCAACTGCCCTGACAAATTGCTTAGCTTGATATTTATCATGATTTCTATTGTCGCAGGCATGAAAATATAATATAGTTAAATCTCAATAAGTTAGTAAAGTAATATCCCGAATACATCATTTCCCTCTCGTTGAAAGGACAAATAATCATGAAAAATCCGCTGGACTCGTTGTGGGGCACGGTAATTTCCGGCCTTGTATTGACCATAGCCCTGTACTTCATAGCGCAAAAGCTCGTTGTTCAAGCGCTCGCTTAGGAATTCCAATGTCCGCCATTCCGGATGTTTTTTTGTTTGAGGAGAGATAAATGGATTACTTACCGGCAATTATGCGCTGGCTGCATTTGATGGCAGGCGTGATGTGGATAGGCTTGCTTTATTATTTCAACTTCGTTCAGGTCGCGGCACTCAAGGCCGCGGCGGCAGACAATACTGCGGCCGGCATCACCAGACATGTCGCTCCGCGCGCGCTGTTCTACTTCCGCTGGGCGGCCCTGGTGACCTGGCTGGCGGGCGCTGCCTTGCTGGGAGGGAATTTTGTCGAGGCATTCACGTTGCACGCCAACTTTGCGGTTATCGGCATCGGCGCATGGCTGGGCACCATCATGTTGTTCAACGTCTGGGTCCTGATCTGGCCGAATCAGAAAAAGATCCTCGGCATCAAACCGGCTACCGATGAAGAGAAGGTCAAGGCCCGCCGCATCGCTTTCCTGGCTTCGCGCACCAATACGATGCTGTCGATCCCGATGCTGTTTTTCATGGCAGCCGGCGCGCATTCGGCTATTTACGGTTTTTAAAAATAGCGCTGCGCTACACCGATAAAACAAAACCCGCCGTTTCGGCGGGTTTGTTTTTTCAGGCCGGCAATCCCTTGCATTTATTCCAAATAATTTGTTGAAAACCCAAACCCCTCCCGGCCTCCCCAACCCCCCAGCCCCCTTGTCAGGGGGAGAGCCAGGGGAGGATCTGCCTGTTCTCCCCCTGACAAGGGGGAGCTAGAGGGGGTTTGGTCTTCCAACGGATAACTTGAATTTATTCAACCGTGACCGACTTGGCAAGATTGCGCGGCTTGTCCACATCGGTACCTTTTTGCAGCGCGACGTAATAGGCCAACAACTGCAACGGGATGGTGTGCAGAATGGGGCTTAGATATCCCGCGTGTTCGGGCATCTGCATGATGTGGATGCCTTCTGCTGGTTTGATATGGGTATCCGCATCGGCGAACACATACAGCTCGCCGCCGCGCGCGCGCACCTCCTGCAGATTGGATTTCAGCTTTTCCAGCAGCGCATCGTTCGGCGCGACCGAGATCACCGGCATGTCCCTGTCCACCAGCGCCAGCGGCCCGTGCTTCAACTCGCCGGCCGGATAGGCCTCGGCATGGATGTAGGAGATCTCCTTGAGCTTGAGCGCGCCTTCCAGCGCGATCGGGTAATGCAGGCCGCGACCCAGGAACAGCGCATGATGTTTGCCGGCGAACTGTTCGGCGAGCTTGGCGATGTGCGGTTCCAGCTCCAGCACCTTTTGCGCAGCGCTGGGCAGGTGGCGCAACTCGTGCAGATATTGCTGCTCCTGCTGCCTGCTCAGGCGACCGCGCTGCTTGGCCAGCACCAGCGTCAACAAAAATAGTGCGGCGAGTTGCGTGGTGAATGCCTTGGTCGAAGCCACGCCGATCTCCGGCCCTGCACGCGTCAACATGCGCAGTTTGCACAGCCTGACCAGCGCGCTTTCCGGCACGTTGCAAATCGCGAGGGTATGGCCATGCCCCAGTGTCTTGGCATGACTCAGCGCGGCCTGGGTGTCGGCGGTTTCGCCGGATTGCGAGATCACCACTACCAGCGACTTCGGATTAGGCACACTGGTGCGATAGCGGTACTCGCTGGCGACTTCCACGTTGCAGCGTAGCCCGGCGATCTCCTCCAGCCAGAAGCGCGCCACCAGTCCGGCATGGTAACTGGTGCCACAGGCCAGGATCAGGATGCTGTCGATGCCGGCGAACGTGGCCGCCGCTTCCGCACCGAAGATTCCAGGCACCAGAGACTGGCTGTTGCATACCGATTCGAGCGTGTTCGCCAGCGCCTGCGGCTGCTCGTGGATCTCTTTCTGCATGTAGTGGCTGTACTCGCCCAGTTGCACGCTCTCGTTGCTCAGCTCGCTGATCTGCGCGGCGCGTTCCACGCGCTTGCCTCCCGCATCGAATATCTGATAACCGGGCTGCCCCAGTTCGGCCACGTCGCCTTCTTCCAGATAAACCACCTTGCGCGTCACCGGCAACAGCGCCGACACATCCGACGCGATGAAATGTTCCCCGGTGCCGACGCCCAACAGCAGCGGGCTGCCGCGGCGAGCGCAGACGAGCCGGTCCGGCTCGTCCGACGCGATCACGCCGATCGCGTAAGCGCCTATCAATTCTTTCAGAGCGGCTTGGGTCGCTGCCAGCAGGGAATTGCCGCGCGCGTAGTGGCTGTGGATCAGGTGCGCGATGACTTCGGTGTCGGTGTCCGAAGTGAATTCATAGCCCTCGGCGGCCAAGCAGGTGCGCAACGCTTCGTAATTTTCGATGATGCCGTTATGCACCACGGCGATGTGATTCTTACTGATGTGCGGATGCGCATTGCGCTCACTGGGCACGCCATGCGTCGCCCAGCGGGTATGCGCGATGCCTATCAGGCCCTGGGTAGCCGCGCTCTTTGCGGTGAGATCGGCGACCCGCCCGGTGCTGCGCACGCGCTCCAGTTTTGCATTATGCACCACCACCAGCCCTGCCGAGTCATAGCCGCGATATTCGAGACGCTGCAATCCCTCCAGCAGGATAGGCACGACATTGCGTTGCGCCACTGCACCTACGATTCCGCACATTTTTTAACTCCGGTGAGTAGGCTGGTGGTAAGCAACGCGAACCCCAGCATTCGAGGCTGCACAATGCTGGGGTTCGTGCCTCACCACCAGCCTACATTTATTTAATTTTCTTGGCCGGCCGCTTCCACCCGGCAACGGTCACCTGCTTGCTGCGCGACAGGGTAAGCTCGCCCGCCGGGGTGTCGCGGGTGATGGTCGATCCGGCACCGATAGTCGAGCCCTTGCCCACCGTCACCGGCGCGACAAGTTGTGTATTCGAACCGATGAACACGTCGTCCTCGATGGTGGTGCGGTGTTTGTACGCGCCGTCGTAATTGCAGGTGATCGTGCCCGCGCCGATGTTCACGCGGCTGCCCACCGTGCTGTCGCCGATGTAGCTGAGATGATTGGCCTTGCTGTTCGCGGCGATCTCGCTGTTCTTGATTTCGACGAAATTGCCGATGTGCACCCCGTCGTGCAGCCGTGTGCCGGGGCGCAATCGCGCATACGGACCGATGCGGCAGTCAGCACCCACTTCGCTGCTGTCGATGTGGCTGTAGGGTGCAATCTCCGTGCCCGCGCCGATACTGGCATTCCTGATCACGCTGTAAGCCCCCACTCGCACGTTATCGCCCAGGCTAACTTCGCCCTCAAAGATACAGCCGACATCGATCTCTACATCGCGCCCGCAACCCAACTTGCCGCGCACATCGATGCGCGCCGGATCGGCCAGCGTCACGCCCTGCACCAGCAAACGCGAAGCGGTGACCAGTTGCCAGGTGCGCTCCAGCACCGCCAACTGCGACTTGCTGTTTATTCCGTGGATCTCCCATTCGTTGGCGGGTTGCACAGTATGCACCGCAACGCCCTGTAGCACGGCCATGCTGACGATGTCGGTGAGGTAGTACTCACCTTGTGAATTGTTGTTCTGTAATTTCGCCAGCCACCCGCGCAAGAGTTTGGTTGGCGCAAGCATGATGCCGGTGTTCACTTCCTGGATCTCGCGCTGCTCGGGCGTGGCATCCTTTTCCTCAACGATGCCGAGCACATCGCCCTGCGCATCGCGCACGATGCGCCCATAACCGGCGGGATTCGCCAGATGCACCGTCAGCAACACCAGCCCGCTGCCCGCCTGCACCATTTGATGCAGCGTGCTGTGCTGGATCAGCGGCACGTCACCATACAATACCATCGTCAGGCCTTCATCGGCCAGGTGCGGTATCGCCTGCTGCACCGCATGGCCGGTGCCAAGCTGCGGTTCCTGGATCACGAACCGCGCGGAATATTGCTGCATCGCCTGCGGCACCGCTTCGCCGCCATGACCGTACACCACGCAGACCTGCTGCGGCTTGAGTTCCGCTGCGCAATCCAGCACATGCTGCAACAGCGGCTTGCCCGCCAGCGCGTGCAGCACCTTGGGCTTGTCGGAATACATGCGCGTGCCTTTGCCGGCAGCGAGGATGACGATATTTAACTGGGTCATGTTAGGCCTTGTTGGACATCCCGATTATAAAGGAAAGCGGCAATACAGCTAAGGAAACGCTGAACAAGCCCTCCGTTCGTGGTGAGCCCTTCGATAAACTCAGGAGAGCCTTGTCGAACCATAAACGGAGGACTATTAACAATCAATGTGTTAGCTTGACAGCCCTTCGACAAGCTCAGGGCGAACGGACTTGTTCAGCGCTTCCCTAAAGAAATAGTCACCGATCAGCGGACTGGCCAGTTGCGGATGCGAAGCCACCCTTCCTATCTGGCGAAGCCAGCTAACAAGATCAAGAAAATGCGCAGATGATTCGAGCTTGACAGCTCCGCCATGTATAGGTGACATTGACATGCTTTTTTCATGAACCAAGGGATTTGGTGATAGCGTGCGAAGCGTTGTTCGCACTGCCGTATAAAGCGGCTTTGATACGGACAGTCGAGCCAACGCTTCGCAGTCTTGAATAAAACCGCCGCTATTCCATTTTAAAGGGAGGATCGTGATGCACGCTTTGCTGCTCTTGCCACATTCAAGCCGCACCCTCCCCCGTCGAACTCGATCACGTTAGGGATACTCCGCACATGAAGCATGAGCCAGAATCATTGAATATCCCTCTGTCAACTTCCGCGTTTAGTTGGAGGTCTCAGCGTTTTTTCATCCTGGTTAGTGCGCTCTTGTCCCTTTACGTAATTTGGCCCGTCTCTCTACCGCTCGCGGTTTGCGCTTTGCTCGTTGGTACGCCACTTTTTTGGCTTATTTTCGGTTCAAATATTTTTCATCGGCTTACCTCTGGGCTACCCAACGTCATCCGGTTTATCATCGTATTGTTTGCTGTCCTCGCGTTTGCAAAATTACTCGTAGTGATAGTAAATTGGTTTGCAGTGATGTTAGGTTCTTATGGCATTGCCTAACCCTGCCAAGAGGTAAAGCGTAAAAGCGCGCAGCCCCTTGCCTCCGCGTTCGGCTGTATGGGCACTGTGCAAAAGACATACGCGCATCAACGAGGAGGAATGATCCCAGATGAATAAAACTATCTTGTATATCGCGACATCGCTTGATGGTCTCGTGGCAGGCAAGAACGACGACATCTCCTGGCTCTTCCGGTATAACGATGTCGATTACGGGTACAACCAATTTTTCTCCAAGATCGGTGCAATCATTCAGGGCAGGCGAGCATACGACATCGAAGAACAACATGGCTGGGAGAATGCACACCCTGTTCCAACCTTTGTTCTGTCGCACGATCCGCCAGACCGTAGACCGCAACGTGAAGACATCGTCTTTACCGCTGAAGATATTGCGGAGGTGCTGAAGAAAGCTAAACAACTGACAAGCAAAGATGTGTGGATTGAAGGTGGTGCCAATGTGGCACAGCAATTCCTCAAGCGAGGCCTCCTTGATGAAATAGTGCTATCGGTCGTTCCGGTGATTCTAGGAGACGGAATCCGGTTATTTGGGACAACTGATGGGCCGATTGAATTATCGCTCCTTGACGTTAAGCGATATGAAAAAGGGTTGGTTCAACTCATATATGAGCGGGGATGAGAGGCAAATGCTTTTATTGCCGCCGAACAAAACCTTGCAGCGGACGTATCAAAGAGCGCCGCACCGCTGAAGGTGAGTATTAGACATCAAGAAACAATAGGCACCATAATGCAAATTACTCCTGCAAACGCTTCAGACATCCCAGCACTTTGTGAATTGCTGGCTCACTTGTTTTCTCAAGAAGCAGACTTCAAACCCGATCACAAAGCACAAAGCCGTGGTTTGGCTCGCATCATTGGCAGCCCAGAAGTTGGGCTTATCGTCGTCGCCCGCCATGACAGCCAGGTTGTGGGTATGGTTAATCTTCTCTACACCGTATCAACTGCGCTCGGCGACCGCGTTGCGCTACTGGAAGATATGGTGGTTTCCCCCAATGCTCGCGGCTCTGGCGTAGGCTCTCGGCTCCTGGAGCAAGCCATTCAGTTCGCGCGTTTGAACGGGTGCAAACGCATTACCTTGCTCACAGATCGCGCCAATGAGTCAGCGCAACGTTTTTATCAAAGGCATGGCTTCGGTTTTTCGGCCATGATTCCTCTTCGTCTTTCACTGAGCGAATAGGTCGCTATGCCTCACTCGATCACGTTAGGGTTCTTCAAGAGGTCATCACATGCCAAAGAAAATTCATCTTTTTGTTGCCGTCATTGCGACACTTACGATTGCCACGTTTTTTACTTCCACGGTTCTTGTCGAGCTATTCGGCTCTCACGAAGCCATCGCGATGGTGAAGAGCATCATCGTTATGCCCGGCTTGTTCATTCTTATCCCCGCTATCGCCGCAACTGGAGGCTCGGGCTTTTTTCTTTCCAGGACCAGAAAAGGCCGCTTGGTTGACGCAAAAATGAAACGCATGCCGTTCATTGCTGCCAACGGCCTGCTTATACTCGTGCCTGCCGCAATATTCCTCGACCAGTGGGCATCTGTCGGCGCATTCGACACCAAGTTCTTCCTTGTGCAGGCCGCAGAGTTATTGGCGGGGGCAATAAATCTCACACTTATGAGCCAAAATATGCGTGATGGGTTGCGCTTGAGTGGCCATATTGGTGCTGCTATGCCGCCATGAGTACACTCGCACGACTGCAAGCCTGGTACACCCGGCAATGCAATGGCACATGGGAGCACTCGTCCGGCATTGTCATTGAATCTTGTGATAATCCAGGGTGGTGGGTAAAGATCGATCTCCTGGGCACGCCCCTGCAAGCCGCTGCATTCACCGAGATCGCAGAGGGCGTCGATGCCCGGCGTTTCGCTCTTGGCACACAGTGGCTAAGCTGCTACACCAAAAACGGCACGTGGCATGGTGCCGGGGATGAAGCCAAGCTGGAGCGTATCCTTGAAGTATTTCTCGCATGGGCCGAAGCAAATGACAGCTGATCCAGCATTCAAGCGGGACGCTATTGAGCTTTACATAATTCATGACTGTTAAGTGATTTACCGTAGGGCGGGCTTTGCCCGCCGCGTCGGGCCGCTTCGACAGGCTCAGGACAGGCGTAGCCCGACCTACGAGATGCGGAGACTCTGTCTTCAAATATGT
>DATBWQ010000109.1:0-17204 GCA_036514695.1 Gallionella sp. | reverse complement strand
CAAAGCCCGCCCTACGGTAAATCCCTTAACAGTCATGAATTATGTAAAGCTTAATAGTTGAGCAGAGGTCTTAATTTTTCCCACACCAGATTGGGGGTAAGTTGCATCATGCAGTTGAAATGTCCCAGCGGGCATTCGCGTTTGAAGCACGGGCTGCATTTGATGTCGAGTTTAATGACATGTGCTTGTCCGGACAGCGGCGGGGTGAATCGCGGGCTGCTGGAACCGAATAGCGCCAGCATGGGGCGATCCAGCGCAGCGGCGAGATGCATCAGGCCGGAGTCGTTGCTGATGACCAGTCTTGCGCAGGAAAGCAACGCGATGGCATCGCCCAGATCGGTGCTGCCGCACAGGTTGTGACACTCCGAATTGCCCAGCGCGATGATCTTGTCCGCCACCTCCTTGTCCCTGGCGGAGCCGACCAGCCATACCGCAAAACCATGCTGTTGAAGGCGCTGGGCGATCTCGGCGAAATAGGAGACCGGCCAGCGCTTGGCGGGACCGTACTCTGCACCCGGACAAAACACCGCAACGGGCTTGTCCAGCGTCAAGCCGAGCTTGTACAGGGTTGCATCGAGACCGGTTTGTGAAACTTTCAGTTTGGGGTTGGGCAAAGGGTGCGGGATATCATCACCGGCACCTTCGGCGAGCTGGGCAAAGCGTTCCACCATCAGCGGAAGCCTGGCTTTATCCAGGCTGCGCGCATCGTTGAGCAGGCCGTAGCGCATCTCGCCAACAAAGCCGGTGCGCAGCGGGATGCGCGCGAAGAATGGCACGAGTGCGGATTTCAGCGAGTTGGGCAGCACGATAGCCTGATCGTATCGGTTATCACGCAAAAACTTGCCGAGCCGGTAGCGTGCATGGAGTTGCAACTCGCCGTGGGGAAACGGGTTGAAGATGACTTCATTCACCTCGGGCATGGCCAGCAATAGCTCATCTGTCCACGGCGGAGCGAGCACGTCAATCAGGCTATCCGGGTGACGCTGTTTGAGGCGCATCAGCATCGGCTGCATCAGCATGGTATCGCCTACCCAACTGGGGCCGATGATCAGTATCTTGTACATTGCGCCTATGGCCGGCGTGATTAGTGATGGGCGCGCGGCAGCTCGCCCTTGAAACGGTACAGCGTGCCGCAATAGGGGCAGCGCGCTTCGCCGCCGTGATCGAGCGGAATCATCACTTTAGGGTGGGCATTCCACAGATTCATATCCGGCATCGGGCAGGACAGCGGCAAATCACTGGCAGTGACTTCGATATGGTGCTGAGTGATGTCATGCTGGTGCCAGGACAAAAGTTTTTCGTCTTTGCTCACGAGCCTCTCCCCTAAATATAGCTCAGCCAGCCGGCATGCTGCGGGTGTTTACCCGCCACACAATCAAAGAAAGCCTGTTGCAGCCTGGCGGTGATCGGGCCGCGCGAGCCGCTGCCGATGGTGCGGTGATCGAGTTCGCGGATCGGCGTCACCTCCGCGGCCGTGCCGGTGAAAAACGCCTCATCGGCGCAATAGACCTCGTCGCGGGTGATGCGCTTTTCGAATATTTCGATACCCATTTCTGCGGCCAGCGTGAAGACGGAATCGCGCGTGATGCCCTCCAGACAGGAGGTCAGGTCGGGTGTGTACAGCTTGCCTTTCTTGACGATGAAGATGTTTTCGCCGGCACCTTCCGCAACGTAGCCGTCCACATCCAGCAACAGCGCTTCGTCGTAGTTGTCATTGTCGGCCTCCTGATGCGCCAGTATCGAATTGGTATAAGTCGTCACCGACTTGGCGCGGCACATGTTCACGTTGACGTGATGGCGGGTGAAGCTGGAAGTCTTGACGCGGATGCCTTTCTCCATGCCGTCGTCGCCCAGATACGCGCCCCATGGCCAGGCCGCGATCGCGACATGGGTGGATAACGTCTTGGCGGCGATGCCCATCGCTTCGGAGCCATAAAAGCAGATCGGGCGGATGTAGCAGGATTCCAGTTTGTTGGCGCGCACCACCTCGAGTTGCGCTTCCATGATGGTCGCCTTGTCATACGGCATCCTCATCTGGAAGATGTGCGCAGAATTGAACAGCCGGTCGGTGTGCTCCTGCAAACGGAAGATCGCAGTGCCTTTGACCGCCCGGTAAGCGCGCAAACCCTCAAATACGCCCATGCCGTAATGCAGGGTGTGCGTCAGCACGTGGGTGGTGGCATCGCGCCATGGCACGAGCTTGCCGTCATACCAGATAAAACCGTCGCGATCGGACATCGACATAATGGGGGTTCCTTTGATGGGCCAGTTGCAAAGCGCGGATTCTAGCGTTATTCGCCAGACTTATGAAGGGGGCGCCCGACAAAATTGTCCGGTGTCCTGCGCATTTACCTTGCTTGTTCAGCCGCGAATTCGGGTATGATTATCCTCATCACCGGCATAGTCTTGATAACTCAACATCCTGAATGAGGCTTGGACAAATGGCAAAGCTCCCTGCAATCACTGAAGAAACCGCAGATACGCAAGAAGACAAGCTGCACAGGAATCTGCTGATCTTTGCCGCCGCCTTCATGAATCTGGCCGTGGTGCTGTGGCTGGCGATCTACTGGGTGATGGGGCTGCACTTTCCGGCGAACGTGCCTTTGGCATATCAACTGGTTTCGGTGGCCTCGCTGGTCTATTATTTCAAGACCAAACGCTTCGAGCCGTTCCGCTTCGTGCAGTTGAGCCTGTTCCTGTTCGCGCCCTTCATCATGCAGTGGAGTATCGGCAGTTCCGTCACATCCAGCGGCGTGACGCTGTGGGCATTGCTGGCGCCAATCGGCGCACTGGTCGTATCCAGCTGGCGCGAGTCCATCCCCTGGTTTTTTGCTTATATCGTGCTGACAGTCGTGTCCGGTGTCTTCGATTATTTTCTCAGCGCGGGTGGGGAGGCCGGCGTGCCGATGAAGACCATCGGTGTGTTCTTTGCCATCAATTTTGCCGCGATGTCGTCCATCATCTATTTCCTGGTGCGGCATTTCGTCGTGGAGATGGACAAGATCAAGAGCCAGCTGGATCAGCAGCACCAGCTGCTGGCCGAGGAGCAGAAGAAATCCGAGCGCGTGCTGCTCAACGTGCTGCCCAGCAGTATCGCGGACAGGCTGAAAAACCATCAGGGCCTGATCGCGGATGGCCATGCCGATGTGACGGTGATGTTCGCCGACCTGGTGAATTTCACCCAGCTCACCGAGGCGCTTTCCCCCGACCAGATGGTTGCATTGCTGAATACCGTTTTCTCCGGTTTTGATGAACTGAGTGAAAAATACGACGTGGAAAAGATCAAGACGATAGGTGATGCCTACATGGTGGTGGGCGGACTGAACAACAGCAGATCTGATTACACCAGCAGCATAGCGAACCTGGCGCTTGAGATGCGCGACTTTGTGACCAGCAATCCGGAGTTGTCCAGATTCAAGCTGGGCATACACACCGGCATAGCGACCGGACCCGTGGTCGCAGGAGTGATAGGAACCAAACGCTTCATCTACGATTTGTGGGGAGACACGGTGAACGTTGCCAGCCGGCTCACCGATGAGGCCATCGAAGGGGTGATCCAGGTGGACAAGACTACATACAATCGCATCCGGCACGACTATGCGTTCGAACCACCCGCTTCGATCTCCATGAAGGGGAAGGGCGAAGTGACGATGTATCGCCTCACTTCGCGATTGGGTGAGGCCTCACATGCTGGCGTAGTGCAGCGACAAGAATCAGATCAGGGTGCTGCTGCGTCATCCTGAACCAGAATATCTCCAAACAGTATTCCCCATAATTTCCTGCAAGCGGTGGTTTCTATCTCGCCGTGCCCGATCCGGCATGGTGACAGATTGTTGAGTCGCATGCGGTGCTGGGTCTGGCGCAATGCCCGGTATAGCGTGCCGGTCTGCCCGGCGATATCAACAGGAATAAGCCCCAGCTCACCTGCCAGTTTGAGCAATGCAAGATTGCCGATATTGGCAGTCAATTGCGGGTATTGATGGGCGTAGGCCAGCACGATGTATTGCACCATGAATTCGATATCCACCATTCCGCCGCTGTCATGCTTGATGTCGAAAAGGCCGCTGTCATTGGGGTGTCCATCGTACATCTTCTGGCGCATCGCCAGGATCTCCTTGCGCAGCATCGTCAGGTCGCGCGGCTGGCAAAGCACCTGACGGCGGATTTGTTCAAATGCCGCGCCGGCCCGGCTGTCCCCGCAGCTGAAGCGGGCGCGCGTCAATGCCTGATGCTCCCATACCCACGCATGTTTCAGCTGGTACTCGGCAAACGCGGAGATCGAGCTCACCAGCAAGCCGCTCGCGCCATTCGGGCGCAGGCGCAAATCGGTTTCATACAATCGCCCGGATGAAGTGTGGCTGCTCAGCATGCTATTGATGCGTTGCCCCAGCCGCGCATAGTTTTCCTGCGCATCGGGATGGTCGTCGTCGTAAAGGAAGATCAGATCCAGATCGGAGGCGTAGCCGAGTTCTTTGCCCCCCAGTTTGCCATACGCGATGATTGCGAATCTTGGTTCATCACGATGCCGTTTGCGCGCAGTCGTCCAACTCAGCTTCAGCACATGGTGCAGCAGCAGGTCGGCCAGATCGCTGAGATGGTCGCTGAGCGTTTCCAGTGGCAGCAGCCCCTGCAGGTCCATCGCCAGCAGGCGAAAGGTCTGCTCCTGTTGCACCTGGCGCAGCATGTCCAGTTGCCGTTCGGCATCCCCGGCGCAGTCATCAAGACGGTTTTGCAGATCATCGCCTATCTGCTGCCAATCCGGTTGTTGATACATCTCGCGGGCATCCAGCAATTCGTCGAGCAATGCCGGATGCAGCGTCAGATATCCGCTCGCCCAACTGCTGGCTGCGACCAGCGCGGCCAGGCGCTGCAATGCAGCCGGATATTCGGCGAGAAAGGCGAGGTAGGCGGCCCGGCGGCTGATCCCGTCCAGCATGATCAGCAATCTGGACAGCGTTCCGTCCGGGTCGCCGTGCTGAGCGCTCAAGGTGATGAATTGCGGGACCAGTTTGTCCAGCCTTTGCCTGCTCAGCTCCGGCAATTGCCGGTAACGGTTGCCGGCGCGCAGTTGCAACAGACGCTGCGCACTGTCCGGCGCGGCAAGATAGCCCAGCTCTTCGAGATTGAGGATCATCTCTTCGGCGCTGATGTCTTCGCGCCACAGTTGCGCGCCGCCTTGCGCATCCTGTTGAGCGCCGAAAATCTGTTCGAACTGCAGATTGACCAGCGCGCGGTGGCGATCGAGCTCCTTCAGCAAAGCCGGGTAATCCGGGAACCCCATGGCAGCAGCGATGACTTCCTGATCTTCATTTTTTTCCGGTAATTCCTGGGTTTGCTGATCATCCAGATATTGCAGCCGGTGTTCCAGGTTGCGCAGGAAAACGTAGGCTGCATCGAGATCGCCAGCCACCTGAGCGGATAACTGGCCGTTTTCCATGAGTTGTCGCAACACTTGCCGGGTGGGGCGGATACGCAGTCTGGCTTCGCGCCCGCCTCGTATCAACTGGAATACCTGCGCGGTGAATTCGATCTCGCGTATCCCGCCGCGACCGAGTTTGATGTTGTTGAGCCGGTCGCGGCGTCGCACTTCCTGGCGGATCTGCGCGTGCAGGCTGCGCATCGAGTCGATTGCGCCAAAATCAAGATATTTGCGGAACACGAACGGTTGTACCAGCTGCGTCAGTTCGGCGATCTGCGGACTGTCTGCCGGGGCGATGACACGCGCCTTGATCCATGCGTAGCGCTCCCATTCGCGCCCCTGACTGATCAGGTATTCCTCCAGTGCGGCAAAGCTCATCACCAGCGGGCCGCTGTCGCCGTAGGGGCGCAACCGCATATCAACGCGGAACACATAGCCATCGGCAGTGAGTTCGTTGATCATGTTGATCAGCCGGCGCCCCATACGGGTAAAGAATTCGTGGTTGCTCAGCTTGCGTGATCCGTTCGTTTCTCCGTCCTCGGGGTAAACGAAAATCAGATCGATGTCGGAAGAGACGTTCAGTTCGCCGCCACCCAGTTTGCCCATGCCGATGACCAGCAATTCCTGCGGCTTTGCGCTCGCTTCGCCCAGCGGGGTGCCGAACTGTGCCAGCAACGCTTCCATCAGACAGTCCTGAGCCAGTTGCACGCACTCTTCGGCAAGCGCGGTCATGGCTTGCATCACCTCGTTCAGGTCAGCCAGGCCATTGAGATCGCGCAGGATCAGCTTGACCATCACCTGCTTGCGCAACTTGCGCACGGCACGGGTCAACCCGGATTCATCCGCCAGATCGTGCCCGGTCTGTTGCAACAAAACCCGGATTTCCGCGCGGTTGCAAGGCGTGGTGTGGTTTTCCTGCAACCAGTCAAGCAAAGGCCGGTCTGCTTCCAGCTCCCGTTTGGCGTAACGACTGTAGCGCAGCGTCCTTTGCAGCAAGCCGGTGAAGGTCGTGGGCGGTGAGTTTGCGGTATTCATAGGCGAAGCTTCAAGTTAGAATGCGCATTGTCTTCTGATTAGAAAATAGTCGCTAGTCGTTAGTCGTTAGTCATTAGTTAAACCATAAGCAGTCGTTGGATGCTAGAGGCTAGTTAACTCAAGCTAGGATTGCCGACTTGTAACTAACGACTAACGTCTAACGACTAAATACTAACTCATGTTGAACTCACTTCCCGTCCGGTTGCTCTGGCACAGTTTTAACTGGCTGACGCGACTTGCCATCGTCGCATCGGCAACTATGGCCGTGCTGATCGCATTGGCCATCGTTGCGCTGCGTTATTATCTGCTGCCCGGCATCGAGCAGTATCACGACAGGATCACCGCTTCACTGGCAAGCGCGATTGGCAGCACCGTCACGATCGGCAAAATCGAGGGCGATTGGCAGGGCATGCAGCCGCGCCTCACCTTTACCGATGTGCGCATCCTGGATGAACAGCGACAACCCGCATTGGTGTTGCCAGTCATCAACAGCAGCGTTTCGTGGATGTCGTTGTTCAGTGGCGAGCTGCGCCTGGCCAGCCTGGAAATTGACCGGCCCGAATTTCTGGTGCGCCGCGATGCACAGGGAAAATTTCATATCGGCGGCGTGGCGCTCTCCAATCAAGGCGGCGATAATGATCTGGCTGACTGGTTGCTGCATCAGTCGCGCATGGTTGTGCGCGATGCCTTGGTCATCTGGATGGACGAACGGCGCGGTGCGCCGCCGCTGGTGCTGCAACAGGTCAATTTGATCATCGAGAGTTTATTCAGTCATCACCGTTTTGCGTTGCGCGCCCTGCCGCCCCCCGAACTGGCGACCCCGCTGGATGTGCGCGGAGATCTGCAAGGATCAAGTGTTGATGACATCAGCGACTGGCGCGGTCAGCTTTTCACCCAGCTTGATTACACCGATGTGATGGCCTGGAGACCATGGCTGGATATGCCCGGCGAATTCAGCCGCGGGCGCGGCGCGCTGCGCGGCTGGCTGGGTATCGAAGACGGCAAGGTGGCGCAGATCACCGCTGATCTGGATTTGCGCGATGTGGTGACCAGGCTGTCCGAAGATGTGCCGGAGTTGGTATTGCTCGATTTGCGCGGCCGCGCTGCATGGCAGAAGGTGGCGGGCGGCTTCGAGATTTCCACCAGGCATTTTGCGATGCATATGCAAAATGGGACCGAGTTGCGCCCCACGGATTTTTATTTCCGTACCACCAAAGGCAAATCCCCCCCAACCCCTCTTTATCAAGGGGGAACTCAATATGGGCAGCTCACCGGCGGCGAGATACGCGCCAACCAACTGCAATTGGAGACCCTCGCCGGTCTGTCCAAGTATCTGCCGCTGGAAGCCGGCCTGCGCGCCAGGATAGATGCCTATGCGCCAAGCGGAAAAGTATCCAATCTGGATGCGCGATGGCAAGGTGTACTCGAAAAACCGGATGGCTATAGGATCAAGGGACACTTTGACAACCTCGGACTGCGCCAGGCCGGCGGGATGCCCGGCTTTTCCGGTTTGACCGTGGATGTGGATGGCAGCGATGCAGGGGGCAGGCTGAGCATCAATTCGCGCCAATTGATGGTGGACGCGCCTGGCATGATGCGCGAACCGTTGTCCTTTGCCACCTTGACCGGCCAGGCAGGTTGGCAACGCAAATATGGTGAGATGACAATCAATGTTGATAACATCGCCGTCGCCAACAATGATCTGGCAGGCAATCTGTATGGCAGTTACCAGACCCGGAAAGGCACCCGGGGTATGCTGGATCTGACCGCCAAATTGACGCGTGGCGATATCAGGCGTGCCGCCCGGTATACCCCGCTGGTCGCGTTGCACAAGGAGGGAAATGACTGGTTGAACGGCGCGCTGTTGGCGGGGCACACGGAAGACTTCCGTCTCCGCATCAAGGGCAACCTGAGCGACTTTCCGCCGGACGGTACCAGGGACGTGATATTCAAGATCGGCGGACACGCGCGTGATGCGGTGCTGGAATTCGGCAAGGATTGGCCTCGCATCGAAAACATCACCGGTGAATTTCTGATACGTGGCAACCAGCTGGAGGTGAAATCGCCCTCTGCGACCATGCTCGATGCGCGCTTGCAGAATGTCAGCGTCACCATGCCTGACATGATGAGCGATGAGCTGCCACTGGAAATCAGAGGGGAGGCGGAGGCTGCGAGCAACGTGTTCCTGCAATTCATCCAGCAGAGTCCGGTGCGTGGTTACATAGACGGGTTTACCGACGATATTGCTGCCAGCGGCAACGGTCATCTGGCATTGTTTGTGCGCGTCCCGCTGCTGGGCAGCAAGCCGGTGCAGGTATCCGGCAACATCCGGGTGCAGGATAACGATATTGATCTGGGCAAAAGTGTGCCGATGTTGCGCAACACACATGGCGTACTGTCATTCACCGAATCGGGTATGCAGGCCAGCGGAGTGGAGGCTCAAATATTGGGCGGGCCTGCCAGCATCAATATACAGACTACCGGGGGCAGTACGGTACATGCCACCGTTCATGGACGCAGTGACATCGAAGCTCTGCGCAATAGCAAACCACATCCGCTGCTGGATTATCTGCATGGGGGTGCAGAGTGGGATGCCGACATCAACGTAGTGAAAAAAACCGCACGGGTGATCGTTAAATCCGATCTTCAGGGCATCCGTTCCGGTTTGCCGCAACCCTTCGCAAAACACGCCAATGAAGTGATGCCGTTACGCATGGAAAAGAGCGGTAACACCGATGGATGGGATAGCATTTCCGTCCAGCTTGGCAAGCTGCTCAGCGCACAACTGGTACGATACGAAAAAAACGGCGCGATGGTCATCAAGCGTGGCACTATCGATTTGGGTGATCAGGACAAGTCGCAGGACACCCGGGGCAGGCAATCAGCTTCGAAAAGCAAAAACGGCGTGTGGATCCGGGGCAGTTTGCCGGTGCTGTCGGTACAAGGCTGGGAGGGGTTGGCGGGAAGCACAGGAAGACCTGGAACGACGCTGCCGATCGAAGGTGCGAGTCTGCGCATTGATAAACTTTACGGTTATGGCCTGGCCATAAACAGCCTGCGTATCGATGCAGCAAAACGGGGCGAAGCATTGGCTGTGCAGTTGGCCAGCAGCATGTTGAGCGGAGAGCTGGTATGGCAGCCGCACGGATACGAAAAGGGCGGCAAACTCAGCGCGCGTTTGCGCAACTTATGGGTGGATGGCGAGCAGCCATCCATATCGGCCGAACCCGAAAAATCCACGCCGCCAGACCAGACTGAACAGGCAAGCAAGACGCCGCCCCGAGACGGTGGTGCGGAGCACTCTGGTGCGGGAGGGGCGGCTGGGCAGTTGCTCCCGCAATCGGCTGGCTTTGCCAGTAACGTGTCGCAACTGCACCCAGGCAATCTGCCCGCACTGGAGATCGCAATCGAGAATCTGCAAGTAAAGGGCAAGCACATTGGCCGCTTCGAATTGGTTGGTCACCCCGATGGCAAGGATTGGCGCATGCGCCGGTTGCGCATCACCAACCCGGATGGCTCCCTGATGGGTGACGGGTTATGGTATGGTGAACCGCCTGGTATAGCCAAAGCCGAAACCGGATCCCTGCCGGGCGGGATCGACAGGGGCGACTCGCAAAGCCAGGTCAATCTACTGCTGGAGATCAGCGATGCCGGAAAGATCCTGGCGCGCTCCGGTTACCCGAACACCGTCAAGGGCGGTAGCGGAAAGCTGGTGGCGAATCTGTCATGGTCCGGCACGCCGGACGAATTCAACTATGCCAGTCTGAACGGCACACTCAAGCTGGACACCGGCAAGGGGCGTTTTGTAAAAATGGAACCGGGTGTCGGGAAATTGCTCAGCGTCCTCAGTTTGCAGGCCCTGCCCAGGCACATCACACTGGATTTCAACGACGTGTTCAGCGAAGGCTTCCAGTTCGACAACATCAATGGCAATGCGTCGATCAATAGTGGTGTGATCGACTCCCAGGATTTTCACATCGATGGTTCGTCTGCCAAGGTGACCCTGAAGGGCAGCGTGGACTTGAACGATGAGACACAGAATCTGCGAGTACGGGTATTGCCTACCCTGGGAGACAGCGTGTCGCTGATTGGGGCTTTTGCCGCTGGACCAGCGGTCGGGATAGGCACACTCATCCTGAATAAAGTATTGGGCGATCCGCTCGATAAGTTGGTGTCATTTGAATACAATGTGAGCGGCACCTGGAGCGACCCCAACGTGGCCAAGGTTGGCGGAGCACAACCGATACAAAATAATACGAGCGAATAGGAAAAAGATCATGTCAGCAGGTGATTCCACGCAGCAACGCATAGCCGCACAGGTCAACGCATTCAAGGTCGCTGCCGTGCAGATGGCTTCCGGCCCCAATGTGGCGGGCAATATCAGCGAGGCGCGCCGGCTAATCGCCAAAGCCGTTGAGCAGGGCGCGCGGCTGGTGGTGTTACCGGAATTTTTCGCCATCATGGGCATGAGCGACAAGGACAAGGTCGCGGTGCGCGAGCAGCCGGGGGAGGGGCCGATCCAGTCGTTCCTCAGTGAGACCGCGCGGAAGCACCGGATATGGCTGGTGGGCGGGTCGATCCCGCTGGTTGCCAATGCGCCTGACAAGGTGCTGAATAGCTGTCTGGTGTTCGATGAGCATGGCGAACAAGTGGCGCGCTACGACAAGATACATTTGTTCAATCTGGAGTTGGGCAACGAAAGTTATGACGAGGCCAGGACCATAGAGCCGGGCAATCAGGTCGTGGTAGTGGATAGCCCGTTCGGGCGCATCGGGTTGGCGATCTGCTACGACTTGCGCTTTCCCGAACTGTTCCGCTCGATGAAGAATGTGGACATCATCGTGCTGCCGTCCGCGTTCACCGAGACCACCGGCAAGATGCACTGGGAAGTGCTGGTGCGCGCGCGCGCCATTGAGAATCTGGCCTATGTGATTGCCGCCGCACAGGGCGGTTATCACGTGAACGGGCGCGAGACGCATGGCAACACCATGGTCGTCGATCCGTGGGGAAGGGTGCTGGACAAGCTGCCGCGCGGTTCCGGTGTGGTGATAGGAGAGGTCAATCCTTCCTACCAGGCCAGCTTGCGCAAAAGCCTGCCGGCGCTGACGCATCGCGTTCTGTACAGTTGCGAGCGATGAACCGCGTGCCGCAGAAAAAGTCCTTCGACACGCTGTTCGCCACCGCGCAGCGATCGCTGCTTGCGCCTTATTCGATAAACGCGGGCAATCTCGAGCAGGTATTCGCCAGCATGATGGCTCACCGTCTCGACTATGCCGATTTGTATTTTCAGTACAGCCGTGCCGAGAGTTGGTCTCTGGAAGAAGGCATCGTCAAGTCCGGCAGCTTCAACATCGATCAGGGCGTCGGGGTGCGTGCGGTGAGCGGCGAAAAGACCGCCTTCGCCTATTCCGACGACATCAGCCTGAACGCGCTGGAAAGCGCTGCACAAGCTACGCGCGCGATCGCCAGACAGGGCGGCACGCAGAAAGTCCCGCTGTTGCATCACGGTTCGCGGCGCCAGATATATCTGCCGGAAGACCCGATCGCCAGCCTCAGGGATGCGGACAAGGTCGCGATGCTGGAGCGGCTCGAAGGCTATGCGCGCGCGCTCGATCCGCGCGTGGTGCAGGTGATGGCGGGCCTTGCCGGCGAATACGAAGTGGTGATGGTGGCGCGCAGCGACGGCTTGATGAATGCCGACATCCGTCCGCTGGTGCGGCTGTCGGTGCAGGTCATCATCGAGAGCGACGGCCGCCGCGAGCAAGGCTCGGCGGGCGGCGGCGGACGCTTCGATTACGCTTATTTCGACGATGCGATGTTGCGCAAATATGCATCCCAGGCGGTGCATCAGGCGGTGGTCAATCTGGACGCCGCACCCGCTCCGGCAGGCAACATGACCGTGGTGCTGGGCAACGGCTGGCCGGGCATCCTGCTTCACGAGGCGATCGGCCACGGGCTGGAAGGCGACTTCAACCGCAAGGGCAGCTCGGCATTCTCCGGCCGCATCGGCGAACGCGTCGCGGCACAAGGCGTGACCGTCGTGGACGACGGCACACTGGCAAGACGGCGCGGCTCGATGCAGATGGACGACGAGGGCAATCCCACACAATGCACCACGCTGATCGAGAACGGCATCCTCAAAGGTTATCTGCAGGATACGCTCAACGCGCGCTTGATGGGTGTGGCATCGACCGGCAATGCTCGCCGCGAATCCTACGCGCACCTGCCGATGCCGCGCATGACCAACACCTACATGCTCAACGGCGACAAGGATCCGCAGGAGATCATCGCCTCGGTGAAGCACGGCCTGTATGCGGTGAATTTCGGCGGCGGGCAGGTGGACATCACCAGCGGCAAGTTCGTGTTCTCCACCGCCGAGGCTTACATGATCGAGGACGGCAAGATCACCCATCCGGTGAAGGGCGCGACGCTGATCGGCAACGGTCCCGATGTGCTCACGCGCATCTCGATGATAGGCAACGACATGGCGCTTGACCCCGGTGTCGGCACCTGCGGCAAGGAAGGCCAGAGCGTGCCGGTCGGCGTGGGGCAACCTACGGTGCGGATTGATGGGTTGACGGTGGGTGGCACGGCGTAGGGATTGTGATGCTGGGCCATTTGGCTTTACCAATAAAATAGACAGGGGGTCGAGCGCAACGTTATGCTTACTTCTGCATCGGCAAAGGAAGGATTAACCATGCCACTCATCAGTTCGTTTTACGGCATACTGATTTACATGTATTGGCTCGACACCAAGCGACATCACTCGCCCCATATACATGCCGAATATGCCGGTAGCGAAGCTGTGTTTTCGATAGCGGAAAGCGAATTGCTGGAAGGCTCAATGCCGCCACGGCAAATACGCCTTATCCAGGCGTGGATCGAGATTCACCGCGAAGAACTGATGGCTGATTGGACACTTGCGATACGCGGCGAAACCCTCGTCAAGATAGACCCCTTGCGCTAGGAGAAACCCATGAACCCACGGATTACCGCAGTCACCGCCCGCGACGATTACACTCTGCTACTCACTTTTGCCAACGGTGAGATACGCTATTTCGACATCACGCCTTATCTGGGTTATCCGGCATTCGAGCCGCTACGCCAAGTTGCGTTTTTCAAACTGGCAAAAGCCAGTCACGGCACCGTCACATGGCCAAAGGAAATTGACTTCGACCCCGACACACTTTACATCGAGGGTAAGCCTGCGAGGCTCGAAGAGCAGGCAGCGTAATTGAATTGTCACGGACACAAAACACGCGAATTTAATCCGAACCCGGCTCCTTTAATTTAAAAATTCTGACCCCGAAAAATTGTTGTTAAGTAAAGAAGTTGCTTTCTATATCGTTAAGCACTCCAAGGAGAACTTCAGTGGCCGCAACAAATAGCCCAATAGTTGCCGTATACCTTGAGCTAGTGCGCGAGCCGTACTTCTTTCTGGTGCACGCGCGCGTGGCAGCGGGACACGACCGCTACGATCGATACGAGCCGAGAACACTTCGAGATTTCATGCTACATCTGTTCGGACTACTCGCGGAAGGTCGCCCCGAGTTCATGAAACGTCTTGCCGAGCTTGACGATGCCGAATTCATGAAGAGTTCTCAACATCGGCGCTACGTGGCGAAGGAACGGGAAGTTCTCTACATCAAAAGTGAGCACCTAGAGCGTTACTCTGTGCAATTCCTCGGCTATTGGGTTGGAACAAATGTTAAGAGCACCCAAGCCGCATCCGTCGCGAGGCTAGCATGTCAGGCTGCGGATGTCCCATGCACAACCATTCGAAAATTTCCGTCCTTTGCAGCACGCGCCTAACCTCTCCATCGACGGACGTTATGCTTGATATTGAATTAGGGGGACATAATGGGCGGCATTTTTTATCTAATGGGTGTTGCTTTAGCTGGATATGCTGGTTATAGCGGCTTTCAGTGGTATTTCATATTTATCTCTTCGCTAGTAATGGCTTTGGGTTATTTCATAATTAGAGCACCGCAAATTCACGGATTAGTTTCGAGTGACGGCATCGTCGTAATACCAAAGCTACTTTCAATTCAGGTTATCTGGTTTTCAATTATTACCGCACCTGTGTACTTCGCTGCATCGGCACTTGACTAAGTTGAATCAACAGAACCAAAGGGTTCAGCTTCGAATAACTTTTCGAGAAGCAACTAGAGTAGTCAGCTCCGTATAATTTTTTTGAACCACTGATTTTGTACAACCGTCCGCTTTCCGTATAATCCATTGCGCCCATTCTCCACGAGAGGTAGCCATGAACACCGCTGAACATTTGTTGATCGAGAAAATCCTGCAACTGCCGCCGACACGTCTTGCAGAAGTGGCCGACTTCGTTGATTTTTTGCGCAGCCGTGAGTATGACCGCGCACTGGTGCAGGCCGCAACGCAAACTTCCGCAGCCAGCTTCGCCGCCGTCTGGGACAACGACGCAGACGCGGCGTACGACGCGCTGTAACTCCCCGCTCTTTCTCAAATGGCATCCGAATCCATTTACCAGTTTGGCGAGGTTGTCCTCGTACCGTTTCCGTTCACCAATCAGGCGGAGAGCAAGAAACGGCCTGCCGTAGTCATCTCCAGCCCCGCTTACCACACCAACCGCCCAGACTTGCTCATCATGGCAATTACCAGCAGACGCGTGCTACGCTGGATTTTGCCACCTTCCCGGTTGTTGACTGGCAAGCCGCCGGGCTGCTCAAGCCGTCCTTCGCCAAACCTGTCTTGACCACACTCGAACAAGCGCTCGTCATCCGCCGCATGGGCAGTCTTACGCCCCGCGATCAGCACTCCCTGCGCCAGATGCTCTCGCAGATTCTGGGATAGCTCCCTGAAAAATGGCCAGCCTCGAATAATCTTTTGAGCGAACTTGATTCGAATAGCTCACACAGCATGATGAATAAGCTGCCACATCTAACTCATTCCTTCTATCCCTGCGACCGTACCTACTATGTCAGCGACGAATGCCTGCGCGCATTCCGGCAACTCACCCCGGAGCAAAAATAGCGATGGGTAGAAGAACTGGCGACGTTTTTACGGATGGCGAAAATTAGTGGAAAGAATTTAGAAGAAGTTGGTAGGGCGGATGAGCCGTAGGCGTTATCCGCCGGATGTGAGCGATACCTAGTTTTAGGTGCTTACCATACGGCGGAAGGCGCTACGCTTTTCCGCCCTACAAAGGCTCAAGTAGAAACCACAGGTAATTATGAATGTTCAGAGGAAAAAACAATGGATGTGAAAGACAGCAACGGCAATCTGCTCAAAGAAGGCGACTCTGTGCAGGTCATCAAGGATTTGAAGGTGAAAGGCTCGTCCATCACGTTAAAAAGAGGAACTGTGATCAAGAATATTCGCCTTGGCGAGGGCGATGAAGCCGTCGAGGGCAATTCTGACAAGGTCAAAGGACTCCGGCTGAAACCGGAATTTTTGAAGAAGGTTTAACCCAGATAATCCATTAGCCTCGAAACCCCCTCCAGCTCCCCCTTGTCAGGGGGAGTGCCCGGTCTGCCCCTCCCCTGACAAGGGGAGGTTGGGAGGGGTTGGGGTGGAATTTTTGCCTAATGGACAATCTGGGTTTAATTTTGATTCGCATTGAGAACATCAATAATTCCCTCCCCTTCAAGCCCGTATAGGATGGGTCGAGCGCAGCGATACCCATCATCCGCACCACTGCATCCTATCTTTAGTTGGCCATGCGGGCATGATGGCGATGGGTATCGCTGCGTTCGACCCATCCTACGGTATAATTCGCGTCCATGAAAATCCTACGCGGCCTCTATTCTCCTGATTCCCAGCCTGTTGCGCTCACCATCGGTAATTTCGACGGGGTGCATCTGGGCCATCAGGCCTTGCTGGGCGAATTGCGTGCTGCGGCGCAAACGCGCGGTCTGCAAACGGCGGTGGTGATCTTCGAGCCGCATCCGCGCGAGTTTTTCACGCCGCAGCAGGCCCCGGCGCGGCTTACCAGCCTGCGCGAGAAGCTCGAATTCTTTGCCGTGCTGGGCATAAACCGTGTGCATATATGCCGCTTCAATGAACGTTTCACGCAGATGAGTGCGGCGAATTTCATCAATGCGCTGCATGAGAAGTTGTCGGCCAAATTCGTGTTGATCGGTGATGACTTCCGTTTCGGCAGCGGGCGCGGCGGCGATTTTGCGCTGATGGAGAAGATCGGTGCGCAACTTGGTTTTGCGGTACAGTCGGTTCGCAGTGTGACACATGACGGGGTGCGAATTTCCAGCACGGCGATACGCGCGGCCCTGGTGGCAGGGCAGATGCGCACCGCGCAGCGTTATCTGGGACGGCACTACAGCATCAGTGGACGTGTGGAGCACGGCGACGGGATGGGGCGCAGGCTGGGCTTCCCCACCGCAAACATCCAGTTGAAGCACAACTTCCCGCCGCTGACCGGCATCTTCGTGGTGCAGGCGCATGCCGAGGGTATGGGTGTGCTGCAAGGCGTGTCCAGCCTGGGCGTGCGCCCGACACTGAGGCGTGATGCCAAACCGGTACTGGAGGTTCATCTGTTCGAGTTCGCGCAACAGATCTATGGAAAGCATTTGCGCGTGGAGTTTTTGCAGAAGCTGCGCGATGAAGAAAAATATCCCGATGTGGAAACGCTGACGCGGCACATCGCGCTGGACGTGGAGAATGCAAAGAAATGGTTCGAGAAACACTCCTGATTATTGAGCTTTACATAATTCATGACTGTTAAGTGATTTACCGTAGGGCGGGCTTTGCCCGC
>DATBWQ010000108.1:0-2021 GCA_036514695.1 Gallionella sp. | reverse complement strand
GGCGGGCAAAGCCCGCCCTACGGTAAATCACCTAACAGTCATGAATTATGTAAAGCTCAACAATACTATGTATGTAACACCTGAATCTTCGCGAACCAACCCCTCCAAACCTCCCCACTTCGACAAGCTCAGTACATGCTTGTCATGGGAGGCTTAAAGGCTCCCCCCTGAAGTGGATCAAGCAGGCAATCCGCGCAGCGGATGCTCGCACAAAGGCTGGGACTGAGGGGGGTTGTTTTAAGGTGTTACTGTGCACTAGGATTGCCCAACCAAACCGGGAAATCGCCATGACGAATCACTACACCCGCACCGCCATTACCCTGCATTGGGTAATGGCATTGCTGATCTTCACCACCTTCCCGCTGGGCGTGTATATGCACGACCTGCCGATATCGCCGGACAAGCTAAGACTGTATAGCTATCACAAGTGGATCGGCGTCACGCTGTTCCTGCTGGTCTTGTTGCGCATACTGTGGCGCGCCACTCACCGCCCGCCGCCGTTGCTCGACAGCATGCCGCGCTGGGAAAAGATCGCCGCGCAATCTGCGCACTCCCTGTTGTATGCGCTGATGATCATCGTGCCGCTGAGCGGCTGGCTGATGAGTTCCGCCAAGGGTGTGCAGACCGTGTGGTTCGGCGTGCTGCCCCTGCCCGATCTGGTAGCCAAGAACAAGGAACTGGGCGACCTGCTCCAGGGGGTGCACGTGGGCCTCAACTTCCTGTTGCTCGGCCTGATACTTGCCCACGCCGGCGCCGCACTGAAACATCACTTCATCGAGCGCGACGAAATACTGGCGCGTATGATTCCGTTTCTCAAGAGGAACTCATGAAATATTTGCTGATCATTCCGCTGCTGCTTGCCGCCTCGCCGGTGCTAGGCGCAGAATTCACCGTGCTGCGTCCGCAACAAAGCAACATCAGCTTCGTCTCCAAACAGATGGGCGTGCCGGTGGAGGGCAACTTCAGGAAGTTTGCTGCGCGCATCGCGGTAGATCCTGCCAAGCCGGAAGCCGGGATGGCGCACATCGACATCGAGCTTGCCAGCATCGACACCGGCAACGCCGAAGTCGATACCGAAGTCGCTGGCAAGGCCTGGTTCGACACCAAGAACCACCCCGCAGCCAGCTTCGTCTCGGGCAGCGTCAAACCATCCGGCAAGGATCGTTATGAGGTGCTCGGCAAGCTGTCCATCAAGGGCAGGTCGCTGGACGTCAAGGCCCCCTTCACGCTCAAACAAAATGCTGATACGCTGACCATTGACGGCACGTTCCAGATCAAGCGGCTCGATTACGGCATCGGCTCAGGTATCTGGAGCGACACCGATACGGTCGCCGATGAAGTGCAGATCCGCTTCCACTTTACCGTTACAAAAAAATAACCAAATCGAAAGGAAAACACCATGAGCAAACTTCTCGCAATCCTCCTCACCGGCCTGCTTGCCGCGCCCGCCTGCGCCGCCGATAACTACACCGTGGATCCGCGCCACACCTGGCCGATTTTCGAGGTCAACCATCTCGGCTTCTCGACCCAGCGCGGCCGCTTCAACAATTCCAGCGGCAAGGTCACCCTCGACACCGCCGCGAAAAAAGGCAGCGTGGAACTGGTGATCGAAACCGCCTCGGTCGACATGGGGTTCGAGAAATGGGATGAGCACATGAAGTCGGATGAGTTCTTCAACGTCGCGCAATTCCCGACCATGCGCTTCGCCTCGGACAAGCTGGTGTTCGAAGGCGACAAGGTGGTGGCCGCCGAAGGCAGTATCACCCTGCTCGGCGTAACCAAACCGCTGACGCTCACCGTGAGCAACTTCCGCTGCGCCCCGCACCCGATGGTCAAAAAACCGGCCTGCGGCGCGGACATCACCGCCATTCTGAAACGCTCCGAATTCGGCATGACGAAATTCGTCCCGGCAGTGAGCGATGAAGTGAAGATCATTGTTCCGGTGGAAGCAATAATGGATTAAGGAAGGTCTGAATAAGTAGCAATAAATGAAAACGACGAGCGCATATTCTGCTGTGGAA
>DATBWQ010000107.1:0-12958 GCA_036514695.1 Gallionella sp. | reverse complement strand
GTCACCAAAGAGGACGTGCTGAACGCGATGCAGCAGGTTAATCCGCAGCAAGCCGTTCCAACGATCGCGCCTTCCGGCAATCGCCCCGAGCAACGTGTGGCAATGACACGCATCCGTCAGCGCATCGCCGAACGCCTGCTGCAATCGCAGCAGAACGCCGCGATCCTGACTACCTTCAATGAAGTCAACATGCAGCCGGTGATGGATCTGCGCAACCGCTACAAAGATGCGTTCGAGAACAAGCACGGCATCAAGCTCGGCTTCTCCTCGTTCTTCGTCAAGGCGGCGGTGCTGGCGTTGCAGAAGTTTCCGATCGTCAACGCCTCGGTGGACGGCACCGACATCATCTACCACGGCTATTTCGATATCGGCGTGGCCATCGGCAGCGAGCGCGGCCTGGTCGTGCCCATCATCCGCGACGCGGACAAACTGTCCTTTGCCGACATCGAAAAACAGATCGCCGATTTCGGCGTGCGCGCCAAGACCGGCAAACTGACGATTGAAGAACTCACCGGCGGCACGTTCTCGATTTCCAACGGCGGCGTGTTCGGCTCGATGCTCTCCACCCCGATCATCAATCCGCCGCAATCAGCCATACTCGGTATTCACGCAACCAAGGACAGGGCAGTGGTGGAGAACGGACAGATCGTGATCCGCCCGATGAATTATCTCGCGGTGTCCTACGACCACCGCATCATCGACGGCCGCGAAGCGGTGCTGTTTTTGGCTGCGATCAAGGAAGCGCTGGAATATCCAGGACGGGTGTTGCTGGATATTTGATGTGAACAGCGGAACGGTTTGTGGGGGTTGTGAGAGTGGTTTGTAGAAATTGTTTGTGGGAATTGTTTGTGGGAGCGGCCTCCCGGCCGCGATGAGCATGGCGATACACAATGTCGCGGCCGGGAGGCCGCTCCCACAGGATAGTCTCCCGCAAGATAATCATGAAGAAAGATGAATACACACCCCACAGCAAAAAACTGCGCGTGGGCCGTTATTCTGAGGAGGGGCGGATATACCTTCTCACGACGGCTACTTGGCAACGCAGACCGTTTTTCCTGAATCTGGTTTGGGGGCGGATAGTCGTGCAAGCAATGCGTTTTCAGGAAAATGAAAACCGTATTGAGAGTTTGGCATTCATGCTGATGCCGGATCACCTGCACTGGCTGGTTGCCTTGCAACATCAGACTTCGCTGTCGGAAGTGATGAAGTCGGTAAAGAACTATTCAGCCAGAAAAATCGGTAATGTCTTGCGGAAGTCTGGCGAGGTGGAGGCTGTGCATGTTTGGCAAGACGGATTCCATGACCGTGCCATACGCAAAGAGGACGACCTGCCGGAAGTGGCTCGATATATTATTGCAAACCCATTGCGCGCCGGTTTGGTTAAAAAGATTGGAGATTATTCCCTGTGGGATGCTATATGGCTGTGAATGCGCTACGGTTATCGCGGCCAGGAGGCCGCTCCCACATTAGATTCTTTTGAGATTGGAGCAGTATCGGGTGGGAGCGGCTTTTGGTGGGAGCGGCCTCCCGGCCGCGAAAATGTCAAATATGATTCCAAAAAATTCATTCATGCAAAAATTTCGTGCCTACCGCATTTTCGAGCAAGACGGCAAATCCGCCGGGCGTTTCGTCGAGCTGACGCTGGATGATCTCGATCCTGGCGAGGTCGTCATACAGGCGCATTACTCCGATGTGAATTACAAGGACGCGCTTGCCGCTACCGGCGCGGGGAAGGTGATACGCCGTTTTCCCTGCGTGGGCGGGGTGGATGTGGCGGGCGTGGTGGTAAGTTCTGAAGATGCGCGTTTCAAGGTCGACGATGCGGTGATCGTGACGGGCTACGGCATGGGCGTGGATCACGATGGCGGGTTTGCCGAATACGTGCGGGTTCCCGCCGATTGGGTGGTGCCGTTGCCGCAAGGGCTGACGCTGTTCGAGGCGATGGCGATCGGCACGGCGGGTTTTGCTGCCGCGTTGTCTGTTCATCGCCTGGAGCAGAACGAACTGCGACCCGGGAACGGCAAGGTGATCGTGACCGGCGCGACCGGCGGGGTGGCGAGCCTCGCGATCCAGATGCTGGCGCAACTTGGCTATCACGTTGCGGCGCTGACCGGCAAGGACAGCGAACACGATTACCTGAAGTCGTTGGGTGCGACGGAAATCCTGCCGCGCAAGGAGTTGGTGATGGGCACCCGTCCGCTGGAAAAGGCGCAATGGGTGGGCGCGCTGGATGCGGTGGGCGGCGAGACGCTGGCGTGGCTGACGCGCACCATGCAGCAGAACGGCGTGATCGCCAGCTTCGGCAATGCGGGCGGCATCGAGTTGCATACCACGGTGTTGCCCTTCATCCTGCGCGGCGTGCGTCTGATCGGCATCGACTCTGCCGCCACCGCCATGCCGCTGCGCCGCCAGATCTGGCAACGCCTGGCAACTGACCTTCGCCCCAAACAGTTGGAACTGGTGGCACAGAGCGTGCCATTCAGCGAGTTGCCGCCAGTTTTTCCATTGATGCTGCAAGGCAAGTTGCGCGGGCGCAGAGTGGTCGAAATAAAACGGACGGGTTGATGTTATAATTGCCGCCAAAGCTGGAAATATATACGGCGCGAAAGTGGCGGAATTGGTAGACGCACTGGATTTAGGTTCCAGCGCCGCAAGGCGTGAGAGTTCGAGTCTCTCCTTTCGCACCAGTGTCCAATTTAACTTCACTCAAGGAAATACAGCATGACCAGCGTAGAAACTGTGAGCGCATTAGAACGACGACTTAACGCTTCCATACCCCAACAGGCCATTCGCGGCGTGGTCTCGGCCCGGCTGAAGAACATCGGGCGCAATGCGAAAATCGCCGGTTTTCGTCCCGGCAAGGTGCCTGCAAAGGTCATCGAGCAGCACTATGGTGCGCAAGTTCATCAGGAAGCCCTGGGAGAAGCGTTGCAACGTTCTTTCCAAGAAGCGGCATTGACCAACAATCTGAGGGTGGCAGGTTCCCCCCGATTCGAGATCAAGACCGATGACCTGAATGCCGATCAAATCGAATTCAGCGCTACTTTCGAGGTCTACCCTGAGGTGGTGATCGGCGACCTGTCGGGCGAAACGGTAGATTGCCTGGTATACGAGCTGACACCCGCTGATGTGGAAAACACCATTGCGACACTGCGCAAACAGCGCGCAACGTTCGAGGAAGTGGATCGTCCGGCACAGAACGAAGATCGGGTGCATATCGATTTTGCCGGCAAACTCGATGGTGAAGCATTTGAGGGCGGCGAGGCAAAGGATATGGCTGTGGTGCTGGGTGCAGGGCAGATGTTGCCGGATTTTGAGGCCGCCATCATCGGAATGAAGGCGAATCAGACCAAATCATTCGAGATGACTTTCCCGGAGGGTTATCACGGCAAAAACATAGCCGGAAAGAGGGTGAACTTCACCGTTGTGTTGCACCGGGTAGAGGCTCCCAGGCTGCCCGAAGTGGATGCCGAATTCGCCAGATCTGTCGGCATCACTGACGGTGATGTGAGCAAACTGAACGATGAGATCCGCAGTAATTTGACTCGCGAAGTCTCGCGCCGTCTGAAAGTGCGCAACAAGGATGCGGCGATGGATGCGTTGCTGAAAGCCGCCAGGTTTGATGTGCCCATGAGTTTGGTGGACAAGGAAACGCAGAGCATGATGCAGCAAACTGTGCGGGATATGGAGTCGCGCGGTGTGAAGATGCAAGGAATGCCGATCCAGCCGGATTTGTTCAAGGAGCGTGCCGAGAGACGGGTAAGGCTGGGGCTGATCCTTGCTGAACTGATTTGGCAGCATGGTCTGCAGGCCAGGCCGGAGCAGACCAAGGCAATGATCGAGGATTATGCTCAGAGTTTTGACGAGGCTGAGCAAATCATCCGTTGGTATGCGGCTGATCCCAAGCGCATGATCGAGGTGGAGAATCTGGTGCTGGAAGAAAACATGGTGAACTGGGTGATGGGGCAGGCCAAGACCACTGACAAACAGGCGGAATTCAACGAGCTGATGGGAAACAGCTAATGAGACCTCTACAAATTCATTTTTCGGGCGAATCGCGGTGTCGCGTGCTCGCTCATTCCTCGTCTATCTATGCGATATGCCTCGTCATTCGTTGCGCGGCTCCTTGCGCTTCATCCCGAAATTCTGAATTTTTAGAGGCCCCATAACATGACGCACTACCAACAGCCGCAAAATATCGGTTTGATCCCGATGGTCGTTGAAACCAGCGGGCGAGGCGAGCGGGCGTATGACATTTATTCACGGCTGCTCAAGGAGCGAGTGGTGTTCCTGGTCGGCGAGGTCAATGATCACAGCGCGAACCTGATCGTGGCGCAAATGTTGTTCCTGGAATCGGAAAATCCGGACAAGGACATTCATTTCTACATCAATTCGCCGGGAGGTTCGGTGACCGCCGGGATGGCGATCTACGACACCATGCAGTTCATCAAGCCGAACGTCAGCACACTGTGTGTCGGGCAAGCCGCCAGTATGGGATCATTCCTGCTGGCTGCGGGCGAAAAGGGCAAGCGTTTCTGCCTGCCGAATTCCCGCGTGATGATCCATCAGCCGATGGGCGGTTTCCGCGGCCAGGCTTCGGATATCGAAATCCATGCGCGGGAGATCTTGTATTTGAAGCAGAAGCTCAATCAACTGCTGGCACAGCACACCGGACAGACAGTTGAAACGATCGAGCGCGACACCGACCGCGACAACTTCCTGAGTGCCGAGGATTCCGTGAAATACGGACTGGTGGACAAGATGCTGGAAAAGCGTGTTTGAGGAAAATGATCGGTTCGCCGATAACTTGATGGAGGGCAATAGCAATGACTGGCGATAAAAAATCAGGTGACAAATTGCTTTACTGCTCGTTCTGCGGCAAGAGCCAGCATGAAGTGCGCAAGTTGATCGCGGGTCCGTCGGTGTTCGTATGCGATGAATGCATCACGCTGTGCAACGACATCATGCGCGAGGAGATCCAGAACGAAAACAACAAGGCTGAAAAAACCGATCTCCCGGTGCCGAAAGAAATTTGCCGGGCACTCGATGAATATGTGATCGGCCAGGAGCAGGCCAAGAAGATCCTGTCGGTGGCGGTGTACAACCACTACAAGCGCCTCAAGTGCGACGACAAGGATGGCGTGGAGCTGGCCAAGAGCAACATCCTGCTGGTCGGCCCTACCGGATCCGGCAAGACCCTGCTGGCGCAAACACTGGCGCGATTGCTGGATGTGCCGTTCGTGATGGCTGATGCCACCACGCTGACCGAGGCCGGTTATGTCGGCGAGGATGTCGAAAACATCATTCAGAAGCTGTTGCAGACCTGCGACTATGATGTGGAGAAGGCGCAGCGCGGTATCGTGTATGTGGATGAGATAGACAAGATCTCGCGCAAGTCGGATAACCCCTCCATCACGCGCGACGTGTCCGGTGAAGGGGTGCAGCAGGCCCTGCTCAAACTGATCGAGGGCACCAAGGCATCGATCCCTCCGCAGGGCGGGCGCAAGCACCCGAACACGGAATTCCTGCAGGTGGATACCACCAATATCCTGTTCATCTGCGGCGGCGCGTTCGACGGGCTGGAAAAGGTCATACGCAACCGTTCCTCCAAGGCCAGCATCGGTTTTGGCGCAACCATCAGCAGCAAGGATGAGCGCAAGACCGGCGAGACCTTGCGCGAGGTGGAGCCGGAAGACCTGATCAAATTCGGCCTGATACCTGAATTCGTCGGGCGCTTGCCGGTCATCGCGACACTCGAGGAACTGGACGAAGCCGCTTTGGTGCAAATCCTGACCGAGCCGAAGAACGCGCTGACCAAGCAATACCAGAAACTGTTCGCGATGGAAAACGTCGGCCTGGAATTCCGCGAAGGCGTGCTGCTGGCCATTGCGCGCAAGGCCCTGGCACGCAAGACCGGCGCGCGCGGATTGCGCTCGATACTCGAACAAGCGCTGCTGGAGGTGATGTTCGATTTGCCCTCGATGGATAATGTCAGCAAGGTCGTGCTGGACGTAACCGGCTCGACCGGTGAAATCAAACCCATCGTCATCTATGCGGATACACACAAGGCGGCCTGATCCAGGCTGATTCCGCCCGCTCTTTTATCTTGTCCCGATGGGGTGCTTGAATTTATTCAAGTTATCCCCATCTAACCCCACAATCAACAAATAGGTGATTGCCATGTTAGAACAAGATATCCCCAGCATCCCCGCTGTAAGCAATTTGCACCCGCTACTGCCATTGCGCGACGTGGTGGTGTTCCCGCATATGGTGATTCCGTTGTTTGTCGGCCGCTCCAAATCCATCAAGGCACTGGAGACGGCGATGGAGGCGGACAAGAGCATCGTGCTGGTGGCGCAGAAGTCTGCGGCAAAGGATGAGCCGGGCACGGACGATCTTTATGCCATAGGCAGCATGGCCAACATCCTGCAGATGCTGAAACTGCCGGACGGTACCGTAAAAGTGCTGGTGGAAGGCACACAGCGCGCCAATGTGCTGCGTGTTTTCGATGCCAAGACGCATTTCGATGCCGAGGTTCAAATCATCCCTGCCGAGGATGGAACAGACAGTGAATCCGAGGCGATGCGGCGCGTGCTGATCGCGCAGTTCGATCAGTATGTGAAGCTCAACAAGAAAATCCCCCCGGAAATCCTGACCTCGCTGGCCAGCATCGATGATGCCGGCCGCCTGGCCGACACCATAGCCGCTCACCTCCCGCTCAAACTGGAGCAAAAACAGGAAGTGCTGGAGGTCTTTGGGGTGCGCAAACGCCTGGAACATTTGCTTGGCCTGCTGGAGGGTGAGATCGATATTCTCCAGGTCGAGAAACGCATCCGCGGCCGTGTGAGGCGTCAGATGGAAAAGAGCCAGCGTGAGTACTACCTGAACGAGCAGGTCAAGGCGATCCAGAAGGAGCTGGGCGAGGGCGAGGAAGGCACCGACTTCGACGAGTTGGAAAAAAAGATCAAGGCCGCGCACATGCCCAAAGAGGCGCGCACCAAAGCCGAAGCGGAGCTGAAAAAGCTGCACATGATGTCGCCGATGTCTGCCGAGGCGACGGTGGTGCGCAACTACATTGATGTGCTGATCGCCCTGCCGTGGAAGAAGAAGACCAAGATCAGCGCCGATCTTGTTCAGGCAGAAGTAGTGCTGGAAGAGGATCACTATGGGTTGGACAAGGTCAAGGAGCGCATTCTTGAGTACCTCGCCGTGCAACAGCGGGTAAATAAACTCAAGGCCCCTATCCTTTGCCTGGTCGGACCGCCCGGTGTGGGCAAGACCTCGCTGGGGCAATCCATTGCGCGCGCTACCAATCGCAAGTTCGTGCGCATGTCATTGGGCGGGGTGCGCGATGAATCGGAGATCCGCGGGCATCGCCGCACCTATATCGGCTCCATGCCGGGCAAGATATTGCAGAACATGAGCAAGGTCGGGGTGAAGAACCCCTTGTTCCTGCTCGATGAAGTGGACAAGATGGGCATGGATATGCGCGGCGACCCGTCTTCCGCGCTGCTGGAAGTGCTCGATCCGGAGCAGAACAGCACGTTTGTAGATCATTACGTCGAGGTCGAGTACGACTTGTCCGACGTGATGTTCGTGGCGACGGCGAATACGCTGAACATCCCGGACGCATTAATGGACCGTATGGAGATCATCCATGTTTCCAGTTATATGGAAGAAGAGAAGATCAACATCGCCACGCGCTATCTGGTACCCAAGGCGATCAAGAACAATGGTCTGAAGCCTGAAGAGATCAATATCTCGGAAAGTGCCCTGCGCGACATCGTGCGTTATTACGTGCGCGAAGCCGGTGTGCGCGGACTGGAGCGGGAGATTTCCAAGGTCTGCCGCAAGGTGGTGAAGTCGCTTTCGCTGAAAGAACGCGACAGGAAAGTCGTGGTCAATTCGCGCAATCTTGACAAATATCTGGGTGTGCGCCGTTATTCTTACGGGGTCGCCGAAAAGAACAATCAGATCGGGCAGGTGACGGGGCTGGCATGGACCGAGGTGGGCGGCGAATTGCTGACCATCGAGACCGCCGTGTTGCCGGGCAAGGGCAAAACAACGACTACCGGCAAGCTGGGCGAGGTGATGCAAGAGTCCATACAGGCCGCGTTGAGTGTCGTGCGCAGTCGCGCCAAGCGTTTGGGAATAGATGAAGAGTTCTACCAGAAGACCGACTTGCACATCCACCTGCCAGAGGGCGCGACCCCCAAGGATGGTCCAAGTGCAGGCATAGGCATGTGCACGGCGATGGTCTCCGCATTGACGGGTATTCCGGTGCGTGCCGATGTGGCGATGACCGGCGAGATCACGTTGCGCGGAGAGGTGTTGCCTATCGGTGGCCTGAAGGAGAAGCTGCTTGCGGCGCAGCGCGGCGGCATCAAAGTCGTGTTGATACCCGAAGAAAACACCAAGGATCTGGCAGAAATTCCCGACAACATCAAAAACAAACTGGACATACATCCGGTCAAATGGATAGACCAGGTTTTTGAAATGGCACTCGAGCGCATGCCCGAGCCGCTGGCTGAACCTCTTGAAAAGGTTGATGTTGTTGCCTTGGCTGGGGATGTGAAGCAGCCCGATTCAGCATTGGTGACCAAGCATTGAGCGAGAATTCCTAACAGCTTGAATTTGGCAATGCAAGAAAAAAAATTTATTAGTAATCGCTTGACCAAAGCTGCGCCCCCTTGATATAAAGCCATTGCAGGGCTCTCCCTGTTTTTTAATCACTCGTTTTTTCAATCACTCGCAAAGGGGACTTACGTGAATAAATCTGATCTGGTTGATGCAATTGCAAAATCCGCTGAACTCTCTAAGGCTGCCGCCGCTCGCGCACTGGATGCGACTGTAGACACAATCAAAAAGACGCTGAAGAAGGGCGATACCGTGAGTCTGGTTGGCTTCGGTACTTTCAAGGTTGGCAAACGCGCCGCGCGCAATGGCCGCAATCCACGCACTGGCGCAACGATCAAAATCAAGGCAGCCAAAGTTCCGAAATTTAGTGCGGGCAAAGGCCTGAAGGATGCTGTAAACTAGCAGACTTTGCCGGGTGCTTAGCTCAGCTGGTAGAGCGTCGCCCTTACAAGGCGAATGTCGGCGGTTCGATCCCGTCAGCACCCACCAGCAAAATATTTTCTGGAGTGGTAGTTCAGTTGGTTAGAATACCGGCCTGTCACGCCGGGGGTCGCGGGTTCGAGTCCCGTCCACTCCGCCAAATCTAGGCGAACGCAAGTTCGCCTTTTTCACATCTGTTTCTTTTGAATCCATAGCTTGGGTGGTGTAGATATGTTCGATTTTGTTCACGAAAAAAAGCGTTTTGTACAGATCGTACTGGCAATCATTATTCTGCCATTTGCATTCTGGGGGGTGGATTCATATACCCGTTCGGGCAATACGGCAGAAGTGGCAGCCACGGTGAATGGCGCAAAAATTTCCCAGCAGGAGTTGGGAAATGCGTTGCGTCAGCAGCAGGACAGGCTGCGGCAGCAGATGGGAGACAACTTTGATCCGGCCATGCTCGACAGTCAGGAAATGAAGCGCGCGGTGATTGAAAATCTGGTCGCGCAGCGGTTGATGCTGGAGCGTGCCAGGAATGCGCGACTGGCTGTGACGGATGAGCAGGTAGCCCGGTTGATAGGCGGCATCGAGGCTTTTCAGGATGGTGGAAAATTCGACAAGAAACGCTATGAAGCAGCACTGGCAAATCAGGGCATGTCGCCACTGGCATTCGAGGCGCGCCTGCGCGACGACATGCTGTGGCAGCAGATACAGGATGCATACCTGCAAAATGGATACGCTTCAAGCAGCGTGGCGGAGAACATTATCCGTTTGAATGAGCAGCAACGGATCGTGAGTGTATCAGCTGTTTCATTTCAGCCCTATATAGCGCAGGCGAAAGTGGATGAGGACGCACTGAAAAATTACTACAACCAGAACATGCAGGAATTCCAGGTCAGGGAGCAGGCTAAAGTCGAATATGTGAAATTCACCATGGATGATCTGCTGTCCAGGATCGACGTGAGCAACGAAGAGGTGCGCAATTATTACGACGAGCATCGGAGTGAATTTGGCACGCCGGAAGAACGCCGTGCGGCGCATATCCTGATTGCAGTGCCAGCCGGTGCATCGCAGGCACAACAGGATACCGCCAGGGAGAAGTCCGAGCAGTTGCTGCAACAAGTCAGCAAAACTCCCGCCAGGTTTGCCGAGTTGGCCAAGCTGAATTCACAGGATCCCGGTTCCGCTGCCAATGGTGGCGATCTTGGCTTCGTGGGTCGCGGCGTGATGGTCAAGCCTTTCGAGGATGCAGTCTTTGCTTTGAAACCCGGTGAGATCAGCGCGTTGGTGAAGTCTGATTTTGGTTATCACATCATCAAGCTGATTGCAGTCAAGCCTTCCAGAGATTTACCTTTCGAGGAGGCGCGTGACGATATCCTGACCAAGCTGCGTCAGCAGAAATCTGCCGACAAGTTCGCCGAGCTGGCAGAGAAATTCAGCAGTACTGTCTATGAGCAGAGCGATACTCTGAAACCGGCGGCCGATCTGATTGGCGCCAGGACAGAGCAGAGCGGATGGTTGGTCAACGGGGTTGGTGCGGGAGACCTTTGGACCGCAAAAATGTTGCAGGCGATCTTCAACGATGAAGTGGTGAAGAACAAGCGTAACACTGCCGCGATCGAGGTAGCGCCGAATACGCTGGTCGCTGCGCGAGTGCTTGAACATAAACCGGCCGCAGTGCGCGCATTTGCCGAAGTCCAGGAGGTGATCCGGCAAAAACTGCTGCACCAGCACGCATTGGAGCTGGCCGCGGTGCAGGGCAAAGCCATGCTGGCGCAATTGCAGAGTGGAGGCAAACCGAAATTAAACTGGGGTCAGGTGCAGACCATCACCCGTGCGCAGTATGGGTCGCTGGATCCGGGATTGGTAAAGAAAATATTCCAGGCGAATCCTGCCAGCCTGCCTCAGTACGTTGGTATCGAAGCGGAGCGTCAAGGTTACCTGATGGCACGTATCGATGCAGTCAAGGATGGCGATCAAATTGGTGAGGAGAAACGCTCACGCTACGCGCAGCAGTTGCGGCAACTGACCGGAGAGGAAATGTTCCGCGCCTATCTGTCTGACGCCAGACAGAGCGCGTCCATCAAAATGAATTTGTCCGAGGACGTGCCCGCACAACCCTGATTCCGGTGCATCACAAATAAAACGCCACCCGAGGGTGGCGTTTTATTTGCAGGCAATGCAGATCAGGGTTCTGTTGTGCCTAACGCGGTGGTGTTGAAACCGCCGTCAACGTAAGTGATCTCTCCGGTGATGCCGCTGGCCAAGTCGCTGCACAGGAAGGCCGCAGCATTGCCAACCTCCTGGACGGTCACATTGCGCTTGAGTGGCGCGTGTTTCTCGTTGTAGCTGAGCAATTTGCCGAAATCGGCGATGCCGGAGGCAGCCAGTGTTTTTATCGGTCCGGCGGAAATGCCGTTCACGCGTATCCCCTGGCGCCCCAGTTGCATCGCCAGATAACGCACACTGGCTTCCAGGCTAGCCTTGGCCATGCCCATCACGTTGTAGTGTGGCATGGTGCGCACGGCACCGAGATAGCTCAGCGTCAACAGAGAAGCCTCGCGACCCTCCATCATCGGCAGCGCGGCTTTGGCCATGGCCGGAAAGCTGTAGGCACTGATGTCGTGCGCGATGCGGAATGCTTCACGGCTGAAACCATCCAGAAATTCTCCGTCCAACGCCTCGCGGGGTGCAAAACCAATAGCATGCACAAAGCCATCAAAGCCATCCCAATGCTTGTTCAGATCGACAAACAGCTGGTTGATATCGTCATCGCTGGCGACATCGCACTGGAAAATCAGCTCGCTGTCAAACTCCTTGCATAAGTCCAGCACGCGGTCACGTACCCGCTCACCCTGATAGGTGAAGGCCAGTTCCGCGCCTTCGCGGTGCATGGCCTGGGCGATGCCGTATGCAATCGAGCGGGTGCTGATCATGCCGGTAATCAAAATCCGTTTGTTGGCCAGAAAGCCCATGCTGCTCCTCTACTATCAGATTGGTCAAAGACGGCGCGATTATAACCTTAACTACCTGATTGATACACAATTAAACGCTGGAATGTCTATCCTTTCCCGTTCCACAGCTCAAGAAAATTGCGAACCAACTCATAAGTCAGTAAATAAGGAAACAGGACTTATCGTTCCTGTGCTTTGAGATTCCCTCGGCATAATCCTGCCTGATTTTCCGTTCAATTTTGCAGCCTCCGCTCAGAGGTGGTAATGCAATCACTCAGAGTGTCTGGCGGCCCCCTTCGCTTGAGGCGCGTCACCGGAACGTCCGGATTGAGCACGCGGTTCAACTTGTAATTCCCCGCAGTCTTGCTGCGGGGACAGCGCAGGCTAAAATAAAAAAATGGAAGTGATGTAGCCCGGATGTAGCGCAGCGAAATCCGGGGTTTGGCGGGCGTGGCAGAAGCTCCCTACGCCCGCTCAAGTTTTTCGATACCCCGCGCTCTTGGCGCCGTTCGAACTGAATCTCCAGCAGGCCGGCAATTTCCTCGAAGATCGCGGCGATGCCGGTGTTAGGGACTGGTATATCGTTTTCACCTCATGTCAGGCGGCCGTGTCGGGTTCCCCCAACTGCGCCAGGATCTGACGCCGCGCCGCATCGCGCAGTTGCAGCGCCGACTGCCAGTCGTCTCCCGCCGCAAACAGCGGCTCGCCGGCCAGCACTTTCAGCTCGCAGCGGCGCGGCCGCAACTGCTCCCCGCGCAGCAGGGAGCGTGTGCCGGTCAGGGTGACCGGCAGCACGGGCGTGCCGGATCGTGCGGCGGACAGAAACGCGCCCAACCTGAATGACATCAGTCCGGGTTCGCGCCGGAAGGTGCCTTCGGGGAAGAACACCATGGACTCGCCGGCGCGCGCCCGCTCCTCCAGTTCGCGCGTGTTTTCCGCGCCGC
>DATBWQ010000106.1:0-6510 GCA_036514695.1 Gallionella sp. | reverse complement strand
CGGTGCTGTTCTGGCTGAACATACTCGCGGTGCGCAAACAACCGGTGGAGACCATAGTTCGCGAACACTGGGCGCGCTACGGGCGCAACGTCTATTCGCGCCACGATTACGAAGACATTCCTTCAGATGCCGCCAACGGCGTGATGAAACTGCTGCATGACCGCTTTGCCGAGCTGAAGGGTGCGCAGTTCGGGCCGCTTCGACAAGGCTCTCCTGAGCATGGTCGAAGGACTCAGGACAGGCATATGCAGGTGAAAATGTGCGACGACTTCAGTTACACCGATCCGGTGGACGGCAGTGTCAGCACCGGCCAGGGAGTGCGCATCCTGTTCACCGATGGTTCGCGCATCGTGTTCCGGCTGTCCGGCACCGGCACCGGGGGCGCCACGCTGCGCATCTACCTGGAGAGATACGAACCGGACGTCTCCAAACATCATCTCGATGCTCAGGAAGGGCTTGCGGCACTGATAGCCATCGCACTGGAGATCTCAGAACTGCGCAAACGCACCGGGCGCGAGCGGCCTACCGTCATTACGTAAGCGGCTATAATTGCGGTTCAATCGTAGGGTGCGTTCCACGCACCAAAGTTGATGGTGCGTGGAACGCACCCTACATTATTGTTGTTTGAAAATGGAACGAATAACTGGACGTGCTGCAAACGGCGCGGACTATCATGATGCAGAGGACAACATGGCACACAAAAAAATCATCCAGACCCCCGATCCTCCCGCCGCGATCGGCACTTATTCGCAAGCGGTGCGCGTCGGCGATACGGTATATCTGTCCGGCCAGATCGGCCTCGACCCGATCACGATGCAGTTGGTGGAGGGCGTTGAGGCGCAGATCCATCGCGTTTTCCGGAACCTGCGCGCGGTGGCCAGTGCAGCCGACAGCAGTTTTGACGATCTGGTGAAACTGAACGTCTATCTCACCGACCTCGGTCATTTCACCAAGGTGAACGAGATTATGGCCAGCTATTTCCGCCAGCCCTATCCGGCGCGCGCCGCGGTGGGCGTGGCTGCGCTGCCGCGCGGCGCGCTGGTGGAGATGGATGGAGTTTTGGTGGTTCAGGATTAAACCCGGATTGCCCATTAACCACAAACCCCTCCCAACCTCCCCACCCCACCCCAGCCCTCCCTTGTCAGGGAGGGAGCGGGGGAGGAGCGGTTTCGGTTCCCCCCCTGATAAGGGGGAGAGCTTGCGAGGGGGCATAGAGGGGGTTTTGGCACATTCCGCCTTATGGACATCTGGGTTAATGGCACAGTGCTGTCAAACTTCATTGTAAAGAACACAATTTGAACGCTCCCGCGAAAATCTCCCCCGTCACGCTGGTCAAACTCGCCAAGCTCGGCATCCACCATCGCGCCGATCTGCTGCTGCATCTGCCGCTGCGCTACGAGGACGAGACCCATCTCGCGCCGATCGCCACCGTGCAAGCGGGCGAGACGGTGCAGGTGCAGGGCGTCATCACCCACAGCGAGATCGCTTTTCGTCCGCGCCGCACGCTGGTTTGCCGCCTGGAGGACAGCGGCGGCGAGTTGTATCTGCGCTTCTTGAATTTTTATCCCAGCCAGCAGAAACAACTCGCCGTCGGCAAGCAGATACGCGCCATCGGCGAGGTGCGCATGGGCCATTACGGGCTGGAGATGGTGCACCCGAAATGCCGCGCAGTGGATGACGACACGCCGCTGCAGCAGAGTCTCACGCCGGTCTATCCGACCACAGCGGGGCTGTCGCAACCCATCTTGCGCAAATTGATTGTCAACGCGCTGGAGACGCTGCCGTTGGGCGACACCTTGCCGGACGCGCTGTTGCAAAGGCTGCATCTGGCGAACTTCGCAGCAAGCATCCATCTGCTGCATAATCCCACCCCTGATATTGCCGCGAGTATGCTGGAAGAGCGCAGCCATGCCGCCTGGCGGCGCATCAAATTCGACGAGTTGCTGGCGCAGCAACTGTCGATGCGCGTGCATCATCGCGAACGCAGCAAACGCGTCGCCCCAAAGCTGGTGCCGCACCGGCAACTTACAAAGCGCCTGATAAATGAATTGCCATTCGCGCTGACCAAAGCGCAGCAACGCACCTTTGCCGAGATCAGCCATGACCTCGCGCAACTGCATCCGATGCAGCGTTTGCTGCTCGGCGATGTCGGCAGCGGCAAGACCATCGTCGCGGCACTGGCCGCGTTGCAGGCGATCGAAAACGGCTACCAGGTCGCGCTGCTGGCACCCACCGAAATTCTCGCCGAGCAGCATTACTTCAAGCTGCGCGACTGGCTGGAACCGCTGGGCATCGCGCCGGTGTGGCTGTCCGGCAGCCTGAAGAAAAAGGACAAACAACTCGCTGCCGGGCGCATCGCCTCCGGCGAGACACTGCTCGCCATCGGCACGCACGCGCTGTTCCAGGAACAGGTCAGCTTCCACAAACTGGGCCTGGCGATCGTGGATGAGCAGCACAAGTTCGGCGTGCAGCAACGGCTGGCGTTGCGCAAGAAAGGCACGGATTCGAATTCCATTTCAACGATGAAATCGAATTCGAATGAACCGCATCAACTGATGATGAGCGCCACACCGATTCCGCGCACGCTCGCGATGAGTTATTACGCCGATCTGGATGTGTCGGTGATCGACGAGCTGCCGCCAGGACGCACGCCGGTGATCACCAAGCTGGCCAGCGATGAGCGCCGCGACGAGGTGATAGACAGAGTGCGCGCCGCTTGCATGGAAGGACAGCAAGCCTATTGGGTGTGCCCGCTGATAGACGAGTCCGAAGCATTGCAATTGCAAACTACGCTGGAGACATATCAACTGCTCACAGAAACCTTCCCCGAGCTGCGTGTGGGGCTGGTGCATGGCAAGCTCGACAATACCGAAAAGGCGCGCGTGATGGCGGCGTTCAAGGCGAACGAATTGCAACTGCTGGTTGCCACCACGGTCATCGAAGTCGGCGTGGATGTGCCCAACGCCAGTCTGATGGTGATCGATCACGCCGAGCGCATGGGGCTGGCGCAACTTCATCAATTGCGCGGCAGGGTCGGACGCGGCGCGGCACAAAGCCTGTGCATCCTGCTGTATCAGCAACCGCTCTCCGAGCTGGCGCGGGCGCGGCTGAAGATCATTTACGAGAGCACCGACGGCTTCGCGATCGCGCAACAGGATCTGCGATTGCGCGGCCCCGGCGAACTGCTCGGTTCGCGGCAGAGCGGTTTGGCGATGCTGCGCTTCGCCGACATCAGCGCGGATGAAGATTTGCTGGATCAGGCAAGGCAGGTTGCCGACGAATTGCTGCGTGATTTCCCCGAAGCGGCGCGGGCGCATTTGCAGCGCTGGATGGCAAACAAGCATGATTACTTGCATGTTTAAACCCACCCCTGCTTTGGAGCGCGGCGACGTGTCGCCGCTTTCTCAAAGCGCAGACATGTCCGCGCACTCCATTTCAGAAACCATGTTTCAATGCAGGACATGGGAACGATAGTAGTAGGGTGGATAAGCGCAGCGCATCCACCATGCCAGCTCAAAAAGGTGGATTCGCTGCGCTTATCCACCCTACAAATTTTTCGCCGAGAACAAATTTACCCTGCCATATCAAAAACCATGTTTCCACGCAGAGCATGGGAACGATAAAATGATTAATTCTGATAAATTCTGGCGCGGTGCAGCACTCGGTTGCGGAGCCGATCTCGCACCGTGGCTGCGCGATCACGGTTCCTTGACGCAGCGCATCCAGCAACGCTGCGCGCATTTCGCGGTTCGCGGCGTGCGCAGCGGATTGGCACGCATCGCGCTGGATGAATCTGCCCTGCTGGGTATCAGGCCTCAGCAACTGGCCTGGTCGCGTGAAGTGTTCCTGTATGCCGACGATCAGCCCGTGGTGTTTGCGCACAGCACCTGCGCCCATCAACATTTGCGCGGCGCATGGGCGGCCGTGCGCAACCTGGGCAACAAGCCGCTCGGCGCAATGCTGTTTGCGCATCCGCTGGTGGAACGCAAGCCGCTGCATTACAAGGCATTACGCAGCACCCATCCGTTGTATCAACGCGCCGCCGCGGTGTTGAGCGATCCGCCAGGCAGACTGTGGGCGCGCCGTTCGCTGTTTTATCTGCACGATGCGCCGCTGCTGGTGACGGAAGTGTTCCTGCCGGAAATCCTGCATCTGACCAAACACATTTGAACCCAAATAATCCATTAGCCGCGAAACCCCCTCCAGCTCCCCCTTGTCAGGGGGAGTGCTCGGTCTGCCCCTCCCCTGACAAGGGGAGGTTGGGAGGGGTTGGGGTGGAATTTCTGCCTAATGGACAATCTGGGTTGAAATATTTGTGTACTTAAGCCGTTGCTCGATGAATGGCACAATCGCGCAGTAGATTTATGTCGCTGTGTATAGTCTCCTGCCAGTCAAATGATCTCAAAAAATGACAAGAATTTCGTAGGATGCGGTGAGGCACGAACCGCATCATTTGGCACGCGAGCGATGCGGTTCGTGCCTCACCGCATCCTACCGTCCTGCATTTGGTTCCGGTTCGTCCGGCTTAGGGGAACCGTTGGGAGCAGGTGAGGCGTTGAGTTATCATGCTGTATCCTTTTTATTCAACCTCATCCAGTTTTTGCCACCCCAACATGGATCAAGCAATGTGCACCCGATTTCGCCTTATTTTATTCCTGGGCTCGCTGTTTGCCGGCATCTGGCCGGGCGTGCTCCACGCTGGCCAGCCTGAACAAATGCCGCAGGCACCCGCCGCTTCAGGTTTTCTGCTGGTTGCCAGCCAGCAAATGGCAGATCCGAGATTCCGCAAAACGGTTATCCTGGTATCCAGGCATGGCAATACCGGGCATGTCGGTGTCATCGTCAACCGTCCGCAAGACATCACGCTCGACAAGATTTTTCCCGAATATCCGGCAGCCAGGAAGTTCAGCCTGTTTGCAGGCGGGCCAGTATTCCCAGAACAGATTTCCTATCTGGTTCGTGGTGCGGATGCCGTGGAAGGAACGCTGGCGATTTCCGGAACTATCTATCTTGCCTATGATTTGTCGCTGCTGGGCGAATTGCTGAGCGGAAAGCGGCACTACACGGATCTGCGCGTGGTGCATGGAATGGCTTCGTGGGCGCCCTGGCAGCTCGAACGCGAAATCAAACAGGGTGACTGGTTTGTCATGCCGCTCGATGATGCAGACATATTTGATCGTCCTCCTGCTGAAATGTGGCAGGAATTGCACCGTCAGGCCACCCGCATAGAGATATAAGGATCTGTGATGCAAAGGATCAATCCTGACATACAAATGAACCTCGCCGACCGCCTGCATCTCTATATCCAGCTCACCCGGTTGAATCGCCCCATCGGTATCCTGCTGTTGCTGTGGCCGACGCTGTGGGGCGTGTGGATCGCGGGCGACGGGCATCCCGCCTGGCACATCGTGTTCATCTTTACGCTCGGCACCGCGCTGATGCGTTCCGCCGGATGCGTGATCAATGACTACGCCGACCGCGATTTCGACAAGCATGTGCAGCGCACCCGGGACCGTCCCATCACCAGCGGACGCATCGCACCCGGTGAGGCGCTATGGCTGGCAGCAGCGCTTGCGCTGACCGCCTTTTTGCTGATCCTGCCGCTCAATGATCTGACGCTGCTGCTTTCGGTTCCGGCAGTGTTGCTCGCCGCCAGCTATCCGTTCACCAAACGCTTCTTCGCGATTCCGCAAGCCTATCTCGGCATCGCGTTCGGCTTCGGCATCCCGATGGCGTTCGCCGCGCAACTGGGCAGCGTGCCGCCGCTGGCGTGGCTGCTGCTGCTCGCCAATGTATTCTGGGCGATCGCCTATGACACCGAATACGCGATGGTGGATAGAGACGACGACGCGCGTCTGGGTATTCATTCCTCGGCGCTGTTGTTCGGCAAATACGATGTCGCGGCGGTGATGAGCTGTTACGCCATCACGCTGGCATTGCTGGCGCGGGCAGGGCAGATGGCAGGTCTGGGCTGGATATATTACGCAGGATTGGCTGCTGCGGCGGGCATCGCTCTGTATCACTACTCCCTCATCAAACACCGCCGGCGCGAGGCATGTTTCAAGGCATTTTTGCACAACAGCTGGTTCGGTGCGGCGGTGTTTGCGGGTATCGCGGCGGAGTATTTGTTACAACCGTAGGGTGGGCAACTTGTTGCCCACCATTGCTTAAGCAAAGTAGTAGGGTGGATAAGCGCAGCGCATCCACCATGCCAGCTCAAAAAGGTGGATGCGCTGCGCTTATCCACCCTACTCGGCTGGATTATTTGTTGCGTTTGTAGAGGCGTATTGCCATACGCCCCTACTCGGCCGTTATTCCTCTAACAAGCTTCTCAGCATCCATGCGTTCTTTTGGTTCCGGCATCACGCGGCAAAAACCGCCGCATGAGCCTGCGCCGAAAGAACGCCAGCGCGGAGGAATGCAAAGGCCTTATTCCTCTAACAAGCTTCTCAGCATCCAGGCGTTCTTTTCATGCACTTCCATGCGTGCCGAGAGCAGATCGACGGTGGG